>JBLNBJ010000063.1:0-3143 GCA_050259835.1 Ignavibacteria bacterium | reverse complement strand
TCGGGCGCGGGGGCGAGCGTTTCTTTGTTGGCCATGATCAGGGCTTCGACTTGCTTGGGTTCGATGCGTTGCATGAGGTGCTGGTAGGCGTTCACCTTGGTCGGCAGCGCGCCGAGGTCCGACCAGGCGAAATCGCGCTCCATCCCGAACAGTTCGCGCGCGACGCGCGACGTGAGCGCCGGCAGCACCGGGCGCAGCAGGATGGAGAGTATGTAGAAGCCATGCAGCGCGCGCGAGCAGATGTCGTGCAATTCGGCGCGCTTCGCTTCGTCCTTGGCGAGCTTCCACGGCTCGGCGACGGCGATCTCGCCGTTGATGCGGTCGGCCAGCGCCATGATTTCGCGCAGCGCCTGCGAGTAGTTGCGCGACTCGAAGTGGTCGGACACGACCTGGCCGCTCACCCGGGCGCTTTCCAGCAGCGGCGTGGCGTCGCCGAACGCCAGCTTGCCCTCGAAGAACTTCGCCAGGAACCCGGCGCAGCGGCTCGCAATGTTGATGTACTTGCCGACCAGGTCGCTATTTACGCGCGCGACGAAGTCGGCGAGGCTCAGGTCGATGTCTTCCATCGTGCCGTTGAGCTTGGCGGCGAAGTAGTAGCGCAGCCACTCGGGGTTGAGGCCTTCCTTCAGGTAGCTCTCGGCGGTGATGAAGGTGCCGCGGCTCTTGCTCATCTTGGCGCCGTCGACGGTGAGGAAGCCGTGCGGCAGCACGCCCGTGGGCGTGCGATAGCCGGCATGCTCGAGTTCGGCCGGCCAGAACAGCGCGTGGAAGTAGAGGATGTCCTTGCCGATGAAGTGATAGAGCTCGGCCTTCGAGTCCTTGCCCCACCAGTCGTCGAAGTTCATGCCGCGCTTTGCGCAGAAGTTCTTGAACGAACCCATGTAGCCGATCGGCGCATCCAGCCAGACGTAGAAGTACTTGCCCGGCGCGCCAGGGATCTCGAAGCCGAAGTAGGGCGCGTCGCGCGAGATGTCCCAGTCGGTGAGCTTGTTCTCACCCGCCGCGCCGATCCACTCCTGCAGCTTGTTGGCGGCTTCGGTCGGCACGTGATTGCCCTCTTGCGTCCACTTGCGCAGGAAGGCCTGGCACTTGGCGTCGGAGAGCTTGAAGAAGTAGTGGTCGGAGGAGCGCAACTCGGGCGTCGCGCCGGATACCGCCGAGTACGGGTTCTTCAGTTCGGTCGGCGCATAGGCGGCGCCGCAGGCCTCGCAGGAATCGCCGTACTGGTCCTTGGCCCCGCACTTCGGGCATTCGCCCTTGATGAAGCGGTCGGGCAGGAACATCTGCTTGACCGGGTCGTAGTACTGCTGGATCGAGCGCACCTCGATGAGGCCGGCCGCCTGCAGCTTCTTGTAGATGTCCTCGGAGTAGAAGCGCGTCTCGTCGGAATGCGTCGAATAGTAGTTGTCGAACTCGACGTGGAAGCCGGCGAAGTCGCGCGTGTGCTCCTGGTAGACGCGGGCGATGAGTTCCTCCGGACGGATAGCCTCCTTCTCCGCGCGCAGCATGATCGGCGTGCCGTGGGTGTCATCGGCGCAGACGTACCAGCATTCGTTGCCGCACATCTTCTGGAAGCGCACCCAGATGTCGGTCTGGATGTACTCGACGAGGTGGCCGAGGTGGATCGAACCGTTGGCGTAGGGCAGGGCGGAAGTGACGAGGATCTTGCGGGTCATGGAAACGGGAACTTTCGTGAGATTGCGCGCGGCAAGACCGGAATGATCCCATTTCCGGGCGGTCTACCGCAAGGTAAGGGGCCGGCGCGGCGCGCTCTTGCAGGCCCTCTTGGAAAATCAGCAACACCTAATATATTATCTCGATCAATTCAGTCGGGTACCGTTCGCCTCTGTACGCGATAATCCCTACCCGCTTGTCCCAACACTTTTTCGATCTCGAGGCTCCCATGTCTGTAAACGAACAGGAAATCCACAACGCCCTCAAGGAAGTCATCGATCCCAATACGGGCAAGGACCTCGTCGCCGGCAAGGCGGCGAAGAACATCAAGGTGAGCGGCGCCGACGTCTCGCTCGACATCGAGCTCGGCTATCCGGCCAAGAGCCAGGTCGAGCTCATCCGCAAGGCGGTGATCGACAAGCTGAAGGGCGTGGCTGGCGTCGGCAACGTCTCGGCCAACGTGACGCAGAAGATCGTCGCCCACACGGCGCAGCGCGGCGTGAAGCTCGTGCCGGGCGTCAAGAACATCATCGCCGTTGCCTCCGGCAAGGGCGGGGTCGGCAAGTCGACCACCGCGGTGAACCTGGCCCTGGCCCTGGCCGCCGAGGGCGCGCAGGTCGGCATCCTCGACGCCGACATCTACGGCCCCTCGCAACCCCAGATGCTGGGCATCACCGGCCGGCCCGAGTCGGCCGACGGCAAGTCGCTTGAGCCGATGGAGGCCTACGGCCTGCAGGCCATGTCGATCGGCTTCCTGATCGACCCCGAGCAGCCGATGGTCTGGCGCGGCCCGATGGTCACGCAAGCGCTCACGCAACTGCTCGGCGAAACCCGCTGGCACGACCTCGACTACCTGATCGTCGACATGCCTCCCGGCACCGGCGACATCCAGCTCACGCTGGCACAACACGTGCCGGTCACCGGCGCCGTGATCGTGACCACGCCGCAGGACATCGCGCTGCTCGACGCGCGCAAGGGCCTCAAGATGTTCGAGAAGGTCGGCATCCCGATCCTCGGCATCGTGGAGAACATGAGCATCCACATCTGCTCGAAGTGCGGCAACGAAGAGCACATCTTCGGTTCCGGCGGCGGCGAACTGATGGCCAAGGACTACGACGTCGAGATGCTCGGCGCCCTGCCGCTCGACATCAAGATCCGCGAGCAGGTCGACAGCGGCCACCCGACCGTGGTCTCCGACCCGAACGGCCGCACGGCAGAGATCTATCGCGGCATCGCCCGCCGGATCGGCGTGAAGCTGGCCGAGAAGGCGAAGGACATGAGCGCGAAGTTCCCGAACATCGTGGTGCAGAACACGTAACGCTGCTCGGCGTGCGACTACCAAGGCGGGTGCCTTCGGCCCGCCGAGGGCGACGGGTGGTCGTCGCCGCTTCGTGTCCCCCGGCGGACAAGATCGAAAAGGCGTCCGCCTCCTCCTTTACCTACGCGTCGACGACCACCCGCCACCCTCG
>JBLNBJ010000062.1:0-11295 GCA_050259835.1 Ignavibacteria bacterium | reverse complement strand
CGGACAACAGCGAAGTGGTGCTGCGGCCGAACAGCCAGTTGAAGATCGACGGCTACAAGTTCAACCAGGCGAAGCCGGAGAACGACAACGTGGTGCTGTCGATGTTCAAGGGCGGGCTGCGAGCGGTGACGGGGCTGATCGGCAAGCGCAACCACGACAAGGTTAACTTCTCGACGGCGACGGCGACGATCGGCATCCGGGGCACGCACTTCGGCGCGCTGCTGTGCCAGAACGACTGCGGCAAGGTGCCGACGACGTCGGGCCAGGCGCCGGCGAACGGTCTGCACGTGGACGTGGCGGACGGCGCGATCCTGGTGAAGAACGGCGCCGGGCAGATCCAGGTGAACGCGGGGCAGTTCGGTTTCGTGGCGGGAGCGAACGCGGCGCCGCAGGTGGTGCCGCCGCAGCAGGGCATCCAGGTGACGATGCCGCAATCGATCTCGCAGAACCGCGGCTCGGGCCAGGGCATCGGCAAGGGCGGCCAGGGGGAGTGCGCGCTTTAGCGTAGTCCCGCCATGCCGCGCTTCCATTTCATCTCGGGGCTGCCGCGCTCGGGCTCGACGCTGCTCTCGGCGATCCTGCGGCAGAACCCGCGCTTCCACGCCAGCGTCACCAGCCCGGTGGCGGCCTTGTTCACGGCCATCCTCAACCAGGTGAGCGCCGGTACCGAGTGGGCCGCGCAGGTCGGCACCGAACAGCGGCGGCGCCTGCTGCGCGGCCTGTTCGATTCCTACTACGCGGATCTCGCCGGCAAGGACGTAATCTTCGACACCAACCGCATCTGGACGGCGCGCCTGCCGGCGCTGCTCGATCTCTTCCCGCAGGCGAAGATCATCGCCTGCGTGCGCAACGTCGCCTGGGTGATGGACAGCATCGAGCGCCTCTACCGCAAGAACCCGTACGAGAACACGGGGCTGTTCGCCAATGATGGCGAGCGCAGCACGGTGTTCACGCGTTGCGAGACGCTGGCGCAGCGCAACCGGCTGGTCGGCCTGGCCTACTCGGCGCTGAAGGAGGCCTACTACAGCCAGGAAGGCCGCGCCATGCTGGTGGTCGACTATGACCTGCTGGTGCAGCGGCCGCAGCACGTGCTGCCGTTGATCTACCAGTTCCTCGGCGAGGCGCCTTTCGAGCACGACTTCGCCAATCTCGAATTCGACACGCCGGCCTACGACGAAGGCCTCGGGCTGGCGGGACTGCACAAGATTCGGCCGAAAGTCGGGCTCGAGCCGCGCGAGACCATCCTGCCGCCCGAACTGTTCGAGCAGTACGCCAAGCTCTCGTTCTGGGGCGACGTGACCAGCAGCCGCACCAACGTGCTGATGGTGAAGCCGCAGGGCTGATCGTTCGTCATTCCCGCGTCGCCGTCATGCATTGCATCCTGAATGCGCGCCGCGTACTCTGACCCCTCCAGAAGAACAAGGAGGGTTTCCCCATGAGCAAGGCAGAGTTCGACAGCCTCGTACCCGTCGTGGGCTTCTCGCGCCGCGGCTTCCTCGTCGGTTCGCTCGCCACGGGATTCACGCTGGCGGCCGGTCCGGTCATGTCGCAGACGGCGATCATCACCGACACCCAGGGTCTCACGGCGGGCGAAATCAGCGTCCCGACCTCCGACGGCGCCATGCCCGCTTACCGCGCCCAGCCGGCGGGCGTCGAACATCCGCCCGTGGTGCTGGTGGTGCACGAAATCTTCGGCGTGCATGAATACATCAAGGACATCTGCCGGCGGCTCGCCAAGGCCGGCTACCTGGCGATCGCGCCCGAACTCTATGCGCGCTACGGCGATCCCTCCAAGCTGGCCAACGTCCAGGACGCGCTGGCGCTCGCCGCCAAGGCGAACGACGCGCAGGTGACCGCAGACCTCGACGCCTGTGTGGCATGGGCGAAGTCGAGTGGCGGCGACGTCGACCGGCTCGGCATCACAGGTTTCTGCCGCGGCGGACGTACGGCCTGGCTCTACGCGGTGCACCAGCCCAAGCTCAAGGCCGCCGTCGCGTGGTACGGTCCCCTCGAAGGCGCGCCGACGGCCAGCATGCCGCGCTGGCCGCTCGACGTCGCCGATGCCTTGAAGGCCCCGGTGCTTGGCCTCTACGGCGCGCAGGACCAGGGCATTCCGCAATCCGACGTCGAGGAGATGCGCAAGGCGATCGCCAAGGCGGGAGGCAAGTCGCAGATCCACGTCTACCCGGATGCCGGCCATGCCTTCCACGCCGACTACCGGCCGTCCTACCGCAAGGAAGCGGCTGAGGACGGCTGGAAGCGCATGCTCGACTGGTTCAAGTCGCACGGCGTCTAGGCGGGCCCTTCGCGCATGGCAGCGAATGTCGCCGAACTCGTCTACCAACGCGCTGCCTGCCAGCCGGACGGCGTCGCCCTGCTGACCGACGAACGCGCGATCAGCTACGCCGAGTTGCGTCGCCTGGTGGGGATTGCGGCGCACTTCCTGAGGACTCAGGGCATCGGCGCCGGCGAAGTCGTCGGCATGTCGATGGCGCAGATCCCGCTGCACCTCGTCGTGCTGCTGGCGCTGGCTCAGATCGGCGCCGTCTCGTTGCCGCTCCATCCTGCGGTTCCGCGCGAACGGCGGCAGTTGGCGGCGCGACGTTTCGGCGCCCGGTGGGTGGTGTCCGGACGCAGCGAGCTGGCGCTCGAAGGAGTCGGCTTCGCCGACCTGAAGGGGCTATCGTTCGAAACGGGCGCACCGCAGGACTATCGGATCGAGCCCGTTGCGGACGGCGACCCGATGCGCATTGCCATTTCCTCCGGCACCTCGGGCGATCCGAAGGGCATGGCCCTGACGCACGCGATGATCGGCACGCGCGAGGCAACCCCGGGAACGGCGGCCGATGCCGCTTCTCGCGTTTTGACCATGGACCTAAACTTCATCGCCGGCTTTCGTCCGGCCATCGGCGCGCTGGCGCGAGGCTCCACCGTGGTCTTCGCCGCCTCGCTGGCGGAGCCGCACCTCTTCGCGGCCCTCCGGCGGCATCGGGTCACCCACGCCAGCGTGTCGCCGCTGCAGGCCAAGGCGCTGGCGGCGCAGGCCGCGGCGGCGGGCGCCGCTTGCCCGGACCTCGCCTGCCTGCGCATCCTGGGCGGCGCACTGAGCACGGAAACCCTGCGGGCCATCACCGCGCACCTCACGCAAAACGTCCACGTCATCTACGGCTCCACGGAATCTGGCGCGGTCACGCACGCGACCCCGCAAATCCTTGCCGGGTATCCGGATTCCGTCGGGCGCGTATGCGAATGGGCGCGGGTCGAAGTGGTCGACGACTCAGGCGCGCCACTGCCCGCCGGCCGGACCGGAGAGCTGCGCATCCGCTCGGCGCACCAAGTCGAGGGCTACTACCGCGACGAAGCGCGCACGCGCCAGCACTTCCGCGACGGCTGGTTCCATCCAGGCGATCTTGGCCGCTTCGATGAAGACGGCCTGCTCTACATCGAGGGCCGCAGCGACGACCAGCTGAACATCGGCGGCCTCAAGGTCGACCCGGTGGACATCGAGCAGACGCTCGAGCGCCATCCTGGGGTTCTCGAGGCAGGAGCATTTTCGCTGCAGGTCGAAGAGGGGCTCGAAGCACTGGCAGTGGGGCTGGTGCTGGCGGACGGCACGCAGCTCGACGCCGTCCGCGAACACGCCATGCGGCAACTCGGGCCGCTGGCGCCGCGGCATTACCTGCGCTGCGCCGCGCTGCCGCGCACGCCCACCGGAAAACTGAAACGCCTGGAACTGGCCTCTGCCTGCGCCGAGGGGAGCGCGACGAACCCCGCCTAGAGCGGCGGCGAATACGCCAGGTGCCCGTCGATCAGCGTGTAGCGCACTTCGCCGGGCAGTTCGCGGCCCAGGAAGGGCGTGTTCTTGCCCTGGCTCTTGAGGCGTTGGCGCGTCACGCTCGCCTTGGCGCGCGGATCGAACACGCAGATGTCGGCGGCGCTGCCGACGCCGAGCGTGCCGGCTTCGATGCCGAGCACGCGCGCGGGCTCGCTGGTGACGCGTGCGATCGCCTGCGCCAGCGGCACCTTGGCATCGAGGCTCCACTTGAGCATCAGCGGCAGCAGCAACTCGAGCCCGGTCGCGCCGGCTTCGGCTTCGTCGAAGGGCGCCTGCTTGCCGTCGTCGTCGACCGGCGTGTGATCGGAGCAGAGCGCGTCGATGGTGCCGTCGGCGAGCCCCGCGCGCAGGGCGTCGCGGTCGGCGGCGGCCCGCAGCGGCGGGTCGAGCCGCGCATGCGGGTCGAAGTAGCCGATGTCGTTCTCGCACAGGTGCAGGTGATTCACCGAAACGTCGCAGGTCACGGCGATGCCGGCGCGGCGTGCGGCGCGCACCATTTCGACGCCGTCGGCGCTCGAGATGCGCGTCACGTGCAGCCGTGCGCCGGTTTCGCGCGCGAGATGCAGGATGGTCGCCAGCGCGATGGTTTCCGCGACCACCGGGATGCCGGGCAGGCCGAGGCGCGCCGACACTTCGCCTTCGTGGGCGACGCCGTTCTTGGCGAGATACGGATCCTGCGCGGCGAGCCACACGGGGAAGCCGAAGGTGGCCGCGTATTGCATGGCGCGCATCAGCACCTGCGTGTTGAGGATCACGGTGTTGGCCTGGCCGAAGGCGATGCAGCCGGCTTCCGCCAATTCCGCCATTTCGGTCAGCCGCTCACCGGCGAGCCCGAGCGTCAGCGCGCCGATCGGATAGACATGCGCGAAGTCGGGCAGGCGGGCGCGGTGCTTGAGCATTTCGACCAGCCCCGGCTCGTCGAGCGGCGGGTCGGTGTCCGGCGGGCAGGCGAGGCTGGTGACGCCGCCGGCGGCGGCCGCGGCCATCTCGGATTCGAGCGTCGCCTTGTATTCGAAGCCCGGCTCGCGCAGGCGCACGGCGAGGTCGACGAGGCCGGGGCACACGACGCATTCGCCGGCGTCGATGCTGCCCTCCGCGGTGAAACCCTGCGGCGCCTTGCCGACCGCGACGATGCGGCCTTCGGCGACGTAGACGTTGGCGGGACGGTCGATGCCGTTGGCGGGGTCGATCACGTGTCCGTTCTTGATTTCGATCTTCATGTTCAGTTCCCCGCCCCCAGCATGGACATCACCGCCATTCGCACCGCGATGCCGAAAGTCACCTGCGGCAGGATCACCGCCTGGCCGCCGTCCGCCACCGCCGAGTCGATCTCGACGCCGCGGTTCATCGGGCCCGGGTGCATCACGATGGCGTCCGGCTTGGCGAGCTCGAGCTTTTCGGGGGTGAGGCCGAAGTACTTGAAGTACTCCTGGGGGCTGGGCAGCAGCGCGCCGTTCATGCGCTCGTTCTGCAGCCGCAGCATCATCACGACGTCGGCGCCGCGCAGGCCTTCGCGCATGTCGTTGAACACGCGCACGCCCATCTGCTCGACCCCGGTGGGCAGCAGCGTCTTCGGCCCGACGACGCGAATGTCGGGCACGCCGAGCGTCTTAAGCGCGTGGATCTGGCTGCGCGCCACGCGCGAATGGAGCACGTCGCCGACGATGGCGCAGGTGAGCCGGGTGAAGTCCTTCTTGTAGTGCCGGATGGTGTACATGTCCAGCAGGCCCTGCGTCGGATGCGCATGGCGCCCGTCGCCGGCGTTAACCACGCGGATGTGGTCGGCGCCGATGTTGCGCAGGTGCTGGGCGATCAGGTAGGGCGCGCCGCTGGACGCGTGGCGCACGACGAACATGTCGGCCTGCATCGCGGCGAGGTTGTCGACGGTGTCGAGCAGGCGTTCGCCCTTGGCCGTCGACGAGGTGTTGATGTTGAGGTTGATGACGTCGGCCGACAGGCGCTTGGCGGCGATCTCGAAGGTGGTGCGCGTGCGCGTCGAGTTCTCGAAGAAGAGATTGAACACGCTCTTGCCGCGCAGCAGCGGCACCTTCTTCACTTCGCGCTCGGCGACCTCGGTGAAGGGCGCCGCGTTGTCCAGGATCGACAGGATGATCTCGCGCGGCAGGCCGTCGAGCGTCAGCAGGTGCTGGAGTTCGCCGTGCTTGTTGAGCTGAGGATTGTCGTTCTTCATTTTTCGACGATGGTGAATTGGAGGCCGCCGTCATCGGCGCGTTCTAGGTTGAGGCTTTGGGAAGCGGGCAGCGACAGCGCGTGCGGGCAGTAGGTCGCGGCGATCGGCAGTTCGCGCCCGCCGCGGTCCGCCAGCACGGCGAGTTCGACCTTGGCCGGACGGCCGTAGTCGAACAGTTCGTTCATGGCGGCGCGGATGGTGCGGCCGGTGTAGAGCACATCGTCGACGATGATCACGTGCGCGTCCTCGACATCGAAGGGAATCGACGAGGGCTTGCGCCCGGCCTGCAGCCCGCGCTGGCTGTAGTCGTCGCGGTAGAACGAGACGTTCATGCTGCCGAGCGGCTGCTTCAGTCCCAGTTCCTGGTGCAGCCACTCGGCGATCCAGACGCCGCCGGTCTGGATGCCGACCAGGCAGGTGGCCGGCGTGACGTGCGGGCGCATCAGCTCGGCCAGGCGCCGGCAGAGTTCAGTGGCTGGGGGCAGGGTCGGCATGGTCGGTCCGGTCGAAATAGGATTGCAGGATGACGGCGGCCGCCTCGGCGTCGATGGCGGCCTTGTTGCGGCGCAGGTCGCGGCCCTCGCCGCGCAGGCGCGCTTCGGCCTCCGCGGAGGAGAGGCGCTCGTCGACGAATTCGACGGGCAGGCGGAAGCGGCCGTGGAGCTGCTGCGCGAAGCGGCGGCAGCGGGCGGTCATTTCGTGCTCGCTGCCATCGAGGCTCAGCGGCAGCCCGACCACCAGGCGCGCCGGCCGCCATTCGTCGATCAGCTTGCCGATGGCTTCGAAGCGCGGCGCATTCGCCGCAGCGGAAATGGTGTGGAGCGGACGCGCCGACCTCAGCATCGCAGCGCCGACGGCGACGCCGATGCGTTGGATGCCGAAATCGAAGGCCAGGACGACTTCATCAGGCATGCCCGGCGATTTCGGAAAGATTGGCGAAATCGACGCCGAGCAGTTGCATGGCCGCGGGCAGGCGTTCCTCCGGCGGGAGGTCGAACAGGATATGGGAGTCGGCAGCCACCGTGAGCCAGGCGTTCTGCGAGATTTCCCACTCGAGTTGGCCGGCCGACCAGCCGGCATAGCCCAGGGAGATCACGACGTCGTGCGGCGCGCCGGATTCGCTAATCGCCTGCAGGATGTCGCGCGAACTGGTGAGCCCGATCTCTTCGGTGACCGAGAGCGTCGAGTGCCACTGGCCCTTGGGGCGGTGCAGCACGAAGCCGCGGTCCGTCTGCACCGGGCCGCCGAAGTAGACCGGCAGTTCGCCCAGTTCGTTCTTCGCCGACTCCGCTTCGAGCGGGATGTTCACCCGGTCGAACAGCGCGGCGACGTTCATCTCGATCGGCCGGTTGATGATGATGCCGAGCGCCCCTTCCGCGTTGTGCTCGCAGACGTAGGTCAGCGTGCGCGAAAAGTTCGGGTCGGCCATGGCCGGCATGGCGATCAGGAAATGGTTGGCGAGGTTCACGGTCTTCATGACTGAACCTCAATTGTAATCGCTGCCCGGCGGAAGGCCAAGGAAGCGCGGCGCGCCTCAGCAGCGGATCAGCGTCGCCGAAAGATTGAAGGCCATGCCCAGCGCGCTCGACATCACCACGGCGCGATCGCGCATCAGGATGCCGGCCACGGTCCATGCGGTGCTCGCCACCAGCAGCAGCAGGAAGACGAACGGCGAGGTGCCCGCGGCCTTCACCGTCGCCAGCAGCAGCGAACCCGTCAACGACAGGCCGATGCCGCCCCATTTGGCGGCGCGCTCGACGCGGCCGCCGCGACGGCATTCGCTGCGCGCCGCGCAGCCCGAGCATCCGGCACAAGCCACTTCACGTTCCTGCGTTGAAAGACGGCGCCATGGTGCCGCGCGGGCGCCCGTGCCGCCAGCGTCGCCGGCACCCGACACGCGCGCCGGGCGGCCAAACAGTTTCGGTTAAAATCGGCCGGTCCTTCATCTCCATCCGTGCGCCTCGGCGTTCCCATGGCCACCGCTCCTTCCCAACTCCTGCCGCCGGTCGTGATGACCTTTGCCGCTTCCGATCCAACCGGAGGCGCGGGCCTGCAAGCCGACATCCTCACCCTCGCCAGCATGGGCTGCCATCCGCTCTCGGTGGTCACCGCGCTCACCATCCAGGACACCAGCGGCGTCGAAGACGTGCTGCCGATGGACGCCGACTGGGTGGCCGACCAGGCGCGCGCCTTGCTGGAGGACATGCCGATCTCGGCGTTCAAGCTCGGCATGCTGGGCAGCGCAGAGGTGGTCTCGGTGGTCGCGGAAATCCTCGCCGACTACCCCGACATCCCGCTGGTTCTCGACCCGGTGCTGGCCTCCGGCCGCGGCGATTCGCTCGCCGACGACGAAACCATCAGCGCGATGGTGGAATTGCTGCTGCCGCAGACCACCATCCTCACGCCGAACTCGCTCGAGGCGCGTCGCCTGGCGCTGGACGACGACGCCGAGGACGACGATCCGGACGCGCCCGAGTGCGCGCGCCGCCTGGCCGCCACCGGCTGCGAATTCGTGCTGGTCACCGGCACCCATGCGAACACGGCGCAAGTGATCAACACGCTGTACAACGACCAGGGCGTGGTCCGCAGCGACACCTGGGACCGCCTGCCGGGCAGCTATCACGGTTCCGGCTGCACGCTCGCCTCGGCGATCGCTGCCAACCTCGCCAACGGGCTCGACATGGGCGACGCCGTGCGCGATGCCCAGGAGTACACCTGGCAGTCGCTGGCGGCCGGCTTCCGGCCCGGCATGGGGCAATTCATCCCGGACCGCTTCTTCTGGGCCAGGAACAACGAGGGCTCGGGCGATGCCTGACGGCCTCCCGCTGCGCGGGCTCTACGCCATCACCCCGAGCGACAGCCTGCTGCCGCGCCTCTCCGCGCTGGTGAGCAGCGCGCTGGCCGGCGGCGTGCGCATCGTCCAGTACCGCAACAAGTTCGCGCCGCCGCCGCTCAAGCGCGCGCAGGCGGCGGAACTGCTGCGCATTTGCCGCGCGGTCGGCGCGAAGCTGATCGTCAACGACGACCTCTGGTTGGCGCTGGAAATCGGCGCCGACGGCGCCCATCTCGGCAAGGAAGACGGCGACATCCGCATGGCGCGCCAGGCGCTGGGCAGCCACCGCATCCTCGGCGTGTCGTGCTACAACGACATCGGCCGCGCGGAGGCGGCCGCCGCAGCGGGCGCCGACTACATCGCCGTCGGCAGCGTCTTCGCCTCCGCCACCAAGCCGGACGCCACGCGCACCTCGCTCGACCTGCTGGCGGAAGCCCGGCGCCGCTTCCATCTCCCGATCGCCGCGATCGGCGGCATCACGCTCGCCAACGCGAAGGACGTAATCGATGCCGGCGCTGACATGGTCGCCGTCATCACCGACTTGTTCGACGCGATGAACATCCAGGAGCGCGCGGCGGCGTTCCAGCGTCTGTTCGACTGACTTCAGGCAAACACCCATCATGACGACTCGCAACGAAGAACTTTTTGCCCGCGCCCAGAAGACCATCCCCGGCGGCGTCAATTCCCCCGTGCGCGCGTTCCGCTCCGTCGGCGGCGCGCCGCGCTTCTTCGCCCGCGGCGAGGGCGCCTACGTCTGGGATGCCGACGGCAAGCGCTATATCGACTACGTCGGCTCCTGGGGCCCGCTGATCCTCGGCCATGCCGAGCCGGACGCCGTGCGCGCCGTGCAGGAAACGGCGGCCAAGGGCCTGTCGTTCGGCGCCCCGACCGAAGGCGAGATCGAACTCGCGGAACTGCTGGTGAAGCTTGTGCCGAGCATGGACATGGTGCGCCTCGTCTCCTCGGGCACCGAGGCGACCATGAGCGCGATCCGGCTGGCCCGCGGCTTCACCGGCCGCGACGCCATCGTCAAGTTCGAAGGCTGCTACCACGGCCACGGCGACAGCCTGCTGGTGAAGGCCGGCTCGGGCCTGCTGACTTTCGGCAACCCGTCGTCGTCGGGCGTGCCCGCCGACCTCGCGCAGCACACGCTGGTGCTCGACTACAACGACGCCGCGCAACTCGAGGAAGCCTTCGCCAAGCACGCCGACAAGATCGCCTGCGTCATCGTCGAAGCCGTGGCCGGCAACATGAATCTCATCGCGCCCAAGCCCGAGTTCCTCAAGGCCATGCGCGACCTGTGCACCAAGCACGGCGCCGTGCTGATCTTCGATGAGGTGATGACCGGCTTCCGCGTCGGTCTCGGCAGCGCGCAAGGTCTCTATGGCATAAAGCCCGACTTGTCGACCTTCGGCAAGGTCGTCGGCGGCGGCATGCCGCTCGGCGCCTTCGGCGGCCGCCGCGACATCATGGAGAAGATCGCGCCGCTCGGCCCGGTCTATCAGGCCGGCACGCTGTCGGGCAACCCGCTCTCCGTGGCCGCGGGCCTCGCGACACTCAGGAAGATCCAGGCGCCGGGCTTCTACCAAGCGCTGACGGCGAAGACGAAGTCGCTGGTCGACGGCCTCGCCGCCGCAGCGGGCAAGCGCGGCGTGAAGTTCAGCGCGCAGTCGGTGGGCGGCATGTTTGGCGTCTATTTCGCCGCGACGCCGCCGACCTCCTACGCCGAGGTGATGAAGTGCGACAAGGAAGCCTTCAACCGCTTCTTCCACGCCATGCTCGAGAAGGGCGTCTACCTCGCGCCCTCGGCCTTCGAGGCCGGTTTCGTTTCGGCCGCGCATTCCGACGCCGACATCGCAGCGACCATCGCAGCCGCCGACGCGATCTTCGCAGCGGGCGTCTGAGCGGCTTCATGCTGCCGCCGCTCTCCGCCGGCGCCGCGTGGATCGTGCTGTTCTTCGCCGGCCTCTGCGAGGTCGGCTGGGCGATCGGCCTCAAGTACTCGGAAGGCTACACGCGGCTCGCGCCCAGCGTATTCACGATCGCGCTGATGGTGCTGTCGGTGCTGCTGCTCGGCTGGTCGCTGAAGGCGCTGCCGGTCGGCACGGCGTACGCGGTGTGGACCGGCATCGGCGCCATCGGCACGGCGACGCTCGGCATCCTGCTGTTCGGGGAATCGGCGGAAGCGCTGCGGCTGGTGTGCATCGGATTGATCGTCGCGGGGATTTTGGGGCTCAAGCTTCTCGCGGATTAGCTACCGACGCGGGACACTGAGGGCTTCGGCCCTCCGAGGGCCACGGTAGTCGGAACACCGATGCCTTCGGCCCGCCGAGGGCGACGGGTGGTCGTCGCCGCTTCGTGTCCCCCGGCGGACAAGATCGAAAAGGCGTCCGCCTCCTCCTTTACCTACGCGTCGACGACCACCCGCCACCCTCG
>JBLNBJ010000061.1:0-4842 GCA_050259835.1 Ignavibacteria bacterium | reverse complement strand
GCGAGCGTCACTTGATGCAGACGGCGCGCACCTGCTTCATGTCGGTGATGCCCTGCAGCACCTTCTCCATGCCGTCCATCTTGAGGGTCAGCATGCCGTCGTCGAGCGCCTGGGCCAGCAGCTCGGCGACGCGCGCATGCTCCTGGATCAGCTTCTTGGTCGGGTCGGTGCCGACCATCAGTTCGTGCAGGCCGACGCGTCCCTTGTAGCCGGTGTTGCCGCAGGCGTCGCAGCCCTTGGCGCGCTGCAATTCGAATTTGCCGTCCTTGCCGTAGTCCTTCAGCAGGCGCTGGTACACGGCTTCCGTGGCTGCCTTCGGGTCCCTCTTGAAGGCCGGCGTATTGACGAGCTCGGAACAGTATTCGGTGACGAAATGCTTCGCCTCCGCCTCGTCGGGCGTGTACGCCTCCTTGCACTTGCACAGGCGCTTGGCCAGGCGCTGCGCCAGGATGCCGAGCAGCGCGTCGGCGAAGTTGAACGGGTCCATGCCCATGTCGAGCAGGCGGATGATGGATTCCGGCGCGCTGTTGGTGTGCAGCGTGGCGAACACCAGGTGGCCCGTCAGCGAAGCTTCGATGCCGATGCCCGTGGTCTCGGCATCGCGCATTTCACCCACCATGATGATGTCCGGATCCGCACGCAGGAAGGCTTTCATGATGGTCGCGAAGTCGAGACCGGCCTTCTTGTTGATCTGCACCTGGCGCAGGCCCTTCTGCGTGATTTCGACCGGGTCCTCGGCCGTCCAGATCTTGGTGTCCGGGGTGTTGAGGAACTTGAGCACCGAGTGCAGCGTGGTGGTCTTGCCGGAACCCGTCGGGCCGCAGACGAAGAACAGGCCGTAGGGCTTGGAAACGCAGGCCTTGAGCTTCTCGAGGTTGGTCGGCAGCACGCCGAGCTTGTCGAGCGGAATCGGTTCGCCGGCCGCCAGGATACGCATCACGATGTCCTCGACGCCGCCGGCGGAGGGAATCGTCGCCACGCGCAGCTCGATGTCGAGCGGGCCGAACTTCTTGAACTTGATCTTGCCGTCCTGGGGCTTCCTCTTCTCCGAGATGTCGAGGTCGCACATGATCTTGATGCGCGCCGCGATGGCATTGCGGTAGCTGGCCGGGATGTCGATGTACTTCTGCAGCGAGCCGTCCTTGCGGAAGCGGATCTGCACCTTGTCCTTGCCGATGCCGGGCTCGATGTGGATGTCGGAAGTGCCTTGCTGGTAGGCATCGACGATGATCTTGTTGACCAGCTTGACGAGTTCGTTGTCGGCGGCGGCCGAGACCTCGTCGCCCGAGTCGACCGCCTCCTCGCCCTCTTCGCCCATGCCCGACAGCAGATCGCCGACGGAGGTGTCGTCGGTGAAGCCGGCGCTGCCGAACATCTGGTCGACCGTCTGCTTGAACTCGCGGATGGTGGTCACGCGATAGGTCGGCTTGCTGCGCGGGAAGACGTTGTTGACGATGCGCGAGCTCTTCACCTGCTCGGGATCCGTGGCGAGCACGACCAGGCCTTCGGTGGCCTCTTCGATCGGAATCCACTGGTTCTGCTCGACGTAGTCGCGCTTGAGGTTCTTGAGAAGGTCGAGCGGCTTGATGCGCTCGGCCTTGTACGCCTCGTACGGCACGCCGAAGTACTTGGACAGCGCCGCGCCGAGCACCGGCACCTTGACCTGGAACTCGGTGATCAGCACCTCCTCGACGTCGATGTTCTTCTTGCGCGCCGACTTGGCCGCCAGCTCCAGTTCCTGCGCGGCGATGACGAGGTCCGCCACGAGGTGGTCGTACTTCGACTTGATGACGTGCGCCGGCTTGTTGCGCTGAGTGAAGGCGATCGCCAGCGTCTCGCACAGCCCCTTGAGGCCTTCCTCGGCGACCGCGGCGAACGGGACGCCGGCCTTGTTGTTGATCAGCTGGACGACGCCCAGCAAGTCTCCGGTCGGGCTGTCCACGATCGGCCCGACCAGCATCTGCTTGGTGCGATAGCCGGTGCGCTTGTCGACCTCCTGGAGGAAGCGCAGTTGGGCATTGATGCCGCGCAACTCGGCCTCGTCGTAGACGTCCTTGATGTTGACGATGGTCTTCGCCAGGGCCACGTGGCCGGCGATGCTCTGGTCGGCGATCGGCAGGCGCAGGTCCTTGAACGAGTTGAGGCCGGTCTTGACCTTGGAGATGATCGAAGCCTTGTCCTCGCCGATCGCGTAGATCGTCAGCCGGTCGGCATTGAACAGCGCGCAGATGTCCTGCGACAGCTCCAACATGATTTCGTCGATGTTGGACGTCGCATGGATCTTGTTGGTGACGGTCTGCAGGTTCTTGAAGAACGCCAGCCGGCTCCCGACGTCCGAGAGCCCTCCCGCATCCTGCGGCGCAGTGAGAACCGCGCTCATGCTTTTCCTTTCTCGGCAAGCAGTGCCTTCAAGCCGCCGTCGAGGAGGCTGGCACGGTAACCCTTCTGGGAGAGGAGGAAGGCGGCGGCCGAACTGCGGCGGCCGCTCTGGCAATAAACAATATACTCCCTCCCCGCTTCCAGCATGGCGATGGCGCCGCGCATCTCGTTGAGCGGGATGTTGAGCGCCCCCGGCATGCCGTCGATCCGGTACTCGGCCGGAAAGCGCGTGTCGATCCACATTGCGCCGGCGGCGACGCGCTGCGCCGCCTCCTTCGGCGACAACCGGCGCAGCAGCGGCTCCTTCAGCAGCGAGACGAAGTCTTCCTTGCCGAGGCGCAGCAGCACGCCGTCGGTCTTCATCGTCACGGTGGCGTTGCGGTCGGTCTCGGCCAGCAGCGCCTCCTCGCCGAAGGTGTCGCCGCCCTTGAGCTGCGCCAGTTCGACGTTGGCGCCGGCCACCTCGCGCGTCACGACGCAACGGCCCTGGTCGATCACGTAGTAGTAGTCGCCGGGGTCGCCCTGGCGGACGATGACCTGGCCGCGCCGCACGGCAATGCGCTTGAAGCGGCCGAGCAGCGTATCGATGTTGGCGGGCGGCAATGCGGCGAACACGCCGTCGACGAAGTTCTGCGCCGCGAAGATGCCGGACTTGGTGCGCCAGTCGGTGGTCTCGGTGGTGGCCATGGCGGTCGGCGCGGCGACCTGGTCCCAGGTGACGACGATGTCGAGGGTTTCCTCGTTGAAGCGCAGCAGTTCGACGTCGGTGATCGCCCGCGCCTGCACCGGCGTATCGCCGCCCGCGCGCAGGGGCATGAGCGCCTCGCCGGAGCCGCCGACGTAGAGCACCACGCTGCCGTCGGGCTGGTCGACCTTCAGTTCACCCTTGGTGAGGTAGACGACCTGGCCGTGCCAGTCCTTGAGGCTGAAGGGATTCAGGTTGCGCGTCACGCGCTCCTGGTTGCATAGCGGCAGCAGGCCGCGCAGCGTGGCCTGTCCGAGACTGGCCAGTGGCTGCAGCCGGGAGAGCGTGTCGAGCAGTGCGCCTTCGCTCGCCATGGTCAGAACTCGAAAACCTGGTTGTTCTGGAGCATGCGCGGCTTGAACTCGCCGATGCAGTCTTCGATCTCCTGCATGGTCAGCTCGACCTGTCCCGGCTTCAAGTGCGTGATGAACAGCTCGGCCTCGCGCTGCAGGCTGGCGAGTTCTTCCTTCAGCGTTTCCGGGCAGAAATGCTTGGACGCCGTCGCCAGCCGCCGCTCGCGGTTGGAGAAGGCCGTCTCGACGATCAGCGTGCGCAGGTTGGAGATCCGGTTCACGGCTTCCCACAAGGCGGGGCACGGCCCCGTGTCGCCCGAGAACACCAGGCTGGCCTTGCCCGAGTCCAGCTGGAAGGCATTGGCCGGCACCGTGTGGGCTGCGGGCAGCGGCACGATGCGCCGTCCGTCGAGCACCACCGGCGTCCCGAGCGCAAGCGGCTCGAAGCGCACGAATGGCCGTTCCTTCGAGGGAATCTCGGTGAAATCCGGCCACACCGCCCAGTTGAAGACGTGGTTGCGCAGGATCTCGATGACGGCTTCGGCGGCGTGGATGACCACCGGCTTGCTGCGCATGTCGCCGACCGTATCGATCATCAACGGCAGGCAGGCGATGTGGTCGAGATGGGTGTGCGTCAGGAAGACGTGGTCGATCT
This sequence comes from Ignavibacteria bacterium, assembly GCA_050259835.1. Classification (GTDB taxonomy): domain Bacteria; phylum Pseudomonadota; class Gammaproteobacteria; order Burkholderiales; family Rhodocyclaceae; genus Nitricoxidireducens. Next base: position 770 of record JBLNBJ010000061.1, on the reverse strand, counting down.
GCGCGAGTTCCGCGATGGAGAGGTCGCTGACGCCGGTGCCGGCATCGATCAGGATGTCGTTGTCGACCAGCAGCGAGGTGGTGCGCAGGTGGCGCCCGCCGATGCCGCCGCTGCAGCCGAGGATCCTGACTTTCACGCAGCGCCCCTCATTTGGTGTCGAACTTCCACGAGCCGTCCCAGTCGGCGCCGGGCGGATCGTTGCGGTAATGCGCGATGCGCTCGAGGTAGACCTCGTAGAGCTTGTGCGGGCTGGTGCGCGAGAGCTCATGGAGCAGGCCCTCGGCCTTGTCCCATTCCTGCGCGCGGTAGGCCTGCAGCGCCTCGTTCCAGCGGCCGATCTCGGCCAGTGCTTCCGGCGCCACCTGGCCCTCGGCACCGACCGGTTCGAAGATGGCCACCGGCTTGTCCTTGCCCTTGACCTTCACCAGATCGAGTTCGCGGAACACGAATTCGTCGCGCACCAGCGCGTGCGTGCCTTCGCCGACGATGACGCCGACGCCGTATTGCTTGGTGATGCCTTCCAGGCGCGAGCCGAGGTTCACCGCGTCGCCCATCACCGTGTAGGCCTTGCGCACCGGCGATCCCATGTCGCCGACGGTCATCGTGCCGGTGTTCACGCCGACGCCGATCTTGAGCTCGGGCCAGCCGTGGGCGGACAGTTCCTTGTTGAGCCAGCCGAGCGCCTGCTGCATCTCGAGCGCAGTCGTCACGGCCTGGCGCGCGTGCTGCGGGTCGTCCACCGGCGCGCCCCAGAACGCCATGATGGCGTC
>JBLNBJ010000060.1:0-14042 GCA_050259835.1 Ignavibacteria bacterium | reverse complement strand
TCGTCGAGGTTGGCGTTCGGCTCGTCGAGGATCAGCACGGAGGGCGAGCCGTAGAGCGCGCGGGCCAGCCCGAGCCGCTGCCGCTGGCCGCCGGAGAGGTAGCCGCCGTAGGAGCCCACCTGCGAGGCGTAGCCGTCGGGCAGTTGCAGGATCATGTCGTGCATGCCGGCGGCGCGCGCGGCGGCGATGATCTTGTCGCTGTCCAGCTCGCCGTGCCGCGCGATGTTCTCGGCGATGGTGCCTTCGATCAACTCGACGTCCTGCGGCATGTAGCCGATGTGCGGCCCCAGGTCCTCGCGGCGCCAGTGGCGCTGGTCGGCGCCGTCGATGCGGACGACGCCGTCCCACGGCTGCCAGACGCCGGAGATCATGCGCATCAGCGAGGACTTGCCCGAGGCGCTGGCGCCCACCACGGCGACGCTGACGCCGGCCGGGATCTTGAGCGAGACGTTCTTGACGCTCGGTTCCTTCTGGCGCGGCGCGCCGCCGGTCAGGTTCTCCAGCACGATCTCGCCCTTCGGCCGCGGCAGCGTCACGCCGGAATAGGCCTTCTCCGGCGTGGCGAGCGCCTCGTCTATGCGGCCCCAGGCTTCGCGCGCGGAGCCCCACATCGACCAGGTCGAAATCACCATTTCGATCGGCGCGATCATGCGGCTGGCGAGCAGGGAACCCGCCATCATCATGCCCGGCGACACCTGGCCGTCCATGGTCAGGTAGGCGCCGACGCCCATGGCGGCACACTGGTTGGTTGTGCGGATGAAGCGGGTGGCGGCGGAGATCAGGCCGGCGCGGTCGCTGGCCTTGGCCTGTTCCGTCAGGTGCTCGTCCTGGCGCTCCTGCCAGCGGGCTGCCATGACGGGCAGCATGCCCATGGCCTCGATGACCTCGGCGCTGCGCAGGTTCACGTTGGCGAAGCGGGCGGCTTCGGCGCCGCGCTCGTTGGCGCGCGCCAGCGGCTTGCGCGTGAGCTTCTCGGTGAGCAGGGTCAGGCCAACCAGTATCAGGCCGCCGGTCAGCATCACGAGCGCCAGCACCGGATGCAACATCAGGGACACGATGAAGAAGATCGGCACCCAGGGGGCGTCCAGCATGGCGAGCACGCCGTAACCGGTGAGGAAGGTGCGCACCGTGGTGAGGTCGGAGAGCAGGCGGCGGCTGTCGCCGCCGTTCTGCTCGATGCCCAGCCGGTGGCTGAGCGCCAGCAACTGCGGGCCGAGGCGGCGGTCCATGCGCACGCCGAGCCGTACCAGGATCCGCGAACGCGCCCATTCCAGCGCGCCCATACCGATGAACACGGCGACCGCCAGCATGCTGATCATCGCCAGCGTGGTCATGTTGCGGCTGGTCAGCACGCGGTCGGACACCTGCAGCATGTAGATCGACGGCGCCAGCATCAGGAAGTTGATGACCAGGCTGAAGGCGATGACGGCGGTCCACGCCGAGCGGGATTCGAGCAGCACACCGAAGAGGGTCTGCGGCTGCTTCGGCGGGGCAGTGGACGCTTGTGGGGACAATGAACCCATCCTCAAATGCTAACGGAGGGGGTGTTCCGCACGGGGGTGAAAATAGACAGCAAAAGAGTTCTAATTGGGGACTATGTTCGACGCGGGGCCACATATAGTTGGGCTGCGCGTTAGACGCGACCCGGGGCGTTTTGTTCCGCGGCTCCGTGATCGAGAGGGTCTTAGGCAATGGCGTCCCGTCCGGTGGTCTATGTAATCGCTTGCTGCTTCAACGAGGCAAGGATCCTGCCGTTCTTCCTCGATCACTACATCAAGTATGTCGGCGCCGCAAAGGTGGTGCTCTACGACGGCGGCAGCACCGACGGGTCGGCCGAAATTGCCGGCCGCTATCCGGAGGTCCTCTTCAAGGTGGAGCGCAGCGAGAAGCTCGACGACCGCGAGCTCATGCGGATCCGCAACGAGGAATGGAAGCAGTTCAGGAACGACTGCGACTGGATGATCGTCTGCGACGTCGACGAGTTTCTCTATTGCGAAGACCCGGCGCGCACGCTGAACGAGCTCAAGGCCGCGGGGGTGACGCTCCCCGAGGTCGAGGGATACGGCATGCATTCCAAGGCGTATCCCGAGTACCGGCCGGACGCTTTCCTCTGGCAGCAGGCCCAGACCGGCATCCGGGAGCCGAAATACAACGACAAGAACCTGATCTTCGATCCCCGCGTCGATATCAACTACAACCTCGGATGCCATAGCTGCAGCCCGACCGGGCCGGTGGTTCGCAGCAACGGAAAGGTCTTCAAGAATTTCCACTACTCCATGTTGTCGTACGAGGCGGTCCTGAAGAAGGCCCGCAACGCCGAGGCACGCTTGAGCGACTGGAACCTCAAGGTCGGTGCCGGCTTCCATTACAAGCTCAATGCCGCAATGAGCCGGTTGGACTTCAATCGGCTCTTCTTCCAGGCCGCGAATGCGGTGCTTCCGGTGGCCCCCCCTGCCGTGGTGACGCCCGAAATGCACGCCATCGCCCGCTTGCTTCTTGAAGCCGACGACGATCCCTTCATCCTCGAATTGGGGACGTCCTGGGTGGGCGGCGGAAGCGGAAGTACGCAGTTCTATGCGTGGTTCGTCCACAACTACGGCGGGCGCTTCCGGTCGGTTCACGGCAGCGCGGAGTCCGCCGAAGGGGCGCGTCTGGGGCTGGGCACCGCGATGGCCAAGTCGGGGAGGACCGATTTCCTGACCGGGTCGGCGAGCGACATCGAGATGATCGACCGGCATCCGTGGGATGTGCTCCACATCGGCGGCGGAAGCGGACAAGGGGACGACCAGGAAGCGGCCCTTCAGGCGCTCAACGACTTCATCCGCCTGGAGCCCCAGTTGGCGGAAGGGGCGTTGGTGGTGACGGACACCGCCAGCGCGCAGATCGGCAACAAGGGCCGGTCACGATACTTGGCCTATTATCTGTTGGGACGCGGCTTCAAGCCGTATGCAATCGGTTCTGCAACCGTATTTTCCCAACGTGCTCTGGTGGGGAACGCATGAACGAAGAACTGCAGATGAGGAACGTCGCGTGCCAGGCGCTCGCTTCCGGTCTCAAGCCGAAGGCCGTGTTGCTCGACGTCGGCGCGATGGGGGGGCCGATGGGAGCGCAGTTCAGGTATCTGTGCGAGCGCAACCTCATCACCTATGTCGGCCTGGAGCCGCAGGAAGACGAATGCGCCAAGCTGAGGACCCGGTTTCCCGACGGGATTTTCCTGCCCGTGGCGGTCGGCGACAGCGAAGGGACGTTCCCGTTGCACTTGACCGTCAGCCCTGCCTGCATTTCGATTCTCAAGCCAAACAAGGACGTGGTGGGGAAGTATCCGATATCGACTTGTTTCGAGCTTACCGGAACCTCTTCGGTCGCCCTGACTACGATCGAGAAGCTGGTCGGCGAGGGAAGGATTCCGTCGCCGGACTACATCAAGTGCGATGCCCAGGGCTTCGACTATCAGGTGCTGAAGGGCTGTGGCAGCGTGCTTGATACGGTGATCGGCATCGAGGTGGAGTGCCAGTTCAAGCAGATATACGAGAGACAGAGGACGTTCTTTGAGGTCAAGCAACTGCTGGAAAGCCACGGCTTCATCCTGCGCGACATGCAACACCAGGGAGCCTTCGAGTACGAAGTGGTCGAGGTCAACGCGTTCTTTTCGAAGCGGCCCCATGAAATCGGCGACAAGCTGCAAAGCCTGAAGCTGTGGGAGTTCGCGTCGGGGATCAAGTCCCCGTCTTCGTTCGCCCAGTTGAAGCGCTCAAATCCCGCGTCCGATATCTTCGGTCGCGTGACGCCGGAAATGGATCGCACCGTCCTTTTCGAGTGAAAGGGCCGCTTCGGCCCCTGTCACGGGTTTCTCCCGTAGTCGTCCTCGAACCTCACGATGTCGTCCTCGCCCAGGTAGCTGCCTGACTGCACTTCGATGATCTCGAGCGGGATGCTGCCGGGATTGGCCAAGCGGTGGGTTTCGCCGAGCGGGATGTAGGTGCTCTGGTTCTCCGTCAGCAGGCGGGTTTCGTTGCCGCAGGTAATCTCTGCCGTGCCGCGTACCACGATCCAGTGTTCGGCACGGTGATGATGCTTCTGCAGGCTCAGGCTGGCATGGGGCTTGACCTGGATGTGCTTTACCTTGAAGCGGTGGCCGTCGTCTATGCCGTCGTACCAGCCCCAAGGGCGATGCACCTTGCGATGCAGGACGTGTTCCTCGCGTCCGCAGGACTTGAGCTCGTCGACGATGGCCTTGACGTCCTGGCTCCGGGACCGGTCGGCGATCAGTACGGCGTCGGGGCTTTCGATGACCACCAGATCGTGTACGCCAACCAGGCTGACCAGGCGACTGCTCGCATGCACGAGGGTATTGCGGCAGTCGCGGGCAAGGACGTCGCCGAAGCGCGCATTGCCGTCCTGATCCTTGGGTTGGATCTGCCAGACCGCGTCCCAGGCGCCGAGATCGTTCCAGCCGGCATTCAGCGGCAGCATCCGTATCGGAATGGCGCCCGGGCAGTGTTCCATCACGGCATAGTCAATCGATTCCGATGGAATCGCCATGAATTCGGTCTTGCCCGGCCGCACGAAGGGAGCTGCCGTGCGGGTATCCGTCGTTCGCTTGTCCCACGCCGCACGACTTGCAGACAGGATGTCCGGCCGAAAACGGTTGAGCGCGGCCAGCCACACCGAGGCCTTGAGCACGAACATGCCTGCGTTCCAGTGGTAGCCGCCTTGCTCGAGATAGCGCCGAGCGGTGGCTTCGTCTGGCTTCTCGACGAAGCGTCTGACGACGGCTGCCGGGCTTGCCGCGTCGGGAGTCGCCTCGATGTAGCCGTAGCCGGTTTCAGGCCGGTCGGGGGTCACCCCGAGTATGACGACGTCTCCTTTCGCGGCTTCCCGGATGGCGCTCCGCATGGCGGACGTGAACGCTTCCGCATCGGCGACGGTCTGATCGGCTGGCGTTACGACGAGGATCGGGTCTCCGCCGTCCTTCTGCGCAGCCAGTGCCGCCAGAGTCAGGGCAGGGGCCGTGTTGCGGCCGACGGGTTCCAGCAGGGCGGCGCCCATTTCGATCCCGGCCTCGCGCAGTTGCTCGGCGGCCAGGAAACGGTGATCCTCGCCGGCCACGATGTACGGCGGCCTCACGCGCAAGTCGTCTGCGCCAAGAGCCGCCAGCCGCCGGGCCGCCTGCTGGAAAAGGCTTTCGTCGCCTGCAAGGCAAAGGAACTGCTTGGGGAATCCGGCGCGGGACAAGGGCCACAACCGGGTGCCGGATCCGCCGCAAAGGATGACGGGTTGGACGGTGATCGTCATGTTTCTCTCTTGATTGTCAGTCGGGCGCGACCGGGAATTTCACCAGCCCGCGGCGATGCCAGGAGCGTTTGATGACGCCCCAGCCCTCCTGCGCGAGGTCGCGGATGGCGCTGCGCTCCGTGACCTGGATTTGTTCGCCGTGGCGGCGGAAGTAGCTGAGCGGCTCGACCAGGTAGACGACGTTCCCCTTGGTGGCGAGGTGCAGCCACATGGCGAGGTCGCACACGCCGGTGAGCGGCTTGCCGTCCATCGACAGCGGATCGGGCACGATGTCGGCGAGTTCCGACTTGCGGAACAGCGCGGTGGTCGGCTCGCCGATCAGGTTGCGGCCCGACAGCAGCGCCTGCGCGCCCATCGCCAGTCCTTCGATGATCGAGTCCTGCGCGACGGGCGACGTCGTGGCCGGCAAGTCCGCCAGGTGGTTGCCGGCGGCGTCGATCTGCTGGCGTTTGGAGGTGACGAGCGTGATGTCGTCGGCCAGCATGAAGCAGGTCATCATCCTTTCGACGCAGGTCGGCGCCAGCAGGTCATCGTCGTTGAGGAACTTGATGAAGTCCGCGGATGCATGGCGCAGACACTGCAGGTAGTTCTCGCGGCCGTAGTCCTTGCGTGCGACTTCGGGCGGATTGGGCAGGTAGCGGATGCGCGCGTCGGCCGCGGCATAGGGCTTGATGATTTCCTCGACGGCGTTGGTCGGGCAGTCGTCGCACACCAGGATTTCGAGGTTCGGGTAGGTCTGAGCGATTGCGCTCTCTAGCGCCTGGCTGAAGTAGCGCGGGTTGTAGCCCGGAATCGCGATGGTGACGAGCGGCCGTTCGTCGGGCTTGAGGCGCCGGTCCGGCTTGCGGAACTCCAGCACCAGGCGCGACTGCGGATTGCGCTCGCGCCCTTGCAGCAGCGGGTCGGCGCTCTCGCCGGCGCTGCGGCGCCCGGCGAAGCCCAGGCCGACCATGCGGCCGATGCGCGCGAGCTCGTTCTCGTCGTACAGCCATTGGCGGCCTTCGCCGCGCACGGCGAGATTCAGCTGCTCGCAGGGGGTGACTATCCAGTCGAAGCCGAGCGCCGTCCACTCCTCGCGGCCGCCGCCCCTGCGGTAATCGGCAACGATGGTCGGCAGGTCGAGGGTGGCGATGCGCAGGACGCCGCCGGGCTTGAGGATGCGCCTGCATTCGCGCAGCAGCGAGATGCCCTGCGCCTGCGACAGCCGCTCGATGAAGTTCTCGCTGAAGATGCCCTCCACCGTGCCTTGTCCCCAGGGCAGCAACTGCGTCCAGGGAAGCTCGCGGTTGAGATCGAGCGGCACGTCGGCGCCAGGCGAGGCGTCCGCGTTGATGAAGCCGGGAATCTTGTGTGCGGCGTCGCCGAGTTGGATATAGATGGGATCGGTCATGGGTTCCGGGACTGGTTCAGCGCCTGGCGCAACTTTTCCTCGAGGGCCAGCAGGCCGTCTTCGCGTTTCTTGATGGCACGCGCCGGCACGCCGCCGACGATGGTAAACGCCGGCACGGACGCGGCCACCAGCGACAGTGCCGCCACTGCGGCGCCCTGGTGCAGCGTGACGTTCGGCAGCACGACCGAACCCGAGCCGACGATCACATGCTTCTCGAGAACGACGTCGCCGCTGGTGACGTTCTTGTATTCGGCCGGCACCATCGGATTGGTCATCGTGGCGCCGCTGTAGTCGTCGTTGCTCGAGTAGATGGCGACGCGCGACGACAGGTTGGTGAAGTCTGACAGCAGGATGCGTCCCGCGCCGATCAGCGAGGTGTAAACAGCGACATGCACGAAGTCGCCGATCTCGATGCCGCCCGCGCCGGCGGAGAGCACGCAGAAGTCGTCGATGCGCACGTTGCTGCCGAGGCGGATGGCCGCTGGATTGTGGAACGAGGCGCGCTCGCTGACGAGGACGTTCTCGCCTACCGTCGCGAAGCCGATGGCGTCGAGTTGTTGGCGCGAAAGGAAGGCCATGGCTGTCCTAGGCCGCGCCGGCCCGGCCGCCGTTGCGGACGAGTTCGCAGATCATGGCCTGCTGGTCCTCGGCGAGGTCCGGGAAGATCGGCAGGCAGAGCACCTGCGCGGCGATCCGGTTGGCGACGGGCAGGTTCTCGGGCAGCGCCGAGGGCAGGCCGCGGTACATCGGGAAGGCGCTGATGAGGGGGTAGAAGTAGCGCCGCGCAAAGACGCCCTTGGCGCGCAGCGCTTCGTAGAGCGCGTCGCGCGAGAGCGGATAGCCTTCGCCGACCAGCACGGGAAAGTAGGAGTAGCTGCGCTCGAGTCCCGCCGGCACCTGGGGAATCGTGATGCCGGCGATGCCGGCGAGCGATTCGCGGTAGCGCCGGTCGACGGCGGCGCGCAGCGCGATGGCGCTATCCATGTGCTTGAGCTGCAGCAGGCCGAAGGCGGCTTGCACTTCATTCATCTTGGCATTGATGCCGGGGGCCATCACCGTGGTCTCGTCGGCGATGCCGAAGTTCTTGAGGAAGTCGATGCGCGTCTTGGTCTTCTTGTCGTGGCAGACGATGGCGCCGCCCTCGAAGGTGGTGAACACCTTGGTGGCATGGAAGCTCAGCACCGAGAGGTTGCCGTGGCGGAGCACCGAGACGCCGTCGCGCTTGACGCCGAAGGCATGGGCCGCGTCGTAGATCACCTTCAGCCCATAGGTGTCGGCGATGCGCTCGATTTCTTCCACCCGGCAAGGATTGCCGTAGACATGGACGGGCAGGATGGCGGTCGTGCGCGGGGTGATGGCCGCTTCGATCTTGGCGGGATCGAGATTGAAGGTGTCGGGCTCGATGTCGGCGAAGACCGGCTGGATGCCGTTCCAGAGCAGCGAGTGGCTGGTCGCGACGAAGCTGAAAGGCGTGGTGATCACTTCGCCGCTGACGCGTTCGCATTGCAGCGCGGTCATCAGCGCCAGGGTGCCGTTGGCGAACAGCGAGATGTGTTCCACGCCGAGGTGGCGGCACAGTTCGGCTTCGAGCTCCTGGTGGAAGGCGCCGTTGTTGGTCAGCCAGCCGCTCTCCCAGATGCGCTCGAGGTAGGGCACGAATTCCTCGAGCGGCGGCAGATAGGGCCGCGTCACATAGAGCGGCTGCCGCGGCTTCGACTTGTCGTCGGATGAACTCATGGCCGAACCCTTCAATAAACGCCGTTGACGCTCTTGCGCCGGTAGTAGTCGTCGAACGCCGAGAACAGCGCGCCGGCGCGGTCGCATTGCGGCTTCGCCGCGTCGCGTCCCAGGCCGAGGAAGTAGAGATCATAGCTGGTCGGGTCGACGAAGAACCGCCAGGCGGCGAACCAGGCGTCGAACGCGATCAGGCCGGTGAAGTCGCTCTCGCCCAGGTTGCGATAGTAGTTCGCGCCTTCCGCGGAGGTGAGCGGCGAATCGACCGGCGTGGAATCGGGCGTGCCGTGCTTGCGGCGGCCGAAGGTGGCGCAGGTGAGCAGCATCAGGCCGTCCGGCTTCATGACCCGCAGCATGTTGATGAAGGTTTCGCGCCAGCGCGGGTTGTGCTCCATCATCTCGCAGGAGATGACGAAATCGTAGCTGGCGGCGGGTACGCCGAGGTCTTCGCCGCGGCACACCACGTCGACGCTGCGGCCGGCGCCGACGTCGATGCCCAGATAGGTGCACTCCTCGAACAGGGGGCGCACCGAGCCGTTGATGTCGAGGCTGCCGACCTCGAGCACCGACTTGCCCTTGAACCAGTCAGGAAGGTTCTGCTTGACCGAACTGACGAAGAACGCTTGTTGCGGATGCACGGCCGGGCTCCTTATGAACGGGCTTCGAGGGCGATGCCGCCCGGGTAATCGAGGATGTGATGGCAGACGCGGGTGAAGCCGGCTTCTGCGGCCGTCTTCCATGCGTCGGCGCCGAATTCGTGATGCACGATCATGTCGTTGCGGCCGTCGGTCGGCGCGCCGTGGAAACTCGGCTTGAGGCCCTCGCGCGAGCGCGAGACGCGGTCGACGACGATGGGCACCGTGTAGATGCAGCGGCCGTCCGGCTTGAGCACGCGCCGGCATTCGGCCAGGCCGGCCAAGGGGTCGGGAACATGCTCGAGCGTGTCGGAATGCACGACGAGGTCGAAGGCGGCCGCCGGCAGGCTGAGGCAGGTCATGTCGTATTCCGGGTAGCTGATCAGCCGGTGCCCGCGCAGCGCGCGCAGGAAGCGGCCGAGTTGCCCGGCTTCGTTGATCTCGAGCACCGCCAGGCCCTGTGCCGTCGGCGTCGCGACGAACTGGACGAAGTTGCCGTCGAAGCCGAAGCTCGCGCAGATGGCCCGCGCCAGCGCCATGGAGCGCAGGTTGCAGGCGCAGCGGGTGCAGAAGAAGCCCTGCTGGCGGTCGATGTAGCCATGCTCCTCGGGCGACAGCTGCCAGTCGTCGGCCAGTTCGCGCCAGATCACGTTGTGCTGGACGAACTGGTCGCCGCCGCAGACGGGGCATCGGGACAGTCGGGGCGCGGCGGATGTCATGCTTGTCCCTGCGTCAGGCGGCGGATCGCATCCTGCCGGGTGGATTGGAAGGCGGACAGAAATTCCGTCCGGCCGGTGTGCGCGAAGGCCATCTTGAAGGCGTCCATGGCGACGAGTTCGTCGCCGAGCCGGGCCGCCAGCGAGGTCGTGCGCGGCAGGCTCATGGGCTGGAACGCGACGCTGGTGTAGCCGCGGCACGACAGCAGCAGCGAGGCGACGCGCTCCATGACGAACACCTTGAGCGGGCAACTCGCGGAGCCGTCGTGCTGCGCCATGGCGTTGAGCGCGGCGGCGAGCGGCGTGGCGTTTGCCTCGCACAGAGCGAAGAGCGCCTCGTTCACGCGCAGCCATTCGCGCCAGAAGCCGGGCTTGGCGAGGAAGTAGTTGCAGTAGATGCTGTCGCCCGAGTGCTGCGGAAGATCGGCCACGCGCACCTCGAAGCCGATGCCGTCGAGGAACTGCTGGGCGGCGGCAACCAACCCGGCGTGATGCGCCTCGCCCTGCTCGAACATGTTGAGGAAGACGGCGATCTGGTCGTAGTACGGCGAGAAGGAGATGACGTCGGGCCCGCCTTGCTGGGCGGCGAATTCGAACACTTCCCTGGCCGCGAGCCGTGTCTTGGCCGCGAACTTGGGCGAGAAGAAGCCGTAGTAGCTGTCTTCTTCCAGCGGCTCGGACAGCAGGAAATTGCGGATGGGCCAGTATTCGCGCCAGTCCGGCCGCGGATTGGCGGCGTTGTCGAGCGGCTCGAAACCCGGATCGATCTGGCGCCGCGTCTCTTCGCTGTAGAAGATCTGGAGAACGCGAACCGGCGTGGCGGCCATGTTCGTCAGCCGCGCCGCGCGATGCGTTCGAAGATGTCTTCGAGGTCGCGGACGAAACGCGGCGTGTCGAACAGCGGCGCCGTCGTGCGCGCCTCGCGCAGCCGCCGCTTCAGGTCGTCCGCCATGGCCCGGTTGCCGGCGATGCGGACCGCGAGTTCCTCGTAGTCCTTGAGCTTGGTCGTGATCAGCTCCGGCAGGCCGATCGCCTGCAGCAGGCTGCCCGCCATGCGGGAGGCGAAAGTCCGGCCGGAGCAGGTGAGCACCGGCACGCCCATCCAGAGCGCATCGCTGGCCGTGGTGCCGCCGTTGAACGGCAGGGTATCGAGGAAGAGGTCTGCCGCGGCATAGCGCGCCCAGTAGTCCTGCAGCGGCACGCGCGGGCTGAAGACGATGCGTTCCGGCGCGATGCCATGCCGCTTGGCGGCGGCTGTCAGGTTCTCGCGCGCCGTGTCGTTGTCCGCCAGCAGCCAGAGCACGCTGCCCTGGGTACGGGCAAGAATATTCATCCAGACGGCAAAAAGTTCCGGTGTGAACTTGTAGTTGTTGTTGAACGCGCAGAAGACGAACGCATCGTCGGGCAGTCCGCATTGGGCCCGGGTCGGCAAGGGGCCCGGGATGCGCTGGCGGTCGTTCACCTGGAAGCAGTTGGGAAGGTAGAGCGGCTCTTCCGAGAAATAGGGCCGCAGCTTGTCGGGCAAGACGTAGCGGTCGGCAAGGACGTAGTCGACGCAGGGCAGCGCCGTTGTGCCGGGGAATCCCAGATAGGTGAGCTGTACCGGCGCCGGCCGCCGCGCCAGGATCTTCGGCCGGCAGCCGGAAGTCAGCCCCTGCAGATCCACGAGGATGTCGATCTCGTCGTCGCGGATGCACTGCGCCGCCGCTTCGTCCGTCATCCCGGCGATGCGCCGGAAGTGGTCCATGGCGCCGATGACCCGGGCGCGCAAGGGCGTGCCGTCTTCGGGGCTCCAGCAGTAGCCATACACTTCCACCCGCTGGCGGTCGTGCAGTTCGTAGAGTTCTGCCGTGAGCAGCGAAACGGCGTGCATGCCGAAGTTGGACGACAGGTAGCCGATTCGCAGCCGTGAGTGACCATATCCGTCAGGGTTTGCCAATTTGGGGACGTCCGACGGGATATTGTTCTTGACGTAGAGCTTGGCCGCCTCGAACTGGACCGAGGGATCCTCGGAGCCGGCCAGCAGGGCGAGGGCTGAGGAGTTCTTGAGCAGTTCCTTCTTCGTGATGCCCGCGATCGCCTCGTAAACCGGCCATTTGCATTGCTTCTGCCGCAGATGGACCCAGTGCCAGATGACGCTCGGCTGGTCATGCTTCAGCTTGAGGCTGCGCGTCAGCCAGGCTTCGGCTTCCGCGAAGCGGCGTTCCTGCTCGAGGAACCGGCCGAGGTTGTTCAAGGCGTGGAGCAGGAGTTCCTGATTGGCATTCGGGGTCTTTTCCAGGAAATCGACGGCGGAAAGCCATTCGGCGATCGCCTCGGCCGGGCGTCCCTGGCGCTCCAGCACCGACGCCAGGTTGAGCCGGGCCTGCACGAAGCCCGGGCTCGCGTCGAGCGACGCGCGATATTCACGCTCGGCGCCGGTCACGTCTCCCGTGTCGCTGAGCAGGATCGCCAGATTGAAGCGGGCGCCGAAGGCCTGGGCGGGCGGGGTTCGCTGCACCCACATCTGATAGCTGCGGATCGCGTCTGCACGGCGCCCTTTCTCCGTCAGAAACGACGTGAATTCAAGGAGATCGGGGAGGGCAAGCGTGCCGCTGTCGATAAGCTTGCTGGCGGCGGCCAAGGCGGTGTCCGCGTTTCCGGCGGCAATGGCCTCCTTCAGTTGCTGCGGGGTAACGGTGTTGGTGGGCGTTTGGATCGGCGCCTCCGCCGAAATGCCCGGTGGCGCGAAGGGAGCCGGCTTCTTTCTGAAATACGGGGCGCGGCGCTTGTTGAACTGGTCCAGGTATTCCGGGAAACCGAAGCGCAGATAGCCCGCCTTGAGCGCGTCGAGGACGATGGCGTCGGCGTAGCCGGATGCGAACGGCTCGATGATGGACGATGGCAGGCGGAAAGGGTCGCACACCAGCGGCTTCCAGTTCCGGTCGGCGGCGATGATGAGCGAAGCCGTCCTTTCCATCAGGAAGACCTTCAACTGGACTTCGACCGGTTCCCAGATCTCGGCGCGGCGCATGGCCTGGCCGAGGGGCGAGTCCTTGTCCTCGGCGATCTTGAAGATCGCCTCGTTGATGGCCAGCCAGCGTCGCCAGAAAGAAGGCTTTGCAATGAAGTAGTTGCAGAAGAAGCTGCTGCCCGAATCCATGACCAGGTCGCGCAGCTTGACGCCCGGCATGAGGATCGACAACAGGGCCTCGGCGCAGGCGAGAAAGCCCGGATGGAGATATTCGGCCTGCTCGAAGGTGTTCTGGAAGAAGGCCTGCATGTCGTACAGCGGAGAGAACGCGATGACATCCACGTGCCCTCCCGCCGACTCGACAAATCCTCTTACCAAAGTTGAATCGACGCCGGTCTTTGCCTTGAACTTGGGGGAGAGGAAACCATAATAGGTGTTCTCGTCGCGCACCCCGCCATCAAGCAGTTTCTGGCGCATCGGCATGTATTCGCGCCAATCGGGTCTGGGGTTGGCGGTGTTGTCGAGCGGAATGAATCCGGGATCGAGAGTCTGCCGAGTCTGCTCGGAATAGAAAATCTGATAAATCTGCGAGTGTATGGGCATCGACTTCTTACGAATTCTGGCACTTGACGATCGGGAGTGCCGGCTTTGAGCCGCTGAGCAGCGGGTAGCGCTACTCTGGGGCGGTCGTCAGGATGATACTGACCGCTATTACGTCATAGGTCGAAGAAAACAAAAATTAAAAAAGATTAAAGTTTGGCAACTTGATGTCGTTATAAGCTTCAGGCGGCGTGTGCCCAGAACCGGCACATTTCGTGCTTTATGCGTCAACGGTGGGAAGCCGATTGCTTCCGGGGTTGAAGCCGTGCCGGCAAGGAAGGTTGGGGTTGCCTTTCTTGCTTGTGCCGGACGGTCGAATTAAGGGGTAACACATGAGCATCATCGCCACTCTGAGTACTGCCCAGATTGCAGCACTGAGCACCCAGACGATTGCCAGTCTCGGAACCGACGATATTGCTCTATTGAGTTCGGCGCAGGCCCAGGCGCTGACCACCGTTCAGCTCCCGGTCCTTTCCACCGACCAGATGGCAGCCTTCACAACGGCTGCCATCGCTGCTTTCCAGAGCAGCAAGATAACGGCGATCCGCACCGATGACATTGCGGCGCTGACCACTCAGCAGATCTCCGTGCTCTCCACGGCTGCCGTCAATAATTTGACGACTGACCAGATCAAGGCGATCGAGACCCAAGACCTGGCGAAGATGACGTCGGCCCAAGTGGCGGCGATCTCGGCGACGGACGCGGCGAAGCTGACGACG
>JBLNBJ010000059.1:0-5239 GCA_050259835.1 Ignavibacteria bacterium | reverse complement strand
TCTCACCGTACGAGAGTGGAAGCGCCAAACCTCTTGCAGCGTCGAGCCGAGGGTGATGGGTGGTCGTCGACGCGTAGGTAAAGGAGGAGGCGGACGCCTTATCGATCTTGTCCGCCGGGGGACACGAAGCGGCGACGACCACCCGTCGCCCTCGGCGGGCCGAAGCCGCCGGTTTTCAGCTTGACGGGAAAGAGACATGGCCACCACCAAAACCATCGTCAAAGACGGCCTCTGGGACAACAACGGCGTCTTCGCCATGCTGCTCGGCATGTGCCCCACGATGGCGATGACGACGAGCGCCACCAACGGTTTCGGCATGGGCGTCGCCACCGCGGTCGTCATGGCAGCCTCGAGCCTGCTGGTGTCGGCTTTTCGCCGCCGCATCACCCAGGAAGTTCGCATTCCCGTGTTCATCCTGATCGTCGCCGCCATGGTGACCGTCGTCGACCTCGCGATGAATGCCTTCATGCACGAGCTCTACAAGGTGCTTGGTCTGTTCATCCCGCTGATCGTCTCCAACTGTTTGCCGCTGGCACGCCTCGAAGCCTTCGCGGCGAAGGAGCCGGTGCTGCCCTCCTTCCTCGACGGCCTATTCATGGGCATCGGCTTCACCATCGCGCTGACCGCGATCGGTGCCGTGCGCGAGGTCATCGGGTCGGGCACGTTGTTCGCCGATGCCTCGCTGCTGCTCGGGCCGAGCTTCGAGTTCATGGAGCTCAAGCTGCTGCCAGCCAGCACCAACGTGTTGATGATGATCCTGCCGCCTGGCGGCTTTCTCGTCACCGGCCTGCTCGTGGTCGTCAAGCGCATGATCGACGTGCGCGCCGGCAAGGAGATCCAGATGGGAGGCGCGCACTGTGTCGCGTGACCTCCATACCGTCGAAGGCTTCGCGCGCGTGGTCGGCGTCGATCCGGACGGCGGCGCCTGGCTCGAACCCGAGCAGACGACGAGCTGCGGCCATTGCGCCTCGGCCGACGTCTGCGGCGACAAGGGCATGGGCAGCATCGCGAGCCGCCTCGAGGCGCGGCGCTTCCACATCGATGCCGGAGCGGCGTTGCGCGTTGGCGACCGCGTCGTCGTCGGCGTCGATGATCGCGCGCTGTTCAAGGGCGCGCTGACGGCCTACGCGCTGCCGCTGCTGTTCGCCTTCGCGGCCGGCGGCGTCGCGCAGGCGCTGGCGGGCGACGACGTGTTCACGATGATCGCCATGGCGTCCGGACTGGGCGCCGGGCTGCTGGCGGCGCGCATCGCTGCGCGCCGGCTGGGACGGCACGGCGATCTCGAACCGCGCTTCCTGCGCTTTGCCGCCTCCGACGAAAACTGCCACCCGCCACAGGTCACGATGCCATGAAAGAAACCGTCCTCATGATGATCGGCGCTGCGCTGGTCAACAACGTGATCCTCGCGCGCTTCCTCGGCCTGTGCTCGTTCATGGGCGTCACGACGCGCATCGACACCGCGGCCGGCATGGGCCTGGCGACCACCTTCGTCATCACGGTGTCGTCGATGGCCGACTGGGCGGTGCAGCGCTGGCTGCTCGACGCCTATGGGCTGGGCTTCCTGCGCACCGTCACCTTCATCCTGGTGATCGCCAGCGCCGTGCAGTTCACCGAGATGACGGTCAAGAAGGTCTCGCCCTCGCTGTTCCAGATGCTCGGCATCTACCTGCCGCTGATCACCACCAACTGCGCCGTGCTCGGCGTCGCGCTGCTGCTCGTCGAAGGGCGCATGGGCTTCATCGAGGCCACGCTGTTCGCCTTCGCCTCCTCGCTCGGCTACAGCCTGGTGATGGTGATCTTCGCGGGACTGCGTGAGAGGCTGGCATTGGCGCAAGTCCCCAGGCTCTTTGCCGGTCCCCCTATCGGCTTCATCGTCGCCAGCCTTCTGGCGATGGCCTTCATGGGTTTTTCCGGCATCAGCACGAACTGAGTAGGAGAACGAGATGTTGAGCGCAGTCGGCAGTCTTACGGTGATGGGCGTCACGCTCGGCGGCCTGCTCGGCGTCGCCGCGCGCTATCTCGCCGTCGAAGCCAACCCCATCGAGGCCGAGCTCCAGGCCATGCTTCCCGGCTCGCAGTGCGGCCAGTGCGGCTACGTTGGCTGCGCGCAGGCGGCCGCGGCGCTGGCCGCCGGCACGGCGGCCGTCACGCTGTGCCCGCCCGGCGGCCGCGCGCTGGCGCAGGAACTCGCCGCCAAGCTCGGCATCAAGGCCGACCTCTCCGGCGTCGCCGACGACGGCCCGAAGATCGCGCGCGTTGCCGAGGAGATCTGCATCGGCTGCTGCAAGTGCATCAAGGTCTGCCCGACCGATGCCGTGATCGGCGCCGCCAAGCAGATCCACAACGTCGTCCGCGACGCCTGCACCGGCTGCGGCGCCTGCGTCGAGCGCTGCCCGACCGAGGCGATGACGCTGGTTCCCATCCCCGTCAGCCTGCAGTACTGGATCTGGCCCAAGCCCGCCGTCGCCGGCGCGGCGGCCTGAGGAGGCGCGCATGGCTCTGCTGCAACGCCTGTTTCGCGGACCGAGCTGGGGCGTCCACCCGGACGACCACAAGCGCCCGGCTGCCGACGTCCCGCTGCGCCGCCTGCCGACGCCTTCCCGCGTCTACATGCCGCTGCAGCAGCATGTCGGCGGCGCCGCGCGCCCTATCGTCCTGGTCGGGCAGAAGGTGCTCAAGGGCCAGCTGATCGCCGAACCGAGCGGCAATATCTCGGCGCCGATCCATGCGCCGGTGTCCGGCACGGTCGCCGCGATCGGCGACGTCACTGCCCCGCATGCGTCGGGCCTGCCGTTCGCCGCCATCACCATCGAATCCGACTTCGAGGAACGCTGGACCGAACTCGAGGAGGTCGCCGATCCCTTCGCGCTGTCGCCCGAGGAAATCACGCGCCGCACCGCTGCGGCCGGCATCGTTGGCCTGGGCGGCGCCACCTTCCCGTCGGCCGCCAAGTTCTCGCTCGGCCGCCGGCTCAAGGTCGACACCCTGATCGTCAACGGCGGCGAGTGCGAGCCCTATCTCTCCGCCGACGACCGCATGATGCGCGACTGGGCCGACGAGGTCGTCGACGGCGTGCGCATCGTCATGCATGCCATCGGCGCGCAACAGGCGCTGGTCGGCATCGAGGACAACAAGCCCGAGGCCATCGCCGCCATGCGCGAGGCGGCCGCATCCTTCCCAGAGGTGAAGATCCGCCCGGTGCCGGCGCGCTACCCGATGGGTTCGGATCGGCAGTTGATCATCACCCTCACCGGCCGTGAAGTGCCGGCCGACGCGCGCGCCGCCGAAGTCGGCGTGCTGGTGCACAACGTCTCCACTTGCGCCGCCGTGCACCAGGCGATCCGCTTCGGCCGCCCGCTGGTCGAGCGCATCGTCACCATCAACGGCGGCGCCGTGCGCGCGCCCGGCAACGTCTTCGCGCCGATCGGCACGCTGGTGCAGGAACTGCTCGACTTCTGCGGCCTCAAGGAAGAACCCGCGCGCCTCATCATGGGCGGCCCGATGATGGGCACGCCGCTCGCCCACGGTCACGTGCCGCTGGTAAAAGGCGCCAGCGGCATCCTCGCCTTCGACGCGAGGGAAGCCTACGTGCCGCCGGCAGGCCCCTGCATCCGCTGCGGCAACTGCACCCGCGCCTGCCCGATGGGCCTGCAGCCGCTCGAGATGGGCGCCCGCGTGCGCGCCGGCGACCTCGACAGCGCCGCGGCGCTCATGCTCGGCGACTGCATCTCCTGCGGCTGCTGCGCCTACGTCTGCCCCTCGCACATTCCGCTGGTGCAGTACTTCAACCACGCCAAGGGCGCGCTGTGGGAGAAGGAACGCGCCAAGCTGCGCACCGAGGCCACCAAGCGCCTCGCCGCCGCGCGCCTCGCGCGCCTCGAACGCGAGGCGAAGGAAAAGGCCGAAGCGGCCGCCCGCCGCAAGGCCGAACGCGCGGCCGCCAAGGCGAAGGCCGCAGCCGACGGCGAAGCGGCGGCCAAACCCGAAGGAGAGACGGCATGAACGCCCACCCCATCGACATGCCGGTATCCGCCCCGCACACGACGACCGCCGCCAGCGTTTCGCGCGTCATGGGCATCGTGCTGCTGGCGCTTGCCCCGGCGACGCTGTTCGGCTTCTGGCTCTACGGCTGGCCGGCTTTCTGGCTGTGGTTGTTCACCGTCGCGGCGGCCGCCGGCGGCGAAGCCGCCTGCCTGCGCCTGATGCGGCGGCCCGTCGCGCCCGCCCTGCACGACGGGTCCGCGATACTCACCGGCTGGCTGCTGGCGCTTTCGCTGCCGCCCTGGGCACCCTGGTGGATCGGCGTTTTCGGCGGCCTCTTCGCCACGGCGCTGGCCAAGCAGGCCTTCGGCGGCCTCGGGCAGAACCTGTTCAACCCGGCGATGGTGGCACGCGTCGCGGTGCTGATCTCCTTCCCCGTGCAGATGACCGCCTGGGTGGCGCCGCTGCCGCTCGGCACGGTCGGTGCGCCGGGCCTGATCGATGGCCTGCTGATCACCCTCAAGGGCATCCCCGGCGGCCTCGACGCCATCGCCAGCGCCTCGTTGCTAGGTTTCGCCAAGACCGAGATGTCGCGCGGCGTGGACCTGATCGGCTCGCTCGCGCACGCCCCGATGCAGACCTGGATCGGCAACCGCCCCGGCAGCCTGGGCGAAACCGCGGGCTGGCTCATCGCCGCAGGCGGCGTCTTCATGATGGCGCTGCGCATCATCAGCTGGCACATCCCGGTCGCCATGCTGCTCGGACTCGCACTGCCGGCCATGGCGCTGCACGCAGTCGACCCGGCGCGCTATCTCGATGCCTCCACGCACTTGATGTCGGGCGGCGCCATGCTCGGCGCCTTCTTCATCGCCACCGACTACGTCACCTCGCCCGGCACACCGCGCGGCCAACTGATTTTCGGCGCCGGCTGCGGCCTGCTCACCTACGTCATCCGCACCTGGGCCGGCTATCCCGAAGGCGTGGCGTTCGCCGTGCTGCTGATGAACTCGCTGACGCCGATCATCGATGCGTATGTGAAGCCGCGCATCTACGGGCGCGACCGCAAGGGCGTAGCGATTGTGGCGCGGCGGGGTTAGGGGATTCGCACAGTGATCAGCTGCCCCAGAACACTCGCAGCTTCGGCCCGCCGAGGGCGACGGGTGGTCGTCGCCGCTTCGCCGCTTTCGCGGCCCACGGCTCGCTTTGCACAGCGAGCCGGCTTCGGCAGCGCGGAGCAGTGCTCCGCGAAACCCTGCCT
>JBLNBJ010000058.1:0-11255 GCA_050259835.1 Ignavibacteria bacterium | reverse complement strand
TCGAAGATTCCCCCTTCGGTATTAAGCCAAATTCCCGCCGAATTTCAGCACTTGCCCTGCCTGGAATGAGCGCTCCGCCGATAGCTGCCAAACGCCGACCCCGGGATACTGCCCGCAGCAGCCTTTTCACCGGCCGACCAAGAGGACTCCGACCATGTCTCCAGCCGAAGCCGTGCTTCATCGCGACCATGAAATCGAACGCCGTCTCGAGCAGATCGAGGCGATCGCGCACGTGGGCGACTGGACCTGGCATCGCGACGGCGGCGCGATGTACACCTCGGCCGAGTGCTGTTCCATCTTCGGCAAGCCGAGCGGCTGGCGTCCGACGCTGCATGAGGTGCTGGCGGCCATCGTCGAGGAAGACCGCGGCTGGCTGGGGATCACGCTCAAGGTCCTGCTGGCCAACCAGTCGCCCGAGGCCACCTTCGACTTCTGCATCGACACCGGCGGGCGCCAGGTGCATCTGCACACCTCGGCGGTGATCGAGTACGACGCCGACGGCGCCCCGCTCGAGGCCCAGGGCACGGTGCAGGACGTGACGGAACTCAAGGGCTACCAGCAGCGCCTGCACCTCCTGGCCTGCTACGACCCGCTCACCGAACTGCCGAATCGCGAGTTCTTCACCACGCGCCTGAGCGAGGCGATCGGCCACGCCCAGGAGCATGAGCTCCAGGTCGGCGTAATGATCATGGACCTCGACAACTTCAAGGAGGTCAACGAGACGCTGGGCCACCGCGCCGGCGACCAGGTGCTGCGCGAAACCGCCGAGCGCCTGCACCATTGCGTGCGCGACCGCGACGTCATCGCGCGCCTGGGCGGCGACGAGTTCGGGGTGATGCTGCCGGCCATGCGGCCCGACGCCGACATCGGCAAGGTCTGCCGCAAGATGCTCGAGACCATCAGCGAGCCCTTCACCGTCGACGGCATGGAGATATTCCTGACCGGCAGCATCGGCGTCGCCCGCTATCCGGCCGACGGCGGCAGCATCTCCGAACTGCTGCAGTTCGCCGACGCGACGCT
The DNA here is from genome assembly GCA_050259835.1 of Ignavibacteria bacterium. Taxonomy (GTDB): domain Bacteria; phylum Pseudomonadota; class Gammaproteobacteria; order Burkholderiales; family Rhodocyclaceae; genus Nitricoxidireducens. The sequence goes on along the minus strand of JBLNBJ010000058.1, from coordinate 10,235 downwards.
GTATCACGCCAAGGACATCGGCCGCAACAACTACCAGTTCTATTCGGCGAACCTGACCCGCAAGGTCTCGGAACGCCTCTCGCTCGCCACGCGCCTGCACCGCGCCGAGACCAACGGCGAACTCGAGCTCTACTACCAGCCGCAGATCGACCTCGAAGACCGCCGCGTCATCGGCGCCGAGGCGCTGCTGCGCTGGAACCATCCCGAGGAAGGCCTGCTGGGGCCCGATCGCTTCATCGGCATCGCGGAGGATACGGGCCTGATCGTCAGCATCGGCTACTGGGTCCTGCGCACCGCCTGCCTGGCGGCACGCAACTGGAACCGCGGCCGCGAGCATCCGCTCAAGATTGCCGTCAACGTCTCGGCACGCCAGTTCAAGGCCAGGGACCTGGTGCCCACCTTCCGCGACATCTTCGCCGAGACGCGCTGCTCGCCGCAATGGATCGAGATCGAGATCACCGAAAGCCTGCTGCTCGACAAGACGGGCGACGTCGTCGCCAAGCTCTCGGCGTTGCACGAGCTCGGTCTGTCGATTTCGATCGACGACTTCGGCACGGGCTATTCGTCGCTCTCCTACCTCACCCGCCTGCCGGTGGAATCCCTGAAGATCGACCGCTCCTTCGTCAGTGCCATTGCGCATCGGCGGGAATCGGCGGAGCTCGTCAAGGCCATCATCGCCATGGCCAAGAGCCTCAACTTCACGCTGGTGGCAGAAGGCATCGAAGACCGCGCCCAGGAGCTGTTCCTGCGGCTGCATGGCTGCGAATGCGGCCAGGGGTATCTCTACGGGCGCCCTCTGCCCTACGGCGAATTCGAGGCGCTCGCGGCCCCGCCCGGTGCGCCGGCCGCCCTGCCCCGCCCCATCGCCGCCGTGATCTGAGGAAGGCTCAGCCTTGCCCGAGGGAAAGGCCGGCGACGGCCTGCACCCCGCAGACCAGCAAGGAGACTTCGCGCCGCATGCTGCGCAGCCGCCGCGCCGTCGCCCTCGTGGCCAGCACCACGTCGGCGAACACGCCGGCGCATTGGGACAAGGCCTCGGATTCGCCGCGAGGCGTACGCACGCAGCCATCGACCATCGCTTCCTCGATGACGGACCGCATCTCCTCGACGCCGCGCTCCATCTGGACCAGCAGCACGTAGCCGTCCTGCACCTGGCTGCAAACGTCGGCGGTCTGTGCATTCACCGTGGCAAGGAAAGCCTCGGCCGCCGAGAGCGGAATCCTGGCGCCTTCATCGATGCGGGCGTTCCAGGCCTGGGAGAGCTTGGACAGCTTGTCCACGGCCCCGGCCAGGCCTTCGACGCGCTCGACGATCGCCTCGCAGTGCACGCCGAAACGCGCGACCCGCATGTCGAACCAGGGTAAAGCGGGTCCGAACTCGGTGCAGCTCTTCGCGGCGAGCCGGCTGCGCGCGCCCGGAACGGCGGCCGCGGCGAAAAGCGCCCTGCTGGTCGAATCGGCGCCGGAACGGGCCACCTGCAAGGCGGCGCGGGAAAACAGCAAGGCCGAGAGCGAGGCAACCGCGCCGGCGGTAGCGCCTGCCGTGATCAATGCGTTGCCGCGGTGGGAATCGCGCTGTCCGTGCGGCGTGGGAGGGAGCGTGAGCGCGACGCGGCAGTCGTCGAGGGCGTGCATCGCTTTCCGGATGCTGAGGCGCTGGCGCGCAAGGGAACGCGCGCTCATATACATCTTTGGTAGGACATGACGGCGCCTAGGATCGCGCAGAAACCGCCGTTCGGCCATCAGGCGACGGCCATTTCGGTGTCGGGCGGCGCCCCGCGTCCGACGTAGGGCGCGCCCTACGCGAAAACGCCCCGCCTCAGTCCACCAGGCCGTTGGTCAAGGCGTAGCGCACCAGCTCGGCGTTCGTCTTCAGGTTCATCTTTTCCATCAGCCGCGCCTTGTGCGTGCTGACGGTCTTGTTGCTGATGCAAAGCAGGCGGCCGATCTCGTTCACGCCCATGCCCTGCGCGAGCAGCCTGAAGATTTCGTGCTCGCGGCTCGAAAGCTGCTCGTGGAGCGGTTCGCCGTCGCCGTTCTTCTCGAAGGCGAGGCGCTCGGCCATGTCGGGGTCGAGGTAGCGGCCGCCCGCCGAGACGGCGCGAATGGCAGCCAGCAGGCGGGCCGGATCGCTGGTGTCCTTGGAGATGTAGCCGTTGGCGCCGGCAGCCAGGGCGCGTCGCACGATGGGCGGTTCGTTGTGCATCGACAGCACGAGGATCGGCAGCTTCGGCGCCAAGGCGCGCAAGGCCTTGACGAGATCGATGCCGCTCACGCCCGGCATGCTCATGTCGAGCAGCAGCACGTCGAAGCCGCCGCGCGACGCGGCCTCCAGCACCTGGTCGCCGTTGGTGGCCTCGCCGACCACCTCGATGTCCGGCACCAGGTTGAACAGCTGCTTGAGGCCTTCGCGGACGATGCCATGGTCGTCCGCCATCAGGATCCGGATCATCTTTACCCCCCTTTGCCTTCGGCCGGGATGCGCACCCGCACCCGCGTCCCCTGCCCCGGCACGCTCTTGATTTCCGCGTCGCCTTCCAGCGCCAGCGCCCGTTCGCGAATGCCGATCAGGCCATACGACCGCGGCCGCCCGGTATCGTCCGCATCGAAGCCGACGCCGTCGTCGCAGACCTCGACGACGAAGGCAGCGGGCTCCACCGCGAACGAAACCGAGACGCGCGAGGCGCGCGAATGCCGCGCGGCGTTGGTCAGCGATTCCTGCACGATGCGGAAGACGGCGATGGCGCGGCCTTCGTCCATGCAGACGTCGGCCTGCGGCAGGGCCAGATCGCAGGGCATGCCGGAACGCCGCGAATGCTCGGCCGCCAGCGACTCGAGCGCCGGCAGGATGCCCATGTCGAGGGCCGCCGGTCGCAGCGAAGAGGAAACGTCGCGCGTCGTCTGGATGGTGCGTTCCACCAGCTTGAGCAGCCCCGCGGCCGCCTCGCGCACTGCCGGCAGATCGGAACCGACCTGGAAGTCGAGCAGCGAAACGCCGAAGCGCAGGGCTGTCAGTTGCTGGCCCAATTCATCGTGCAGTTCGCGCGCGATGCGGCGGCGCTCCTCCTCGCGTGCGGCCTCGCGGCGCGTGGCCAGGCGGCGCAATTGCCGGCGCGACTCGTGCAGCTGGCACTCGGCCTGCACCCGTGCCGTGACGTCCCGCCCCATGGCAAGCGCGCCGACGATGTTGCCGCACTCGTCACGCTCGGCGACGAACTGGATGTGGTGGTATTGATGGCCGCCGCTCCGGTCGGGCAGCGTCCGTTCCATCTCGGTCGCCAGGCCGGTGGCGATGACTTCTTCCAGGCAGGCCTGGTAGACGCGGCTCGGCGCGTCGTCGGTGTGCTCGACGGGCGTCTTTCCGATCACCTCGTGCGCCGCGATGCCCAGCCCCTCGAGCAGCGCAACCAGGCGGGAGTTGGCGTAGATCAGCCGGCAGCGGACGTCGTAGCGGCCGATGTGCGTCGGCGCATTCTCCGCCAGCGTGCGGTACTCGCGCTCGCTGGCGCGCAGGTTGCGGTAGGCGAGCAGTCCGGTAAGGCCGTCGGCGAGCCGGCGGCCGATCTCGACGAACAGCCGTTCCGCCTCGGGCGCCCACGCGGGCGCCTCGCCGCAATGGCGGATGGCCAACAGCCAGGGCTTGCCGGTCTTCGGATGCAGGGCCAGCGACAACAGGCGGCGCGAGCCCGCGCCCAGCGCCGCCGGCAGCGCATCGGATACGCCGCTGAACCTCACCGGACCGTCGGATTCGAGTTGCGCCTGGAACAGGGCCGCCATGGCGGCGTCCATCGGGATCGGCGAGGCCGGCACGGTCACCTGCTCGAGGTTGCGCTCCATCTGCACCGACCACGAAGCGGCCGCGGGATCGCACGGGTGGATCAGCAGAGCGCGGTCGCATTCGAAGGCCGAGAGGACGACGTCGAGCACGCCGGCGAGCACTTGTTCGATCTCGTTGGCGCCCTGGATCGCCCGGTTCACCTTGTCCATGGTCTCCAGGAAGCGCAGGTGCTCGCGGTGCTCCGCTTCGGCCTGCTTCTGTTCGGTGATGTCGCGCGCCAGCGCCAGGTTGTAGGCCCGGCCCTCGTATTCGAAGTAACTCGCCTTCACGGCCACGGGGAAGACGCTGCCGTCCTTGCGCCGATGCCGGGCCTCCAGGCTCAGGGAGCCTTCCGCGCGCAGCTTGGGCCAGTTGCGCTTGCCCGTTTCGGGCGTGCGATCCGGGTCGATGTCCATCAGGGTCATGCGCTGCAGTTCGCCGGCCGTATAGCCGAGGGCGCGGCAGGCTTCCTCGTTCACTTCCAGGATGCGGCCCTGCTCGTCCAGCAGGTAGGCGGCCTCGCGCACGCGGTCGAGGGCGAAGCTGTCCAGGCGGGGCCGCAGGCGCGCAGGCGCGGCGTTGCCGCCTTGCGAGGCGGCGATGGAGAGGGCGGCTCTATGCCGAGAGGTCATGACGGCGGCGCTTCATCGCTCATATGTCAGGGAGCCTGGCGTGCGGCGTCCGCCGCACGAGCTATACCACTTACGTATTATGCGATGCTATCGCGATACCGTCTATTCCAGCGCGCCTTCCGTCCGCAGATAGGCCGCGACGTCGGTTTGGCCGTTCTTCTCGGCCAGGTCGAGCGCCGTGTGGCCGTCGGGGTCCTCGAGATCCATGTCGGCATCCGCGTCGATCAGCAGTTTGACCGCATCGAGGTGGCCGCCTGCGGCGGCCAGCATCAGCGCGGTCTGGCCGTTCGGCGCCCCGGCGTCGAGATCGGCCTTGCGGTCGATCAGCAGGCCCACGATCTTCGGGTGCCCCGCATAGGCGGCATAGTGAAGCGCAGTCCAGCCGGGCTGATGGATGTCGGCACCGGCTTCCAGCAGCCGCTTGACGGCGTCGACGTGACCCTGCATCGCAGCAGCCATGATTGGTGAGTCGCCATACTTGTTTCTTTTCATGGCATTGGCGCGACTTCTTAACAAGAAATCGAGAAGCTCACCATTGCCGCTGCGGGCGGCGATCATGACTAGGGTGTCCCCGTTCCGGTCGGACGTATTGACGTCCATGCCCCGACGGAGGAGTTCGATCACTTTCGGATTGTCGCCGTTCTGGGCAGCAATGAGGATGTCGTCGTAGACGCCAGCGCCCGCCGAAATGGAGGCCGCCAACGCAATGCCGGCGAGCAGCCGGCGCAAGAGTCGTGCTTGGTTCATGGCTTCGGACTTGCCGTCGAAAAGAGCCGAAAGAAATTGTCCGTCGTCGCACGTGCCAGCTCGTCGAAGGAGATCTCCCGCAGACGGGCCACCTCCTCCGCCACGTGCCGCACGAACGAGGGCTCGTTGATCTTGCCCCGGTAGGGAACGGGCGCCAGATAAGGGGCATCGGTCTCGACCAGGAGCCGGTCGAGCGGCACCCGGGCGGCCACGTCCTTCAGCACGCGGGCGTTCTTGAAGGTGACGATGCCCGACATCGAAATGCAGAAGCCGAGGTCGAGCGCCCCGCGCGCCACCTCCCAGTCCTCGGTGAAGCAATGGAAGACGCCGCCGACTTCGTCCGCCTTTTCCTCGCGCAACAGACGCAGCGTGTCGGCCGCCGCGGCGCGCGTGTGGATGATCAGCGGCTTGCCGGTGCGCCGGGCGGCGGCGATATGGACGCGGAAGCGCTGCCGCTGCCACTCGAGATCGCCCTCCAGCCGGTAGTAGTCGAGCCCCGTTTCGCCGATCGCCACGACTTTGGGATTCGCGGCCAGGCCGACCAGCGTCGCTTCGTCCGCCTCGGCGCCGCCCTCGTTGTCGGGATGCACGCCGACCGCAGCGAAAAGGTTCGCATGGTCGCGCGCCAGTGCAAGCACTGCCGGCAGCCGCTCGAGCGTGACGCCGGCGCACAGCGCCCAGCCGACGCCGGCCTCGTCCATCCGCCGCAGCACGGCGGGGATGTCGGCCGCCAACTCAGGGAAATCCAGGTGGCAGTGGGAATCGACCAGCCGCGCCGTCATGCCCGCGCCGGTGCGATGGCGCGCAGGTAGCGCGCCGCGATGTCGTCGAGGAACAACCGCGGGTTGAGCGGATGCGCGGCCAGCGCGCGCGCCCTCAGGAGCTCGCCGTAATAGCCGAGCAACTGGGCCGCGTCCGCCTTGCGGGCGATCGCCTCCGCCTGGCGCTCGCGGCCGGCGAAATAGCGCATGCGCCCGGCCGTGGCCAGCGAGGCCAGGTCGAACAGCGCTTTCTGCACCATGGCGACGATGTCCTCCATCTTGAAGCCGCCGTCCTTCTTGAGATGGGCCTCCCAGCGCCCCGCGAGTTCCAGGAAGTCGCCGCCGCTGTCGAAAAGGCTGGCCGCGACGTCCTCGAAAGCCTTCATGCGTCCCTTCTCGAATTCTTCGAGCGCGCGGATCGGCGCCCCACCGGTCATGGACAGCAGGGGCAGCGCCTTGTCCCCGCCCTGCTCGAGCAGCCAGCGGCGCGCGTCCTCGGCGGCGGGCCGCCCGAACATGACGCTGCGGCAACGGCTGCGGATGGTCGGAAGCAGCTTTCGCCACCGATTGGATACCAATACGAAACAAACACCTGCCGGCGGTTCTTCAAGTATCTTGAGAAGCGAATTCTCGGCTGCGGCGTTCATCGCCTCGGCGGGTTCGATGAGGATCGCGCGGCGGGCGCTCAGGTGGCCGCCGACATAGACGAAGTCCTCCAGTGCCCGAATCTGCGAAATGAGGATCTGGGAACTGGCCTTCTTCTTGTCGGCGTCGCCGGCCTCGCCTTCGGCCTCGACGGCATCCGCCTCGGGAATCACGTGGCGGAAATCGGGATGGTTGCCGGCGGCGAACAGACGACATGAGGGGCACTCGCCGCAGGCGGCGTCCGCCGGCTGGCGTGGCGCAGAACAGAGCAGCCGCTGGACCAGCGCACCGGCAAACTGGCTCTTGCCGACGCCCGAAGGCCCGGCCAGCAGCAGCGCGTGGGGCAGGCCGGAGGGCGCCTCCCACAAGCGCCTCCATTCGCGATCATGCCACAAGAGCGGTTTATTGACAGACACTTGCAACGATCTCTTCAAGCATATTCGAGACTTCTGCAACGCTCTTTCCACCGTCGAGAACCCGCATCCGCTCAGGCGCAAACCGCGCGCGCTGCAGGTAGGCAGCCCGGACGCGCTCGAAGAATTCCGCCTTTTCCTGCTCGAAGCGGTCGAGTTCCCGGCCCATGTTCCGGACACGCCCGAAGGCCACCTCGGTCGCGACGTCGAACAGCAGCGTCAGGTCGGGTTGCAGGTCGCCCTGCACCCAGGTTTCGAGCGCATTGAGCTTGCCGACCTCCAGTCCGCGGCCGCCGCCCTGGTAGGCGAAGCTCGCGTCGGTGAAGCGGTCGCAGACGACCCAGTCGCCGCGCTCCAGCGCCGGCACGATCACCTGGGCCAGATGCTCGCGCCGGGCGGCGAACATCAGCAGCGCCTCGGTTTCCAGGTGCATCGGCTCGGACAGCAGGATTTCGCGCAGTTTCTCGCCCAACGGCGTGCCGCCGGGTTCGCGCGTCTGGACGACGCGCTTGCCGCGCGCACGGAGGAGTTCGACGAGATGGGCAAGATGCGTGCTCTTCCCTGCGCCGTCCAGGCCTTCCAGCGTGATGAACTTTCCCCGCACCCTATCCTCCCCTGCGCTTCTGGTATTTGGCGACCGCCCGGTTGTGCTCGTCCAGGCTGCGCGAGAACTCGCTCGAGCCGTCGCCGCGCGAGACGAAATAGTAGAGATCGCTGGCCGGCGGATGCAGCGCCGCCCGCAGCGAGGCCAGCCCCGGCAGCGCGATGGGCGTCGGCGGCAGGCCGGCCCGCGTATAGGTGTTGTAGGGCGTGTCGGCCATCAGGTCGTTCTTGCGGATGTTGCCGTCGAAGCGCTCGCCCATGCCGTAGATCACCGTGGGATCCGTCTGCAGCAGCATGCCCTTCTTGAGCCGGTTCACGAAGACGCTGGCGACCTTGCCGCGGTCGGCCGGCTGCCCGGTTTCCTTCTCGACGATCGAGGCCATGATCAGCGCCTCATAAGGCGAGGCGTAGGGCACCGACGGATCGCGGCGGTCCCATTCGGCCGCCAGCCGCGCCTGCATCGCCCAGTAGGCGCGCTTGAGCACGCGCAGGTCGCTCGACTGCTTGGCGAACAGATAGGTATCGGGGAAGAACAGGCCTTCAGGATGGGGCTCGGTGGCGCCAATGCGCGCCAGCACGTCGGCGTCCGATAGGCCCGCCGTGTCGTGGCGCAGATCGGGGCTGGCGTCGAGCGCGGCACGGATCTGGCGGAAGCTGCGGCCTTCGACGAAAACGATCTCGCTTTGGGTGACATCGCCGCGCGTCAGCTTGTCCAGCAGGGCGAGCGGCGTGATGCCCTGCTCGATCTCGTAGCTGCCGGCCTTGATGTCGGCGGCGCGCCCGAGCAGGCGGCCGAGGATCGTGAATTCCCAGGGCGCGAAACCGAGGCCTGCGCGGGACATCTGCGCCGCGGCCACGCGCAGCGACATGCCGGGCTCGATGCCGAACTCGAGCGGGCTGGTCGCGAGCGTCAGGGGCGTCGTGGCAAACCAGGCAGCCCACCCGAGAAACGCAAAACCGGCAAGAAAAACCAGGAAAATGAGGCGTTTGAGCAGACGCATGGGGGCTGGGCAAAAGGGCGAACGCTATAATAACCCAAGCTTAATATCGGGCCGGAGATGCAGATGAGACAGGACTGGACGGATTTCCTCGCAGGCGCGGGGGCGAAGAACGGCGGCGAAGATTTCGGCGACGCGCGCGGCGAGGCCCAGGCGGCAGCCACCGGCACGGTCGTCGCCCCGCTCACGGATTTCGGGCTGATCCGCGCCACCGGCGAGGACAAGGCGCCCTTCCTGCACAACCTTCTGACCAACGACGTCAGGAACCTGGCGCCGGACGCCGTGCGCTTCGCCGGGCTGTGCACCGCCAAGGGCCGGCTCATCGCTTCCTTCAATCTCTGGCACGACGGCGACGGCCTGATGCTCATGCTGTCGTCCGACATCCTGCCGGGCATCCTCAAGAAGCTCTCGATGTACGTGCTGCGCAGCAAGGTGAAGCTCACCGACGCGAGCGACGAGCGCGTCCTGATCGGGCTTGCCGGTCCGGCGGCCGAAGCGGCGCTGCTGGAACTCGGCGCCTCGGTGCCCTTCCCCCTGCAGGTCGTGCCCTTCGAGCACGGCCAGGCCCTGCGGCTCGACGAGCGCCGCCTAGTGCTGTCCGTCGACGCCGCCGCCGCGCCCGCCGTCTGGGCCAAGTTGGCCGCCAAGGCGCGCCCCGTCGGCAAGGCGGCATGGCGCTGGCTCGAGATCGCCGCGGGGCAGCCGCGCATCGTGGCGGCCACGCAGGAAGCCTTCGTGCCGCAGATGGCCAACTTCGAGACGCCGGCCGTCGGCGGCGTCAGCTTCACCAAGGGCTGCTATCCGGGGCAGGAGATCGTTGCCCGCGCGCAGTACCTGGGCAAGGTCAAGCGGCGCATGTACCGCGCCCACCTCGACAGCGAGATCGTCCCGGGCACGCATGTCTTTGCGCCCGAAACCGGCGACCAGCACTGCGGCGACATCGCCCTGTCCGCCCCCTCGCCCGAGGGCGGCTACGACGCGCTGGTGGTCGTGCAGGCCTCCTGCGCCGAGGCAGGCCAGGTCCATGTCGGCGCACCGGCCGGGCCGCAGCTGAAGTTCGGCGCCCTGCCCTACGCCGTGGGCTGATGTGCCTGATCCTGGTTGCCTGGCGCACCCACGCGGATTATCCGCTGGTGGTCGCCGCCAACCGGGATGAGTTCTTCGCCCGGCCAACGGCGCCGGCCGCGTTCTGGAATGATGCGCCGCAGGTGCTGGCCGGGCGCGATCTGCAGGCCGGCGGCGCCTGGATGGGCATCACGCGCGGCGGCCGCTTTGCCGCCCTGACCAATTTTCGCGACCCGGCCGCGCAGCGTGCGGACGCCATGTCGCGCGGCAACCTGGTCGCCGGCTTCCTGAGCGGCACCGACGGGGCGATGGAATCCCTCGGCGCCATTGCCCGGCGCGGCCGCGACTTCAACGGCTTCAACCTGCTGGCCAGCGACGGCGAAACGCTCGCCTGGTACAGCAACGTCGGCGGCCGGCCGGTGACGCTGGAGCCGGGCATCTACGGCGTCTGCAACCACCTGCTGGATACGCCCTGGCCCAAGGTCCGTGCCGGCAAATCGGCGCTCGCCGCCGCGCTCGGCGAATTGCCGGACGATGGCGCGCTGTTCGGCCTGC
>JBLNBJ010000057.1:0-15153 GCA_050259835.1 Ignavibacteria bacterium | reverse complement strand
TGACGCCGGCCCAGAAGCGCGGCGCGACCACGCGGGCGATCGGATCGACGGCCATCATTTCCATGGCTGACAGCTGTTCAGTCGCCTTCATCAGACCGATCTCCGCGGTGATGGCCGAGCCCGCGCGGCTGGCGAACAGCAGCGCCGCCACGACCGGACCCAGTTCGCGCACCAGCGACAGCGCGACCAGGATGCCGAGCGCCTCCGACGAGCCGTAGCGCTGCAGCGTGTCGTAGCCCTGCAGGCCCAGGACCATGCCGACGAACAGGCCGGAGACCAGGATGATGATCAGCGACAGGACGCCGGTGAAGTAGATTTCGCGGATGGTGAGGCCGAAGCGGCCGAACGCCACCGTCGAATAGCGCAGCGTCGCCAGCAGGAAGCGGCTGGCGAAGCCCAGCCGCCAGATGCGGTCCGTCACGCGCCGGCCCAGGCCGCGCAGGCCGCCGGAGAAGAAGTCATCGCGCACGCGGCGCCTCCCTATAGATTTGCTCGCCGAACGGGCGCGCCGGATAGTGATACGACACCGGGCCGTCGGCTTCGCCCCAGATGAACTGATGGACGTACGGCTCGTCGGAATTGCGGATGTCCTCCGCCGTGCCCTCCGCGACGATCCGCCCTTCCGAAACGAAATAGACGTAATCGACGATCTTCAGCGATTCCTGGATGTCGTGCGTCACGATGATGGAGCTGATGCCGAGCGCGTTGTTGAGCGTGCGGATCAGTTCCCCGACGATCGACAGCGAGATCGGATCCAGGCCGGCGAAAGGCTCGTCGTACATGATCAGGAGCGGGTCGAGCGCGATCGCGCGAGCCAGCGCCACGCGTCGTGCCATGCCGCCGGAAAGCTCGGATGGCATCAGCTTATGCGCGCCACGCAGGCCAACCGCATGCAGCTTCATCATGACGAGGTCGCGGATCAGATCTTCCGGCAGGTCGGTATGCTCGCGCAACTGGAACGCGACATTGTCAAATACCGACATGTCGGTGAACAGTGCGCCGAACTGGAACAGCATGCCCATGCGCCGGCGCAGTGCATACAACTCGTCGCCGTCGAGCTTGCCGACGTCCTGTCCGGCCACCAGCACCTCGCCGGACGTCGCCTTCAACTGGCCGCCGATCAGGCGCAGCGTGGTCGTCTTGCCGCAGCCGGACAGGCCCATGATCGCCACCACCTTGCCGCGCGGAATCTGCATGTTGATGCCCTTGAGCACCGGCCGCCGGTCATAGGTGAAGTTGACGTCTGTGAGTTTGACGAGGAGTTCGGACGACACGATGCCGGATCCGGGGGAATCATGGAATGCGAAGCGCCGAATTCTAGCAGATCATGACGAGCGCCCCGGCGGCCGCGGCTTGCCGGCCGGGTCTGCGCCGGACCGCCACGTCGGCGCCGTGGGGAAATCCGCCCGACAGCAGGCGGCTAGAGCGCCTTCACTAGTACTTTCGAACGACGCTGGAAATTGTAGAGTTCGCGCCGGCTCTTGGGCAGGCTGTCGAGGCCTTCCTCGGCGAAGCCGCGCTCGATGAACCAGTGCGCGGTCCGCGTGGTAAGCACGAACAGGCGCTTGAGCTTCAGCTTCTTGGCGCGCGCCTCGATGTGCGCACGCAACTGGTCGCCGTAGCCGACTTCGCGGTAATCGGGCATGACGGCAAGACAGGCGAGCTCGCCGGCCTTCTCGCTCGAAAACGGATACAGCGCCGCACAGCCGACGATCACGCCGTCGTGCTCGAGCACCGAAAAGTGCGTCACCTCCGTCTCGATGCGCTCGCGACCGCGCTTCACCAGCGTGCCGTCGGCCTCCAGTGGCGCGATCAGCGCGAGGATGGACGCCACGTCTGCCCCCGTCGCTTCGCGCAACCGCGCCAACGGCGCGCTCGTCATGACCGTGCCGATGCCCTCGCGCGTGAAAAACTCCATCAGCATGGCGCCGTCGCGCCGCCGGTCGAGGAAATGCACGCGCCCGACGCCGCCGCGGCAGGCCGCGATGGCCCCAGGCAATACGCGCATGACTTCCGGCGCCTGCTTCGCCTTCTTCGACAGCGCCTGCGCTTCGTCGGCCGTCAGGGCGTCGACCAGCGCGCCCTTCTTGTCGACCACGCCCGGCGCATCGCACAGGAAGACCAGCTTGTCGGCCTTGATCGCCACGGCCACCGCCTCGGCCACTTCCTCCCAGGCGAGGTTGAAGATCTCGCCGGAGGGCGAGGCGCCGATCGGCGAGATCAGCACCACGTTCTCCTGCGCCAGGTCGCCGCGGATCTCCTCGGCAATCACGTGGCGAACCGCCCCCGTGTACTGGTAGTCGACGCCTCCGACGATGCCAACCGGCTTGGCCGAGACGTAGTTGCCGCTGGCCACGCGCAGGAAGCCGCCCGCCAGCGGCGTGTTCGGCAGTCCCTGCGACAGCATCGCCTCGACCTCGATGCGCGTCACGCCGAGCGCGCGCTTGACGCACTCCAGCGTCTCGGCGTCGGTGATGCGCAGCCCGCCATGGAAACGCGGCGTCAGGCCGCGGCTCTTCATCTCGGCGTCGATCTGCGGCCGCGCCCCATGCACCAGCACCAGGCGGATGCCCATGCTGTCGAGCAAGGCGATGTCGTGGATCAGCGCCTGCGCGAAATCCGACTCGATCACTTCGCCGCCGAAGGCGATGACGAAGGTCTTGCCGCGGAAGGCATGGATGTAGGGAGCGGCCTGGCGAACCCAGGCCACCAGCCGCTTGTCGGCGTCTTGCGTCGCTTCGGTCATTTGTCCTGTTTCTTCTTCTTCGGTTTCGGTTGCGTCTGCTCTTCGCTCCGGTCGTCGCCTTCCAGCGCCTTCTGCAGCCGCTCGCAGACGGTGCGCAGCACCTTCACCCGCGCATAGTACTTGTCATTGGCCTCGACGAGGGTCCACGGCGCGTTGCCGGTGCTGGTGCGATCGACCATGTCGCAGACGGCGCCGTGGTAGGCGTCCCATTTCTCGCGGTTGCGCCAGTCCTCGTCGGTGATCTTGAAGCGCTTGAACTGGATCTTCTCGCGCTCCTTGAAGCGCTTGAGCTGCTCGTCCTTGCCGATCTGCAGCCAGAACTTCACCACCACGGCGCCCGCCTCGACCAGCTCGTGCTCGAAATCGTTGATCTCGGTGTAGGCGCGCAGCCAGTCGGCTTCGGCGCAGAAGCCCTCGACACGCTCGACCAGCACGCGGCCGTACCAGGAACGATCGAATATCGTGACGCGGCCGGCGCGCGGGATGTGGCGCCAGAAGCGCCACATGTAGGGCTGGGCACGCTCCTCCTCGGTCGGCGCCGCGATCGGCACGATCTGGTAGTCGCGGGCATCCAGCGGCGCGGTGATGCGCCGCACGGCGCCGCCCTTGCCGGCGGCGTCCGAGCCTTCGAACACGCAGATCAGCGATTTCTGCTTGAAGCGCGGATCGCGCACCAGTTCGGCCAGCTTGCCCTGCCACTTGGCGAGCTGGTCCTCGTAGTCCTTCTTAGCCAGCTTGTGCGAGAGATCCAGCTCGGAGAGCACGTCGCGGCCGTCCAGGTTGATCGGCATCTGCGACGCCACGGGCGTCGCCTGCGTTTCCGTCCCGGCGAGCCGCTGCTTGATGGCGTCGAGCACCATCTTGCCGACGGTCAGCGAGCGGTAGCGGTCATCCTCGCCTTCGACGATCAGCCACGGTGCCCACGGCGTGTTAGTCAGGCGCAGCACATGGCCGACCACGTCCTGCAGCTTGTCGTAGGTCTTGAGGCGGTCCCAGTTCCACTTGGTGACGCGCCACGCCGTGCGCGGGTCCTTCTCGAGCGCCTTGAGCCGGCGCTTCTGGCCCTCCTTGGTCAGGTGGAACCAGAACTTGAGGATCAGCGCGCCTTCGTTGACCAGCATCTGCTCGAAGCGATTGATCTGGTCGATGCGCGCGTCGACGTCCGCCTTCGACATGTTGCCCTCGACGCGGTCGTGGATCGGGCTCGAGTACCAGGAGCCGGCGAAGATGCCGACGCGCCCCTTGGGCGGCAGCGCGCGCCAGTAGCGCCACATGAACGGGCGCTGCTTCTCCTCGTCGGTCGGCGCGGAAAAGGCCAGCGTCGAGATGAAGCGGGGATCCATCCATTCGTAGAGAATGTTGATGGTCTCGCCCTTGCCGGCGCCATCCTGGCCGCTGACCAGGACGATGACGGGAAACTTGGCCTGCTCCTTGAGCTCGTATTGAGCGTCGAGCAGCCAGGAACGCAGCTGCGGCACGGCCTTCTTGTAGGTTTCCTTGTCGATCTCGTGACCCAGTTCCGCGGATTCGAACATGATGCCTCCCCTAGAAATCGCCCCACAAAGCCAGCATCGCGGATATCGCGGCGATGCCGGCGGTCTCGGTGCGCAGTACCCGCGGGCCCAGGCGCATCGTCCTGAACCCCGCTGCGGCGATCGCGCGCACCTCCCCTTCCTCGAAGCCGCCTTCCGGCCCGACCAGCAATGTCAGCGGCCCGAGCGGCGCCGCCATGTCGGCCAGCCGACCCACGGCTTCGGGCGACAGGAACAGGCGGGTGTCATTCTCGGGCGCCGGCATGCCCAGATATTGAGGCAAATCAAGCAGCGGCGCCACGGTCGGCACGCGATTCAGGCCGCATTGCTCGCACGCCGCGACCGCCACCTGTTGCCAGTGCCGTCCGCGCCGCTCCATGCGTTCGCCGGACAGTCGCACCACGCTGCGCCGCGCGGCAACGGGCTGGATGGCGGCAACGCCGAGTTCCGTTGCCTTCTGCACGATCCAATCCATCTTGTCGGCCGCGGGCAGGGCCTGCACGAGGGTGATGCCGAGCGCGGCCGCGCGGTCTTCCGGTGCAAACGATTCAAGTGCGGCGCGCATGGCATTCCCCGTGCGCTGCAGCCGGGCGAACCACTCGCCGCCACGCCCGTCGAACAGGATCACCGGGTCGCCGTCGCCTAGACGCAGTACCCGCGCTGCATGGTGGGCCGCCTCGTCTGGCAGATCGACGGTCGCCCCCGGCGCGAGGCCGTCCGGAACGTGGAATCTCGGTAACATGAAAGCATTATAGAGAGACAGGAGCCGCAACATGGTCAGCACCCCGACCCCCGTCTGCAACTTCGGCTGGCGTGCCGCGCCCTTCGACCTGCCCGGTGTCGACGGGAAGCGTCATACGCTCGAATCGGTCCGCGGACCCAACGGCCTGCTGGTGATGTTCATCTGCAACCACTGCCCTTACGTCAAGGCCGTGATCCATCGCATCGTGCGCGACGCGCGCGAACTGGCGACGCTGGGCGTCGGCTCGATCGCCGTCATGTCGAACGACCCGACCGACTATCCCGAGGATTCGTGGGACAACATGGTGGCTCTGGCCCGCGAGCTCGACTTTCCCTTCCCCTACGTGCTCGACGAGACGCAGGAAATCGCCAAGACCTACGGCGCCGTGTGCACGCCGGACTTCTTCGGCTTCAACGCCGCGCTCGAACTCCAGTATCGCGGCCGTCTAGACGAATCACGCAAAGACACGGCCCCCGAGGGCGTGCGCCGGGATCTGTTCGAGGCCATGAAGGAAGTCGCGCAGACGGGCAAGGGACCGCAGGAGCAGGTCCCGAGCATCGGCTGCTCGATCAAGTGGCGCGGGTAGTCCGGCCCTTGCGCCTGGCAGCGCCGACGACGTTCTCCGCGCCGCCGGCCAGCAGGAAGTCGCGAAACGCCGTGGCGATCGGCAGCAACTGCTTTTCGGCACGATGGACGACGAACCATTCGCGCAGCACCGGCGTGCCGCGCACCGGCAGCACCACCAGGCGGCCGGCCATGCGCTCGAGGCCGATCGTGTGTTCCGAAATGAAGGCGACGCCCATGCCGGCCATGACGGCCTGCTTGATGGTTTCGTTGCCGCTCATCTCGAAGACGTGGCTGGGGGCAAAACCAACCTCGCCGAAATAGCGCTCCATCGCCGTGCGCGTGCCCGAGCCCAGCTCGCGGATCAGGAAGGTATCGCCTGCAAGATCGGACGGTTCGAGCCGCTTGCGTTCCGCCAGCGGGTGATCGGCCGCCGCGATGATGACCAGCGGGTGCGGCGCAAACGATTGGGCGATGGTGGGAAACTCGGACGGCGGTCGCCCCATGATGGCGAGATCGATCTCGTTGTTCGCCAGTTGGCCGACGATCACCTCACGATTGTGGACGCCGAGGCGGATTTCGACGCCCGGATGCGCGGCGCGGAACTCGGTCAGCACGCGCGGCGCGAAATACTTGGCCGTCGACACCACGCCGATGCGCAGTTCGCCGCCTTTCACGCCCTTCATCGCCGCCAGCGACTCCTCGGCCTCACGCAGTTGCAGGGCGACCAGGCGCGCATGACGGGCCACCTCCTCGCCGGCTGCCGTCAGGAAGACCTTCTTGCCGATCTGCTCGGTGAGGGGCAGCCCGACCATTTCCTCGAGTTGCTTGACCTGCATGGAGACGGCGGGCTGCGTCAGATGCAGTTCCTCGGCGGCGCGAGAGAAGGAAAGATGGCGCGCGACGGCCTCGAACACCCGCAATTGACGGAGTGTGACGTTCTTCATTGAACCGCCCGCATCATCGTTGTTCCCACCCCCAGGCATAAGGGCGGCAGTGGAAGACCGCCCGGAATGTGCGCCGGCATCTTATCATCGCCATAAAAAACCATGAACTCACGGCCCATGAATGCCGGCTATCCTGCCTCCATGCTAAAGGCACTGATTTTCGACGTCGACGGCACGCTGGCCGACACCGAGCGCGATGGCCATCGCGTCGCCTTCAACGCCGCCTTCCGCGAGGCCGGCTTGCCGTGGAACTGGGACGTCGCGACCTACGGCAAGCTGCTCGCCGTTTCCGGCGGCAAGGAGCGCCTCGCTCACTACGCACGCCAAGTCGCGCCGGACCTGGCCGCGCGGGCGGATTTCGACGCCTTCCTGCGCAAGCTGCATACCCTGAAGACCGGCCACTACGTGCGGCTGGTTGCTAGCGGCGCCGTGCAACTGCGGCCCGGCGTGGCGAACCTGATCCGAGAAGCGCGCGCTGCAGGCGTCAAGCTGGCGATCGCTTCAACCACCTCGCCGGAGAACGTGAGCGCCCTGCTGCGCGCCTCGCTTGCGCACGACGCCGAGCGCTGGTTCGAAATCATCGGCGCCGGCGACATCGTGCCGGCAAAGAAGCCGGCGCCGGACATCTACTTCTGGGTGCTCGAGCGCCTCGGCCTGCCCGCCGCCGACTGCCTGGTGATCGAGGATTCCGAGAACGGCGTCAAGGCCGCCTGCGCAGCCGGCATTCCCACGCTCGTGACCGAGAACGACTACACGCGAGGCCAGGATTTCTCGGGCGCCGTGGCCGTGCTGCCGGACCTCGGCGCGACGATTCTGGGCGAGGTCGAAGTATTACACGGGACTTATAGTCGCCATCATTAAATCTGAATGTTCTTTATGGAAGACCGCCACTAGTATTCGCTCCATAAAGCGGACCCCAAGGAGAACCAGATGGACCAGTCGAACCGATACGCCGCCCTCAACCTCAAGGAAGAGGACCTCATCAAGGGCGGCAAGCACATCCTCTGCGCCTACAAGATGAAGCCGAAGGCGGGCACCGGCTACCTCGAAGGCGCCGCCCACTTCGCCGCCGAATCCTCCACCGGCACCAACGTCGAAGTCTCGACCACCGACGACTTCACGCGCGGCGTCGACGCCCTCGTCTATTACATCGACGAGGCGAAGGAGGAGATGCGCATCGCCTACCCGCTCGAGCTGTTCGATCGCAACATCATCGACGGCCGCATGATGCTCGTCTCCTTCCTGACGCTGACCATCGGCAACAACCAGGGCATGGGCGACATCGAGTACGCCAAGATGATCGACTTCTACGTGCCGCCGGAAGTCATCCGCCAGTTCGACTGCCCGGCCACCAACATCGAGGAACTGTGGCGCATCCTCGGCCGCCCGGTCAACGACGGCGGCTACATCGCCGGCACCATCATCAAGCCCAAGCTCGGCCTGCGTCCCGAGCCGTTCGCCAAGGCCGCCTATGAGTTCTGGCTCGGCGGCGACTTCATCAAGAACGACGAGCCGCAGGGCAACCAGGTGTTCGCGCCGATCAAGAAGACGCTGCCGCTGGTCTACGACGCGATGAAGCGCGCCATGGACGAGACCGGCCAGGCCAAGCTGTTCTCGATGAACGTCACTGCCGACGACTACCACGAGATGATCGCGCGCGCCGACTACGCGCTCGAGACCTTCGGCCCCGACGCCAACAAGCTCGCCTTCCTCGTCGACGGCTACGTCGGCGGCCCCGGCATGGTCACCACCATCCGCCGCCAGTATCCGAACCAGTTCCTGCACTACCACCGCGCCGGCCACGGCGCCGTCACCTCGCCGTCCTCCAAGCGCGGCTACACGGCCTTCGTGCTGGCCAAGATGAGCCGCCTGCAAGGCGCCTCCGGCATTCACGTCGGCACCATGGGCTACGGCAAGATGGAAGGCGAAGGCGACGACAAGATCATCGCCTACATGATCGAGCGCGACGAGTGCCAGGGCCCGGTCTACTTCCAGAAGTGGGACGGCATCAAGGCCACGACGCCGATCATCTCCGGCGGCATGAACGCGCTGCGCCTGCCCGGCTTCTTCCAGAACCTCGGCCACGGCAACGTCATCAACACCGCCGGCGGCGGCTCCTACGGCCACATCGATTCGCCGGCCGCCGGCGCCAAGTCGCTGCGCCAGGCCTACGAATGCTGGAAGGCCGGCGCCGACCCGATCGAATGGGCCAAGCAGCACCGCGAATTCGCGCGCGCCTTCGATTCCTTCCCCAAGGACGCCGACAAGCTGTTCCCCGGCTGGCGCGACAAGCTCAGTTCCCACCGCTAAGCAGGACGCCCCGGCGAGACCCCGACGAGACGCCCCCGCCTGCCGGGGGCGTTTTTCTTCCGGCCGGCGCCGGAAAGGAGTTGGCATGACCGACATCGACAGCTACAAGATCCGCCAGGAACCCCACTACCAGCCGCAGGGCAGCGAAATCGCGCTGTTCGAGGCCGCTTACGCCG
The DNA here is from genome assembly GCA_050259835.1 of Ignavibacteria bacterium. Taxonomy (GTDB): domain Bacteria; phylum Pseudomonadota; class Gammaproteobacteria; order Burkholderiales; family Rhodocyclaceae; genus Nitricoxidireducens. Next base: position 6,136 of record JBLNBJ010000057.1, on the reverse strand, counting down.
AGCGCCTGCCCATGATGCTGAAGGGCCCCACCGGCTGCGGCAAGTCGCGCTTCGTCGAGTACATGGCGTGGAAGCTCGGCAAGCCGCTGGTCTCTGTCGCCTGCAACGAAGACATGACGGCATCGGACCTCGTCGGGCGCTACCTGCTCGACGCCGGCGGCACCCGCTGGCTCGACGGCCCCTTGACCACCGCCGCGCGCATCGGCGCCATCTGCTACCTCGACGAGATCGTCGAGGCGCGCCAGGACACGACAGTCGTCATCCATCCGCTCACCGACCATCGCCGCATGCTGCCGCTCGACAAGAAGGGCGAGGTGGTCGCAGCGCATCCCGACTTCCAGCTGGTGATCTCGTACAACCCCGGCTACCAGAGCCTGATGAAGGACCTCAAGCAGTCGACCAAGCAGCGCTTCGCGGCCTTCGATTTCGACTATCCGGCGGCGGACCTGGAAACCCGCATCGTCGCGCGCGAGACCGGCGTGGAAGAGCGCACCGCCGCGGCCCTCGTGCGCGTCGGCGGCGCCGCGCGCAACCTCAAGGGCCACGGTCTGGATGAGGGCGCATCGACGCGCCTGCTTGTCTACGCGGCGCAGTTGATCAAACGCGGCGTGTCGCCGCGCGAGGCCTGCCGCATGGCGGTGGTGCGGCCGCTCACCGACGATGCCGATGTCCGCGACGCCCTCGACAACGCCATAGACGCCGTCTTCGCCTAGGACCTGCGCGCGTGGCCGACCTGCCCGCCGTCCGCCCGCCGCACGCCGAGGCGCATTGGGGCGCGCTCGACTGCGGCTTCGCCCAGGTCGCGGAGGTGTTCGACGAGTGCCTCGCAGACGCGCTAGAACATCTCTCGGCCGCCGAACTGGACGGGTTCATCGCGGCGGGACGCTTCCTCGGCAAGATGGGCCGCGGTCCCGAGCCGCTGCTCGCCTTCCTCGAGGTCTGGCCCGGCGTCGCCGCCCGGCTTGGCGGCGAGGTACTCGGGCCGGTGATGGACCTTGTCCGCGCGCTGCAAGCCTCGCCCAACAGTGCCGCCATCGCACCTTTGCTGCAGACGCTCGGTCCGGCCGCCAGGCGGCTTCACACGCCTGAGCGCCTGCGCGCCTACCTCGATCTCGCCCACGACTTGGCCGCCCGCACGACAGGCTCGATCCACGGCCGCCACGCCACCCTGCCCAGCCCGGGTCTGCCCGGGTTCTTGCGCAAGGCGCCCGAACTGCTCGGCATGCTGTCCATGGAAGGCCTGCGCAACTGGGTGGACTACGGCGTGCGCAACCATGCAAAGCACCCCGAGCGGCAAGCCGAGTATTTCTCGCTCGAATCGCCGGACAGCCGCGCCGTGCTGCAGCGCGAGCGCCACGGCACGCTGTTCGCCGACGTCGAACGCAAGCTCGACCTCACGCTGCGCGCACTTTGGCGCGACAGCGACACGCTGATCCCCTATTCCAACGCGCAGCACGAATTGCGCAAGATCGTCCCCTACTACGACCGGCACGGCCTGCGGCTGCCCGACGTCTTCGACGCCCGTGACGGCGTCGGCGGGCTCGACCGCTATCGAGCCGTGCTAGCCCACATGGCCGGCCACCGGCGCCATTCGCAGCCGCAGGTCGCGGACAACTGGAGCCCCTTCCAGCGCATGGCCGTGGAGTTCTTCGAGGATGCTCGCATCGACGCGCTCGCCATGCGCGAATACCCGGGGCTCGGCCGCATCCTGCTCGCGCTGCACCCGAAACCGGTCGAGGGCGCCTGCGATGCAGACACGCAATCCTGCCTGCGACACCGCCTCGCCATGCTGTCGCGCGCCTTCCTCGATCCGGCGCACGGCTACCGCGATGCGCTGGTGCTGGAGTTCGCCGGGCGCTTCCGCGCGCTGCTGGAGGGCGGGCCGTCGAGCACCGCGGAAGTGGCCTCGCTGGCGCTGGCTTACGTCGCGAGGAGTCGCCGACCGAGCGACCAGTTCGCGTCGGTGTTCTTCGACGATACGGTCGTCGACTACCGCGACGACAACCGGCAACTGTGGAAATTCATCGAGGAAGGGGACGAGGAACAGGCCTTCGACCGGCCGCAACGCCCGGCACAGGCCGATGAGCTTCAGGGGCTGCCGCCGCGCCACTACCGCGAATGGGACTACGCGAGCCACAGCTTCAAGCCCGATTGGGTGAGCCTCTACGAGGCCCTGCATCCGGCCGCCGATCCCGGCGCGATCGATGCCGTCCTGCAAAAACATGCCGCGCTGGCAAAGCGCCTGCAGCGCCTGCTCGACATGCTGAAGCCGCAAGAGCGCATGCGCATCCGCTACCAGGAGGAAGGCGCCGATCTCGACCTCGACATCGCCTTGCGCTCGCTGGTCGACATGAAGTGCGGCGCGGCGCCCGATCCGCGCATCAACTTCAGCCATCGCAGTTCGGGCCGCAGCATCGCGGTCACCCTGCTGCTCGACCTTTCGGAATCTCTCAACCGCACGCTGCCGGCCACGGGCGACAGCATCCTCGAGCTCAGCCGCGAAGCGGCTGCGCTGCTCGCCTGGGTCACCGACCGCCTGGGCGATGCCTGCGCCATCGCCGGCTTCCGTTCGAACACGCGGCACGACGTGCGCTACTACCATCTCAAGGGCTTCTCGGAAGGTTGGGGCGACGAGGTCAAGGCGCGGCTGGCCGCCATGTCTGCAGGATGGTCGACGCGCATGGGCGCTGCGATCCGGCATGCCGCGCACACGCTCGAACACCGGCGTGCCGACAAGAAGATCCTGCTGGTGCTGACGGACGGCGAACCGGCCGACGTCGACGTCGAGGACGAGGCGTATCTGCGCGCCGATGCCCGCAAGGCCGTCGAGGAACTGGCCGCACGCGGCATCACCAGCTTCTGCCTGAGCCTCGATCCCGGCGCCGACGAATACGTCCGCGACATATTCGGGAAATACTGGCGCGTGCTCGAGAGGATCGAGCGCCTGCCGGAAGTCCTGCCGCAGCTCTACCTGCAAATGACGCGCTAGCTCCCGATGATCCGATCGTGGGGATCCAGTTGCTGCCCCGAAGTTCGGCCGGCCAATGCCAGACGCATTGACCCGAAAATGGCGCACGACCCGTCACCACGGCGCAAGGCGGGCTTCCTGCCGCCGCGGCTATATGCCGAAAGCCTCTTATTCCTATGATAAGAAAAAGTGAATAGCGCTTATGGTCCGTGCCGGGTACAGTGGGCCACGTCGGTTCGGGAGCAATCCCGGACTTGCACTTCTCCACTCCCTCTGGCGATTTGCCAGATTTGCCCCGCCCCGCAAGGGGCGGGGAATTTTCTCGGGAGGTGGGAAGGCAAGCAAGGAGGAGCAAGATAATGCACGACGGGCGCACGACGCTGACCCAATTCATCATCGAGGAGCAGCGCCGCATCAAGGGCGCCACCGGCGACTTCTCGGCGCTCCTCAACGACGTCGCGACGGCGTGCAAGTCGATCAGCCACGCGATCTCGCGCGGCTGCCTCGGCGCCGAAGCCGAAGACCCGCAGATCTACCTCGAGCGCGCCGCCAACGACTTCATCATCAAGTCGAACATCTGGACGGGCCGGCTGGCCGGCATGGCCTCCGAGGACGAACCCGACATCACGCCCATCCCCGCGCGCTATCCGCGCGGCAAGTACCTGCTGGTGTTCGATCCGCTCAACGGCTCGGGCAACCTCGACATCAATTTCATGACCGGCACCATCTTCTCGGTGCTGCGCGCGCCAGCCGGCAAGACCGACATCACGGCAGCGGACTTCCTGCAGCCGGGCCGCAAGATGGCCGCCGCCGGCTTCGTCCTCTACGGCGCGTCGACGCGGCTGGTGCTGACCACGGGCAACGGCGTGAACGGCTTCATGCTCGACAACGAGATCGGCGAATTCGTGCTGACGCACAAGAACATCACGATCCCCGAGGACGCCAGCACCTTCGCCATCAACGCTTCCAACGAGCGCTTCTGGGAACCGCCGGTGCGCCGCTACGTGCAGGAATGCCTGGCCGGCAAGACCGGGCCGCGCGGCCGCGACTTCGGCATGCGCTGGGTGGCCTCGCTGATCGCCGAGGCCTACCGCGTGATGACGCGCGGCGGGGTGTTCCTCTACCCGGTCGACGAGAAGACGCGCAGCCAGGGCGGCCGCCTCGGCCTGATCTACGAGGCCAACCCGATCGCCTACATCATCGAGCAGGCGGGCGGCGGGGCCATCACGGGCCGCAACCACATTCTCGACGTCCAGCCTTCGGAGCTGCATCAGCGCGCCCCGTTCATCTTCGGTTCCAAGAACGAGGTCGAACGGCTCTACACGTATCACAAGGAATACGTCGAAGGCCACGACCACAAGGATTACGATCTGCCGCTGTTCAGCAATCGCTCGCTGTTCCGCAACGAGCAATAAACTTCCGCCCAGGAGCCCTCATGTCGGTCAAGCACCCCGTCATCGCCATCACCGGTTCTTCAGGCGCCGGCACGTCCACGGTCACCAAGACCTTCCAGCACATCTTCCGCCGCGAGCACATCACGGCGGCGATCGTCGAGGGCGACTCCTACCATCGCTACGATCGCAAGGCGATGAAGGAAGCCGTGGCCACCGCCGGCAAGGCGGGCAACAGCCACTTCTCGCACTTCGGCCCCGACGCCAACCTGCTCGACGAGCTCGAGTTGCTGTTCAAGACCTACGGCGAGTCGGGCACCGGCCGCCGCCGCTACTACCTGCACAACGACGAGGAAGCGGCGCCGTACAAGCAGGAATCCGGCACCTTCACGCCTTGGCAGGAGATTCCCGCCGGCACCGACGTGCTGTTCTACGAAGGCCTGCATGGTGCCGCCGTGACCGACAAGGTCAACGTCGCGCAGCACGCCGACCTGCTGATCGGCGTCGTGCCGATCATCAACCTCGAGTGGACGCAGAAGTTGCACCGCGACAAGAAGGCCCGCGGCTACTCGACCGAGGCCGTGGTCGACACCATCCTGCGCCGCATGCCGGACTACGTGAACTACATCTGCCCGCAGTTCTCGAAGACGCACGTGAATTTCCAGCGTGTACCGACGGTCGACACCTCCAACCCGTTCGTCACGCGTGACATCCCGACGGCGGACGAGAGCTTCGTCATCATCCGCTTCGCCAATCCGAAGGGCATCGACTTCCCCTACCTGCTGTCGATGATCCACGACTCCTTCATGTCGCGCCCGAACAGCATCGTGATCCCGGGCGGCAAGATGGAGCTGGCGATGCAGCTGATCTTCACGCCGATGATCCTGCGCCTGATGGAGAACCGCCGCCGCGCGATGTCGATTTAAGGCATTGAAGACATTGCAAAAGCGTCTTCCGGCGCTGCAACATCAACGATTTACGAAAACCGCCCCGGATTGACCGATAATCTTCGGTTTTTCCGGGCATGGAAACCGAGGAAGCCACCCCATGACTGCCACTTTCAGCGACTTTGAGCCGCCTGTGTTCAACAACCTGACCAGCGCCATCCGCGCCCTCGCGATGGACGCCGTGCAGAAGGCCAACTCCGGCCACCCCGGCGCGCCCATGGGCATGGCGGAAATCGCCGAAGTCCTTTGGAATCACCACCTTAAGCACAACCCGGCGAACCCCAAGTGGGCCGACCGCGACCGTTTCGTGCTGTCCAACGGCCACGGCTCCATGCTGATCTACGCGTTGCTGCACCTGACCGGCTACGACGTCTCGATCGACGACATCAAGAACTTCCGCCAGTTGCACAGCAAGACGCCGGGCCACCCCGAGTACGGCTACACGCCGGGCGTCGAAACCACCACCGGCCCGCTCGGCCAGGGCATCACTAACGCCGTGGGCATGGCGATGGCCGAAAAGCTGCTGGCGGCCGAGTTCAACAAGCCCGGCCACGAGATCGTCGATCACCGCACCTGGGTGTTCCTCGGCGACGGCTGCCTGATGGAAGGCATCTCCCACGAGGCCTGCGCGCTGGCCGGCACCTGGGGCCTGGGCAAGCTCACCGCCTTCTGGGACGACAACGGCATCTCCATCGACGGCCACGTCGAGGGCTGGTTCACCGACGACACGCCGAAGCGCTTCGAAGCCTACGGCTGGCACGTGGTGCCGAACGTCAACGGCCACGATCCCGAGGCGCTGCACAAGGCGATCGAGGAAGCCAAGAAGGTCA
>JBLNBJ010000056.1:0-21014 GCA_050259835.1 Ignavibacteria bacterium | reverse complement strand
GGCCCCCCGCCTCCGGGGTGTCGGCCGCCGTCGGCCCGGCGAGCCGGCGCAGGATGCGCTCGAGCCAGAGCAGGTAGGGCGCATTGGCCTCCGGCGCCACCACGCCCGAAAGCGCGGTGGCGCCGCGGCCCTCCTCCCACAGCACTGCCTGCCGGTACGCGACGAGATCGCGCGTTTCGTTGACGGCAATGAAACCGAGCTCTGCCGTAGAGCCTGCGTCGCGCGCCCGCCGCGCCAGGTGCAGCAGGCGCGCCAGCGTCGCGAGACCTTCCGACGCCGATGCGCCGCTGCCCGCTTCGGTCATGTGCGTGCCGCGCTACCCGGGCGCTCCGCGGCGGTCTGGCGGGCCGTCGCGATGAGCCGCTCGGCGCCGGCATTGCGCGCCGTCATGCCGAAGCGGTCGAATTGCGCCGCCAGCGCAGGTTTGCCAATGGCCGCACGCGGGCCGGCGCCGTCGCCCGACGCGCCCACGCGGATGTGGAAGGTCGTCACCACGCGGTGGCCCTGGTTGTCGATCGCCGTCAGCCGGATGGTGAAATCACCGCGCAAGCCGGGCGGCACGACACCTTCGAAGGTGCCGCGCGCCGGGTCGAAATGCAGCCAGCCCGGCAGCGCGCGCCCGTCGGCGAGGCTCGCGCTCAGCGTGATCGACGCGTCGGCGCTGGTATGCGCGAAGACGTCGTGCGGCACCTGGATGCTGATGATCGGCGTGCTGGCGCCGACAGACTGGTCCGCCATCGGCCGGACGATCAGCAGGGTCGGTTCGCCGCTGCCGCTGGCGCCGGTGCGCAGCACGGGGATCTGGAAGCCGTCGGAACGGGTGAGCGGCGGAGTGCCGGAATCGCCCTGCGGCCGCGGCGGCGGAGAGGGCGGCAGCGGCGTATCTACGCGCCCCGGTGGCACGCTGACCGGCGGAGGGGCGGGCGGCTCGATCGGGTGCGAAAGCGCCTGGGGCGGCGGCAGCGGGGCGGGCGGCATCGGGAGCGGCGCCGGCGGGTCGACTCGCGGCGGCGCGACCGGTGGCGGGGGCTGCGGCGTCGGCGGCAGCGCGGTGACGTTCTCCGTCATCGTATAGGGGTCGTCGGAGAAGCTCTTCCCGTCGCCCACCTTGAACTGGAAGGTCGCGTAGGCATCGCCGCTGCCGCCGGTTTCGGGCGTGAACTTGAGCTTCCCGGCGACGATGTCGGCGACGGCGATCACCTGGCCGCCGCTGACCGCAACGCCGTCGAGCGTCAAAGTGCCGTGCGTCGGCAAGCTGGTGATCCGTACCTGCTGCAGCGCATCGCCGGCGTCCGCGTCGGAGAAGTGGAAGTCGGTTGCGCCGAAGGTGTAGCTGCCGTTCTGAAACATCGTGACCAGGCCGTCCGTCGCGGTGGGGGCCGTGTTCGGCGTGAGGTCGACCGTGCAACTCGCCGACTTCGCGCCGCCCGATCCCGTGTTGCCGCCGTCCGAGATGCCGACCGTGAGGGTGAGCGTGGAGACCGAATTGCTGGTGTTGTCGAAAGTGACGCCGCCGCCGGCCATGAAGGCATTGATATTGGCCAGCGTGCCGCTCAGCGTCATGCTGGGCGTGCCGCTCCCGCCTACGGTGACGCCGCCACCGCTCGTGGCCGCGAGACTGCCGGACGGCGTGCCGCTCGAGGTGACGTCGAGCGTGACCGTAACGGTTCCGGTGCCCGCATCGACGTCGGCGAAGACGATGCCGGTGATCGGGGCGGAGGCGCTCGCGACGCTGATCGAACCCGGCGCATCGATGACCGGCGCATCGTTCACGGCCGAGACGTTGAGCGGGGTGGTGTCAGAAGCGGACTTGGCGCCGCCGGAACCGGTATTGCCGCCGTCGTTGATGGACGCCGTCAGCGTGACGCTCGACATCGCATTGGCGGCCGTGGTGAAGCTGACGTGGCTGCCGGAGATGAAGGCGTTGACGTTGGTCAGCGTGCCGCTGAGCGTGAGGCTCGCGGTGCCGCTGCCGCCGACCGTAACGCCGCCGCCGTTCGCGGCGCTCAGGGTTCCCGCATCCACACTCAGCGTGGCGATCACCGAGCCGCTGCCCGCATCTACATCCGCGAAGCTGATGCCAGTGATGGCGGTCGCGACGTCCTCCGTCACGCTGATCGAGCCGGGGACGGAAACCGTCGGCGCGTCGTTGGTGGCCGAAACGCTGAGCGTCGTGGCGGATACGCTGCCGGTGTTGCCGTCGTTGTCGATGGCGCTCACCGTGATCGATCGTGCGGTCGTATCCGGCGTGTCCGACGTGTTGTTGTAGCGGATCGACTGCAGCACCGTGGCCATGTTGGCCGCGGTGATGTGCGTCCCGGTGATGGTCAGGACGCCGGTGCCGCTGTTGTAGGCGCCGATGGTGACGGCTTGTCCGCCCACCGTCTGCACCCCGCTGCCCAACGTGGACGACAGGCTCTCGGCAACGCCGTCCTTGAGGTTGGTGATGGTGACCGTCATGCTGTCGATGGTGCCGTCGTCGCTGAGCGAGGCCGCGGCGTCGGCGATGGCGACCGCGCCCCTGCCTTCCGTGAACGCCGTGCTGTAGGCCGCTCCGGCGGTCGCGCCGTTGAGGTCGATGATCGGCGCGCGCACCAGGCCGACGGTGACGTTCTGGGTCGCCGATGTGTCGGTGCCGTCGTTCACGGTAACGGCGATCGTGCGGCTGGCGGTATTCACCGTTCCAGCGTCGGTGTCCTGGTACTGGAGCGCGCGGACCAGTTCCTGGACGCGCGCAGGCGTGGCGTTGGCGTTCAGCGTGACGACGAGAGCCGCGCCGCCGCTACCGCCTGACCAGGTGCCGATGACAGTGCCGCCGGCGCTCACGTTCGCGCCGGAGACAGTGATGCTGCCGACGTTGCCTACCGACAGCACGTCTTCCGCCGCCTGCCCGTTGGCGCTGATGCTGGCGCTGACGCTGCCGCCGTTGAAGTTCGCCGAATCGGCGTCGCTCACCGTGGCGTTGCCGCCGCTGTCGAGCTGTATGGCGCCGCCACCGATGCTGAAGCTCAACGAGTCGCCGTTGAGGTTCGTCAGCGCGGGGGCGTCGTTGACCGCCGTGATGTTGATCGTCGACGTCACCGCGCTGCTCGTCTGCGCGCCGACGCCGTCGCTGTTGGCGTCGGTGACGCGCCAGGTGAGGATGCGGCTGGCGGCGGTGGCGGTCGGGTCGTCGGACGAACTGCTGTAGGTCACGGATTTCAGGGCCGTCTGGTAGTTCGCGACGCTCGCCGTGCCGGTCAGCGTGAGCACGCCGGTGCCCGCGTTATAGCTGCCGCTGATGCCGTTCTGGTTGGTGAAGCCCAGCGTATCGCCGCTGGTGAAGCCGCTGCTGATGCTCACCGTGGCGCCCGCCAACTGCGTGTCGTCGGAATCGCTGAGCGCGATGCTGCCGTCGATGGCCGCGGCGACGCCGTTCTCGGTATAGGAGAGCGTTCCGCCCGCGGTGGCGACCGGCGCGTTGTTCACGGCGGTGATGTTGATCGTTGACGTCGCGGCCCCCGCCAGCGCGCCGTCGCTCACCAGCCAGCTGACGGTGCGGCTGGCGGCGCTTGCCGTCGGGTCGTTCGAGGTGCTGCGGTAGGTGACGGAGCGCAGCGCAGTCTGGTAGTTGGCGACACTCGAAGCGCCCGTGAGCAACAGGACGCCCGTGCCCGCGTTGTAACTGCCGCTGATGCCGTTCTGGTTGGTAAAGCCGAGCACGTCGCCGCTGCTGAAGCCGGTACTGAACGTTACGGCGGCGCTGGCCAGCTGCGCGCTGTCGACGTCGGCAAGCGTGACCGTATTGTCGATGACCGTGGCGCCGCTGCCTTCCGTGTAGGCGAGGGTGCCGCCGGCGGCGACCGTCGGGGCGTCATTGACGGGCGTGACGGTGAAATTGAAGGTCGTCGCCCCGATCGTTCCGCCCGCGCCGTCCTCGACGCTGAATGTGAAGCTGTCGGCGGTGGTTTCGCCACCGTCGTGCGTGTAGGTGATGCGGTTGTTTGCGAGGTCGTCCTGCGTGAAGGTGCTGCCGGAAGTCATCGCGACGCCGGACTTGTACAGCGTTCCGTGGGCGGGAGCCGTGCCGATGGTCAACGTGCGACTGGTCGCCGCCGTATCAAGATCGGAGATCGACAGGGCCGCCGTCGTGATCGTCGTCGCGATGGCGCCTTCGGCGAGCGTCAGGCCGGCGTTGGTGCCGATGGTCGGCGTGTCGTTGACGGCGATAACCGATACGCTCTTGGTGCCGGTATTGCCGTTTGCCGTGCCGTCGTTGAGCACGAAGCTGACGGTCCGCGTGGACGTGTTCGGGCTGTCCGACGAGTTCGTGTAAGTGACAGCGCGGAGCGCGGCCTGCCATTGCGTGAGCGTGGCACTCGCTCCGGCAGAGGTCAGGGTCAGCACCCCCGTGCCGGCATTGTAGGAACCGGCGATGTTGCCCATGGAACTGCCGTCATTGGTGAAGGCCAGGACGTCCTGCCCGCTCTGGAAGTTGCCGGTGATCGAGGCGGTGGCCGAGGCGAGCGTCGTGTTGTCGAGGTCGCCGACGGTGAGCCCCGCGTCGACGACTACCGGCGTGGAAGTCGTGTTGTTGCCTTCGGTGAACGCCGTGGTGCCGCCCGAGGTACCGACGACGGGGGTGTCGTTGACGGCGGTCACCGACAGGCTCTTGTTGCCGGTGTTGCCGTTTGCCGTGCCGTCGTTGAGCACGAAGCTCAGGGTTCGCGCGGCGGTGTTCGGGCTGTCGGACGAGTTCGTGTAAGTGACGGCGCGGAGCGCAGCCTGCCATTGCGCGAGCGTGGCGCTGGCGCCCGACGAACTCAGTGTCAGGACGCCTGTGCCGGCGTTGTACGAGGCGGCGACGTTGCCCATGCTGCTGCCGTCGTTGGTGAAGGCCAGCACGTCCTGGCCGCTCTGGAAATTGTCGGTGATCGAGACGGTGGCGGAGGCAAGCGTCGCGTTGTCGAGGTCACCGACGGTGAGCCCCGCGTCGACGACCACCGGCGTGGAAGTCGCGTTGTTGCCCTCGGTGAAGGCCGTGGTGCCGCCGGAAGTACCGACGACGGGGGTGTCGTTGACGGCGGTCACCGACAGGCTCTTGTTGCCAGTATTGCTGTCGTCGTGACCGTCGTTGACGGCGAAGCTGATGATGCGCGTCGACGTGTTGGGCGTGTTCGAGCTGTTCGAGTAGGTGACGCTGCGCAGGGCGGCTTGCCATTGCGCCACGGTGGCGGAGGCGGTGGCTGATGTCATCGTCAGGATGCCGGTGCCGGCGACGTAGCTGCCGGTGATGTTGCCCATCGTGCTGCCGTCGTTGGTGAAGGCCAAGACATCCTGGCCGCTCTGGAAGTTGCCGGTGATCGAGACGGTGGCCGAGGCCAGCGTGGTGTTGTCGGAATCCGAGACGGCGAGACTCGCGTCAACGACGGCCGTCGTCGTCACGTTGTTGCCTTCCGTGTAGGCGGTGGTGCCGCCGCTGGAGGTGAAGACCGGCGCGACATTGGGAGTGGCGCATGCGCTGGCATGCCCCGCCTCGAAGCTTGCGAGGTCGTTCCATGCGCTCGTCGTTATGACGTAGTCGGCAAACCAGTGCTTGTGGTAGCCCGAACTGTAAATGTCCAGGCCGACGTGGGTCGTGCCGTCGCCTCCCAGGATCACATGGCCGCTGGTGTAATACATGCCGCCCCAATACGCCGCATCGTTTTGCGCGGACAGCGTTCCCGTCAGCGTGCCGCTCACCGTGCAGCCCAGGCAGTGGCTGATGTCCTGCATGCCGGCGAGCGTGAAGGGCAGCACCGTATTGACGGAACCCGTCGAATATTCGAGGTCCCAGTCGCCGCCCAGCCGGGCGGGCCCGGTGCGGTCATTCGACGCGGCGACATCGACCGCGTTGCCGAGCGCATGGGCGAGATCGTCGACGAACTGCTTGCCCTCGGCGCCGGACGCCACCGAGCAGCCATAGAGCAGCAGGTCGCCGCCCGGCTTGAGCGCGGCGCCGATCTGCTGCAGGTAGGGGCTCGCGGCGGCGACGTCGCCGTCGTAGAGCGCCTCGCCGCCGAGCAGGAGCGCGCCGGTGCGTCCTTCGGTGACGAGGTGGATGGCGTCAAGGCCCTGATGGCGCGAGAGAAAGGCGCTCAGAGCTTCGAGTTCTCCCATCCCGTTGGAATCCGGGTGGAGGACGATGACGGGGATGGACGGATCCATACCGGCGACCAGCGTTTGCCAGTCCTTGACGGTCGCGTCGACCACGACCACTTCGTGCCTGGCGGCACTCTTTTCCATCGCTGCCATGTCGCCGCGCACGACGACGAAGGGTGCGTCAACGACGGTCGGTTGCGCCGCCGCGACGGCGTCGAGGGTCTTCGGCGCCGTTGCGGTGCTGTCGGCGGCGGCTTTCTCGACCACCGTGGCCGCTGCCGCGCCGTCGAACATGATCCGCGGCTCTAGCGCCATGAGGCCGCTTGCGGCGGCGGTACGCCTGAGTCGCAGGAAGCGGGAGTCGTTGCGCGGAGTCGAGGATTTCATGGCGGTCTCCTGTCAGGAGGGCTGCGGCTGCGCCGCGGGGACATCCGAAGTCGGTTCGTTGCCTTGGCGTGCGACGCGGCGCAACTCCCGGTAGGGGAACGGTTCGCGGGGCACATGCACGAGGATCTCATGCAGCTTCGGTTCGCTGAAGCCAGGCGTATAGGGCCGGCGCACGCCTGGCAGGAAGGCGACGTCGTAGAGCTCAGTGACAGCGCCTTCGATGGTCAGCCAATGCACGAGCTTGCCGGTGGCCGGATCGACGACCAGCAAGCCGCACACCTGGCGCACGTTCTCGGCCTCCAGTCGCCCAAGCACGGGGAGGCCGGCCGAGAAGGTGTTGTCGCGCAGCTTCGACATGCCGATGACCGCAAGGCCGCCGACGAAGGTCAGGCCCCGGGCGAAGCCGGGGCAAAGGCCGACGGCGCAGAACTTGCCGGTTGCGGGATCGAGATAGCCGAAGTCGCCGCGACCGGAATCCAGCAGCCAGAGCCGGCCGTCGTGCCAGCGCGGCGAGTGGGGCATGGAAAGGCCGTCGCAGACGACGCGGCCGGTGGCGACCTCGACGACGCAGCCGCCGTCGCGCTTCATGGTCTTCCAGCCGATCGCCGTGTCGCTGCGGCCGCAGAGCGTGACGTAGGCGAGTTCGCCGTCGCGGGCGCAGAGCCCGTTCAGGTGGCAGCGGTCGCCGAGCGAAATCTCGGAGATGAAGTCCGGCTTCCAGACGGGGCGGAAGCTGTAATCGTCATCCACCGCGGCGACGCAGCTGTAGTGGGTGTTGGCGAACAGCAGTTCGTGTCGTGTGCCGCCGAAGTTCACCCCGGCAAGGATGTCATGAGCGTCGCAGTGGCCCAGCAGATAGGCCTTGCGCGGCATGTACACGGCGTCGTAGCTTTGCTCGCCGATCCGGCGCGAACCGATGTCGGCAAAGCGCCAGGCTTGCTCGCGGTTGGTGATCCAGAAGCCCTTGGGGTCGACGGCGAATCCCATCGCGGTACCCATGATCCGTTCCAGGGCGTCCGTGCGGCCGTCCGTGCCGGCGGAGACCAGGAACAGCCGCGCCGTCTGGTAGGTCGTGAAGGCGAGGCTGCCGCCGACTTCGGCGAGCCAGGCGCCGAGGCCGGGCGACGCGTGCAAGGTCGGCTTCTCGGCCTTCTCCTGGGCGACGACGGTCTTGAGGGCCGGATCGTTCATGGCGCTACATCCCCGTCGGCGGTGCGAGCTCGACCTTGCCGCTCATGCCGGCGACGAGCTCCTTGAAGCTGCCGTCGATCACGGCGCTGACCTTGACCGACTGGATCACCGGGTCGACCCGCGCGCCGATGCGCTGAATGCGGGCGGGGTAGCTCTTGCGCGTGTCGTCGATCGCCACCTGGAACTTGTGATCGGGCTTTAGCCAGGCAAGCCAGCGCGACGGGACGATGAACTCGAGCTCGAGCGGGCCGTCGTCGATGACCTCGAGCACCGCTTGTCCCGGCTGCAGGTACTGGCCCTCGCGCGCCTTCTGTTCGGCGACCCGGCCGTTGTAGGGCGCCGGGATGTTGCACTTGGCGAGCGTCGCGTTGTTGAAGGCAAGTTCGGCACGCGCCTTGTCGACCTCGATGGCCGAGGTGCGCAGCTCGACGTTGCCGATCGCCTTGTGCTCGGCCAGCAACTGGTTGCCCGCATGCGTGTTCTCCGCGGCGGCCAGGGTCGCGCGTGCGCGGTCCCGGTTGGCCGCCTGCAGGCTGCAATCGAGACTGACGAGCACCTGACCGGCCTTGAACGACTCGCCTTCGCGAAACGCGATGCGGCTGATGCGGGCGCCGATCTCAGCGGCCAGCGTCGTGTACCGGCGGGTGGTGAGCTGCGCGCGCATCTCGAACTTCTCCAGCGCGGGGGCGGAAATGGCTTTGGCGACCGGAGCACTGCCCGGTGACGGCGGCGACTTCGCGGGAGACGTCTGTGCGACGGCGCATGAAGACAGCAGGGCGAGCAGTGCCGCCCGATGTGCGCGCGACGTGCCGGTCGGGTTCATGGCCGTCCGGGTGCCGTGGGGCCTTCCGCGAGTTGGACGGTGCTCGAGACCTCGGCGGCAGCGGCCTTGCCTGGCCATTGGCGCAGCGAACGGTCGATGGTCGCCGTGAGGTCGCCGAGCGGAACGTCGTCGAGGCTGGCGATCTGGGGCTCGAGCCCGAGCGTAGCTTCGAGCTTGCTGCTGGCCTCATGAACCGCTGCCAGCGCTTGATAGCGGCGTACCAGGGACAGAATGGCCGCGGTGCGGCTGGCCACGAGAGCTTGCTGGCTCTGCGTTTCCGCCGCGACCCCCTGGCGCGCGAACTCGAGCAAGCCGTCGTCGACCTGCCAGATGGTGTCCGAGCGCTTGTAGAGGCGCACGGCCGTCTCGTATTGGCGGGCGCTGAGATGAACCTGGGTCAGGACCGCCATCTGCATCGTCATGCGCTTGGCTTCCGCGACCTTCACGGCGCTCTCCGCCATATCCATCTGCGTCGGACCGGACAGCAGGCTGAACACATTCCAGCTGACGTGCGCGGCGGTCTCGTTCCAGTGGTTGTGCACGAGGAAGCTGTTGTTGTCGTACTTGCTGCCGAGGCTGAAGCTGAGATTGGGGAACAGCTTCAGCAGCGCCTTGCGCGTTTCGGTGGCCGCGATGCGCGCGTTGTAGACGTTCTCGCGCAGGTCGGCGTTGTTCTCCAGCGCCATTTCCTCCATGCGTTCGATCGGCAGGCCGAGCGGCGCGGGGTTGGCGAGATCGCCGTCGGGCTCGGCCAGCGTGAAGCTGGTGCCGGGCGGCAGGTTGAGCAGGCCGGCGAGTTCGATGCGTGCGGCCGCCAGCTCGCGCTCGACGGTTTCCAGGGTGCGCAGGTTTTCGAGCAGGGTGCGCTGGTAGCGCAGCGCGTCGGCGGGGGCCTTGCCCCGGCTGTCGGCAAGCTTGCGCGAGTCGGCCAGCGCCTTCTCAGCCTGCTCGATGGTGTCGCGCACTTCGCGCGCGAGCTTCTGGGCGCTCGCGGCGCGCCAGAAGGCGATGCGGACGTTCTGGATCAGGGTGTGCAGCGCCTTGCGCCGATGCTCGGCGGCGATCAGCACGCGATCCGCGTTTTGCTTGGCCGTGTAGTAGGAAAGGCCGAAGTCGAGAATGCTCCACGACAGGCCGAGGTCGACCGTGCCATGTGACTTGTCGGCGCTCACCGGCGCGCGCGTCGTGGTGGGATTGTTGTTGGCGTCGGGCGTCCAGGTGCCGGGGTCGTTGTTGCGACTGGTGTAGCCGAGGTCGGCCATCAGCTTCGGCAGCATGTCGAAGCGGCTAGCGTCGAGTTGACCGACGGCCAGCGTCTGCTCCCAGAGACGCGTTCGGTGTTCGAGGTTGTACTTGAGTGCCCGAGCCACTGCCTCGGGCAGCGTGATGGGGCCGGACACTTCCGGCATGCCCTGCCGGGCTGCTGCCTGGTCGTTCTGCACGATGCGGCGAAGCTCTTCGCGTTGCAGCGCTTCGGGAGTGATTGCGCATCCGGTCAGAAGAACGACCGATGCGAGAGTGACTGCATGAAGGCTGCGGGGTGAGCGGTGTGACATGACGTACTCCCTGGGGACCCTGTTTCCTCGTCGCGGTGTCTGGGCAACGTCTCGTATCGGCGGCCTCTCGGCGGGCGCGAAAGGCGTTCGCGATGCATGTCGATTATACGCACGGAATAAATGAATGCACGTAGCCGTTGCATGGGAATATCCGATGGAGTAGTGTGCGTTCCGTTTGGCATATGACTATAGGATTTTGAATAGCGTATTTTCTTTACGGGAGAAGTCATGAGCGATTGTTTCCTGGGCGAAATCCGGCTGTATGCGTTCGGCTTTCCGCCTCGCGGCTGGGCTCTGTGCAACGGAGCGACCTTGCAGATCAGTCAGAACACGGCGCTTTACAGCCTCCTGCAAACGAATTACGGGGGTGACGGCAGGACGACCTTCGGGCTGCCCGATCTGCAAGGCCGTGCGCCGCGCGGACAGGGCGTCATGACGAATCCCCCGGGGCAGGTAAACCTCGGCGAGAAGGCGGGCGTGGAAAGCGTGGCCCTGACGATCGATCAGGTGCCCCTCCATTCGCACGCCCTGCGCGCCTCAACCCTGCCGGGAACCACCCAGGCCCCGGCGAATGCCGTGTTCGGCAAGCCCACAGGCCCCACTACTACGGCCAACCTTTACGCCGCGCCAGGAACCCTGCAGGCCATGAACGCCGTGACCATCTCGAGCGCCGGCGCCAATGCGGGACACGAGAACATGCAGCCCTTTGCCGTCACCAACTTCTGCATCGCGACCCAGGGGTATTACCCCTCGCGCAACTGAGACGAAAGGACAAGGATCATGAGCGTTCCCTTTCTGGGCGAGATCCGGATCTTCGCCGGCAGCTATGCGCCGCAGAACTGGCATTTCTGCGACGGCACGCAACTCGACATCACCGCCTACGCAGCACTGTTTTCACTGCTCGGCACCTATTACGGCGGCGACGGCATCACCAAGTTCGGCCTGCCAGACTTCCGTGGCCGGGTCCCGGTCGGACAGGGGCAAGGCGCGGGGCTCGCGGCGCGTCAACTCGGACAGTCCGGAGGCGCGGACCAGGTCACCCTGGCGGAGGCGAACCTGCCCACGCACGCCCACGCGCTGCAGGGAACTGTCGCGGCTGCAAGTTCCCCCACACCGGCACCCACGCTGACCTTCGGGCAGGTGCCCGCCACCTCGCAGTTCTACCACGTGGTGCCCGCAACCCCGACGACGGCCGCGTACAGCGCGCAGAGCGTCGCGGACGCCGGCGGCGCGGTGGCGCACCCGAACCTGATGCCCTACCTCGCGCTCAACTACATCATCTGCATCGAGGCGGGTCTCTATCCCGAACGGAACTAGGCCCTGCGCGGGCCCGATCAAGGAGAATTGCAATGAGCGACGCATTCATCGGAGAAATCCGGGCGTTCCCGTACACCTTTGCCCCGCTCGACTGGGCCGACTGCAACGGTGCCGGCGTTTCCACGGCGCAGTTCAATGCCCTCTACGCCGTCATCGGCAACCTGTACGGCGGCAACCAGACCATCTTCAATCTTCCGGACCTGCAGGGTCGCGTTCCGGTCGGGGTCGGTCGGGCCGCGACGGGCGGCACGATCACGCACGTCCTGGCGGAAAAGGCGGGCACCCTCAGCGAGACCATCGATGCCAACAAGATGGCGCGGCATTCGCACGCCATGCTGCGCGTCACCAACCAGCAATCGAAGGACTATAAGCCCTCGCTGCAAGACAGCCCGGGCGGTCTCGTTGCGGACAATGCGGTGTCACCGCCCGTCACCTACAAGGCCATGGTTCCGAGCGTTACCCCGGATACCAACCTTCATGCCCAGGCGCTGTCGGCGGTCGGCGGTGGGCAGGCGCACGAGAACCGCATGCCCTACCAGGGCGTGCGCTTCTGCATCTGCACCGCGGGCGTGTTCCCGGTTCGCAACTGAACGTGCGCGAAACGGCCCTGGGCGGGCGGCTGCGGCTGCCCGCGTCCCTTGCGGAAGCAGGCGTTGCGCTGCGGTCGCAGGAGGCATCGGACCGCGACTTCCTCGAAGCGCTTTACGTCTCGGTGCGCTGGGACGAGATGCTGCCCGTGCCGTGGACAGACGCCGACAAACGCGCCTTCCTCGCCGATCAGTTCCGCATGCAGCACCGTCACTACGCCACCTATTACGGCGACGCCGAGTTCAATATCGTCGAACTCCATGCGCAGCCGATCGGGCGCATCTACCTGCATCGTGGTCCCGAGGAGCATCGCGTGGTGGACGTTTCGCTGCTGCCCGAGCATCGCGGCCGCGGCATCGGCGGTGCGCTGATGCAGGCAGTGATCGACGGGGCCGCTGCCGCCGGATGCTCGGCGAGCATCAACGTCGAGGCGTTCAATCCTGCAAGGCGGCTCTATCAGCGCCTCGGCTTCCTTCCCGAGGGACCGCTGGACGGGCCTTACCAATTCCTGGCTTGGCGGCCCCGTCCGCCGTCCGCCTGAAAGCCGCAACCAATCGACGAACGACAAACATGGCCGATTTCAGCGACCTGATTTCCCTGACGCATCAAGACTTCCTGCCGCTGCTCGGCGAGCGCTTCGATCTCGCCCTGGCGGATGGCGTGATGCCGCTGCGGCTGGTGGAAGTGACGCCCCCCGCTCGCATCCCCGGCGGGCGCGACCAGTTCTCGCTGATCTTCAAGAGCGGGGAGCAGCGCGCCGTGCCGCAGGGCACGTACGCGCTGGATCACGCCCACGCCGGCGGGCTGGCGCTGTTCATCGTTCCGGTCGCCCGCGATGCCGACGGCGTTTCCTACCAGGCCGTATTCGCCTGAAGCGGAAGCTCAGCCCGACTGCGACTGCTGCGGCATGAACTGCTGCTGCAGGTTCTGCCGCTGCTCCGTCATGTCTTCCTGCAGCTTCTGCCAGTCGAGCTTCGCCCGGGAGAGCTGAGGAAATATCTCGCGCTCCTCCTCGCGCACGTGGTGCATGACGTACTCGCCGAGGACCTTGAAGGTGGCCGAGAACTTCTCGTCGTCCGGGCTCATGCCTTTGAGTTCCTCGAGCAGCCGCTTGGCGGCGCCGTGCTCGACTTCGGCTTCCTCGATGAGCTCCTCTTCGCGGACGCCCTGGCGCGCGGCTGGATAGAAGCACTGTTCTTCGAGCTGGGTGTGCACTTCAAGCTCGCTGCAGGTCTGCCGGACCAGTTCTTCGCAGCGCTCGGGGTCCTTGCGCGCGTCCATCTTCTCGAACTCGCGGAAGGCCTTCATGACCCGCTTGTGGTCGTCCTTCAGCATGTCGATTACTTCGCGGTGGGCGGCGCTCTCCGCGCGGCTTTGCGAACGTTCGGTCGCGGTATGGTGGGTGGTGGATGGCATGGGAATCCTCCTTGGTTTCGATCTGCACCATGGAGCAACCGCCATGCCGCGCATCGGATCCCGCGCCAATCCATGGCCGAGCTGGGCGGCAAGCCGACGAGGACTGGAACCGGAATGCGGGGGCGGGGAAATATTTACCCGACCCTGAAACTCTTACCCGAGAGAACCCCTATCCGAATTGTTGCCATTCCGGCGGTATCGTCGCAGAATGTGCCGCGCGGGTTTTCCGCCGGATCCCAATCGAACGGTTACGCATGGAGAGCCAATACTGCCCGAGCGCGGAAGAGACGCGGCGCCTTCACCGGTTGCGCGCGACGATGATGAGCGTCGCCTACACCGGCGCGGCGGTGCACTTCGCGCTCATCGCCCTGTTCGCCCTCGCCGGCGCCGACGGACTGGCGCTGCTCAACGTGGCGAGCTCGGCTGTCTGGATCTACTGCATCGGCGCCGTGCGGCGCGGCGAGGCGTATGTGGCGGTGCCGCTGGCGCTCGCCGAGGTATACGTCCATGCCGTGGCCTGCATGGCGACGCTCGGCCTGGCGCCGGGGTTCCAGCACTTTCTCTGGGCGGCGATTCCGTTCATCGTCTTCAACAACCGCTGGTCGCCGCGGGCGATGGTCGGAATCGCCGGCGTCTTCGCGCTGACCTTTGGGCTCGGCAGCGTATGGTTCGCCGACCGCGCCTATCCGTTCGGCTTCGGCGCGGCGATTCCCTTTCTCAGCATCGCGAACGTGGTCGTCGCCTTCGGCGTCCTGACGCTTGCCTGCCTGTACTTCCGCAATGCGGCGCAGCTTTCGCAACAGCGCCTGCGGACGCTCGCGCACACCGACCCGCTCACGGGGCTCTACAACCGGCGGCGCATGGCGGAGGGCATCGGCGCCGTCGCGCCCCGCGGCGAGGGGACGGTGGCCCTCGGGGACATCGATCACTTCAAGGCGATCAATGACGGCCATGGGCATGAGTGCGGCGACGCCGTCATCCGCGAGGTGGCGCGGCGCCTTCGCCGTCGCTTGCGCAAGACCGATTTCGTCGCCCGCTGGGGCGGTGATGAATTCCTGATCGTCTTGCCCGACAGCGATACGGAGGCGGCCAAGGCCACCATCGAGAGCATCTGCTCGGACATCGCCGGCGTACCCGTGAGCTGGGGCGGTAGCGAGGTCCCCGTCAGCATGACCTTCGGGGTCGTGCGGCACCGTGCGACCGATGCAGTCGACGCCACCGTGCGGCGCGCCGACCGGGCGCTCTATCGCGGCAAGGAGGCCGGCCGCAACTGCGTCATGGTCGGTGCCTGAAAAAGAAAAAGCCGCCCGGGCTGCGGGCGGCTTTCTGGGGACAGCTCCTTACTTGACGATCTGATTCAGCTCGCCCTTGGAGTAGCGGCTCGTCATGTCGTCCAGCGAGATCACCTTGATCTTCGAAGCGTTGCCTGCCGTGCCGAAAGCCTGGTAGCGCTCCAGGCAGATGCCCTTCATCGCCTTGGTGGCCGCCGCCAGATATTTGCGCGGGTCGAACTCCTTCCTGTTCTTGTTCAGAAACTGGCGGATCGCGCCGGTGGAGGCCATGCGCAGGTCGGTGTCGATGTTCACCTTGCGCACGCCGTTCTTGATGCCTTCGACGATCTCCTCGACCGGCACGCCGTAGGTCTCGCCCAGGTCGCCGCCGTTCTCGTTGATGATCTTGAGCCAGTCCTGCGGCACCGACGAGGAACCGTGCATGACAAGGTGGCAGTTCGGGATGCGCGCGTGGATTTCCTTGATGCGGTCGATGCGCAGCACCTTGCCCGTGGGCGGGCGGCTGAACTTGTAGGCGCCGTGGCTGGTGCCGATGGCGATGGCCAGCGCGTCGACGCCGGTGTCCTTGACGAAGCGCGCCGCCTCTTCCGGATCGGTCAGCAACTGCGAGTGGTCGAGCGTGCCTTCGGCGCCGATGCCGTCCTCTTCGCCGGCCTTGCCCGTCTCGAGCGAGCCCAGGCAGCCGATCTCGCCTTCCACCGAGACGCCGCAGGCGTGCGCCATGTCGACGACGCGCTTGGTGGTGGCGGCGTTGTAGTCGTAGCTGGTCGGCGTCTTGCCGTCCTCGCCGAGCGAGCCGTCCATCATCACGCTGGAGAAACCGAGCTGGATCGAGCGCTGGCAGACGCCGGGCGACGTGCCGTGGTCCTGGTGCATGCAGACGGGGATTTCCGGAAACTCTTCGATGGCGGCGATGATCAGGTGGCGCAGGAAGGGCGCGCCGGCGTACTTGCGGGCGCCGGCGGAGGCCTGCACGATGACCGGCGAATCGGTCTCCTGGGCCGCTTCCATGATGGCGCGCATCTGTTCGAGGTTGTTCACGTTGAACGCCGGGATGCCGTAGCCGCGCTCGGCGGCGTGGTCGAGCAGTTGTCGCATCGAAACGAGTGCCATGAAGCTTATCTCCTTGTCTGTTAATGGTTCGACCTGTGCTCGCCGACCTTCACGAGCTTCAGGGTGTTGGTGCCGCCGGGCTGGCCGAGCGGTTCGCCGATGGTGATGACGATGAGGTCGCCTGGAACCGCTGCGCCGGCGGCGATCAGTTCGTTTTCGGCTTCGCGCAGCATCTCGTCGCGGTTGTCTCCGGCGTAATGGGTCAGCAGCGGCGTGACGCCGCGGAAGATGCTGCTCTTGTAACGCGTGCTGACCTCGGGCGTCAAGGCATAGATCGGGACGCCGCAGGTCAGCCGGCTCATCCACAGGGCGGTCGAGCCCGACTGGGTCAGCGCGGCGATCGCCTTAACCTTGAGGTGGAACGCGGTAAACAAGGCCGCCATGGCGATCGACTGGTCGATGCGCGTGAATACGCGATTGAGGAAATGCATGTCGAGCGAGCCGTCCATCGACTTCTCCGCCTCGATGCAGACGCGCACCATGGCTTCGACGGTTTCCACCGGGTATTCGCCGGCGGCGGTCTCGGCCGAGAGCATCACGGCGTCGGTGCCGTCCAGCACCGCGTTGGCGACGTCCGAGACTTCGGCGCGCGTCGGCACCGGCGAATGGATCATCGACTCCATCATCTGGGTCGCCGTGATGACGAACTTGTTGTGTTCGCGCGCCGTGCGGATGATGCGCTTCTGCAGTGCCGGCACGGCGGCGTCGCCGACTTCGACGGCGAGATCGCCGCGCGCCACCATCGCGCCGTCGCAGGCGTCGAGGATGTCTTCCAGGTTGGCCACCGCCTCGACGCGTTCGATCTTGGCTATCAGCATCGCGCTCGAATCGGCCTGGCGCAGCAGTTCGCGCGCCTGACGCATGTCTTCGCCCGACTTCGGGAAAGACACGGCGACAAAATCGACGCCCAGGGAGGCGGCGGTCTTGATGTCCTCCATGTCCTTGTGCGTCAGCGCCGGCGCCGAGAGTCCGCCGCCGCGCTTGTTGATGCCCTTGTTGTTCGACAGCTCGCCGCCGTGGCGAACCAGGCAATGGATCTCGCGGCCGTCGACGGACGTGACATCCATCACGATGCGGCCGTCGTCGAGCAGCAGGACGTCGCCGGGCTTCACGTCTTCGACGAGTTCGGGATAGTCGAGGCCGACGCGCTCGTTGTCGCCGAGCTTGCATTCGGCGTCGAGGACGAACGGCTGGCCGGCCTTCAGCAGCACCTTGCTGCCGGCGAATTTGCCTACCCGTATCTTCGGCCCCTGCAGGTCGGCCATGACGCCTACCGTGCGGCCATGCAGCCGCATCGCCTCGCGCAGGCCGTCGAGGCGTGCCCGATGGTCGGCGGCGGTACCGTGGGAGAAGTTGAGCCGGACGACATCGATGCCTGCGCCGACCAGCGCGGCAAGCACCTGCGGCTCGCTCGAGGCCGGTCCCAGCGTGGCGACGATCTTCGTGAAGCGGTGCATGGGCGGGAGAGGGGAAAGCAACAAGGGCCGCGGATGCGGCCCTTGTTAGACTCAGCC
Source organism: Ignavibacteria bacterium (assembly GCA_050259835.1). GTDB lineage: Bacteria > Pseudomonadota > Gammaproteobacteria > Burkholderiales > Rhodocyclaceae > Nitricoxidireducens. The sequence continues at coordinate 3,697 of JBLNBJ010000056.1, read as the reverse complement.
CTTGGCGCGCTGTTCCAGCATTGCGACGGCCGGGAGCACCTTGCCTTCCAGATACTCGAGGAAGGCGCCGCCGGCGGTCGAGATGTAGGACACCTTGTCGTAGATGTCGTACTTTTGGATGGCCGCGATGGTGTCGCCGCCACCGGCCAGCGTGAAGGCCTTCGTCTCGGCGATGGCACGGGCGATGGCCTTGGTGCCTTAGCCGAACTGATCGAACTCGAACACGCCGACCGGGCCGTTCCACACCACGGTGCCGGCCTTCATGATGATATCCACGAGCTGCTGCGTCGCCTTCGGGCCGATGTCGAAGATCATGTCGTCGTCGGCGACAGCATCGGCGCTCTTCTGCACGGCCGGCTCATTGGCGTCGAACTTCTTGCCGACCACGACGTCCGGCGCGATCGGGATGGTGGCGCCGCGCTTCTCCATCTTTTCCATCAGCGCCTTGGCGGTCGGGATCAGGTCGGCTTCGCACAGCGACTTGCCGACCGGCTTGCCGGACGCCGCGAGGAAAGTGTTGGCGATGCCGCCGCCGACCACGAGCTGGTCGCACTTCTCGGCCAGGGCTTCGAGCACGGTGAGCTTGGTGGAAACCTTGGAGCCGCCGACGATGGCCACCATCGGGCGGGCGGGGTTGGCGAGCGCCTTGGCCAGCGCTTCCAGTTCCTCGGCCACCAAGAGGCCCGCGCAGGCCGCCGGCGCGAATTCGGCGACGCCGTAGGTCGAGGCCTCGGCGCGGTGGGCGGTGCCGAAGGCGTCCATCACGAACAGATCGCACAGCGCCGCGTACTTCTTCGCCGTCGCTTCGACGTTCTTCTTCTCGCCCTTGTTGAAGCGGCAGTTCTCCAGCAGCACGACTTCCCCGGCTTCGACGGTGAAGCCGCCGTCGACCCAGTCGCGCACCAGGCGGACCGGCTTGCCGAGCTTTTGCGACATCACGTCCGCTACCGGCTTGAGCGAATTCTCTTCGGTGAACACGCCCTCCTCGGGACGGCCGAGGTGGGAGGTGACCATCACCTTGGCGCCGGCCTTCAGGCAGTGCTCGATGGTCGGCATCGAGGCGGTGATGCGGGCGTCGGAAGTGACCTTGCCGTCCTTCACGGGAACGTTGAGGTCCGCGCGAATGAAGACGCGCTTGCCCTTGAGGTCGAAGTCGGTGAGACGCTTGAAAGTCATGTTGTTAGTCTCCGGGGGAATGCGTGGAAATCGGCCAAGGAACCGCCGCGGCCCAGGGAGGGCGCGGCGGTTGGATTGCCGATCTCTTACTTCGCGACGTGCTTGACGAAGCGCAGCATGTTGCAGGTGTAGCCGTACTCGTTGTCGTACCAGGACACGACCTTGACGAAGGTCGGATCCAGCGCGATGCCGGCTTCCGCATCGAACACCGACGGCGTCGCGCAGCCGCGGAAATCGGTGGCGACGACCTTTTCGTCCGTGTAGCCCAGCACGCCCTTGAGCGCGCCTTCGGAGGCCGCCTTCATGGCCTTGCAGATGTCTTCGTAGGAGGCGTCCTTGTTGAGCTCGACGGTCAGGTCGACCACGGAGACGTCGGAGGTCGGCACGCGGAAGGCCATGCCCGTGAGCTTCTTGTTGAGCTCGGGGATCACCTTGCCGACGGCCTTGGCGGCGCCGGTCGAAGACGGGATGATGTTTTCGAGGATGCCGCGGCCGCCGCGCCAGTCCTTGTTGGACGGGCCGTCGACGGTCTTCTGGGTGGCCGTGGCGGCGTGCACCGTGGTCATCAGGCCGCGCTTGATGCCCCAGTTGTCGTTCAGCACCTTGGCGACGGGCGCCAGGCAGTTGGTGGTGCAGGAGGCGGCGGAAACGATCTTCTCGCCGGCGTACTTGGTGTGGTTCACGCCATAGACGAACATCGGGGTGTCGTCCTTCGACGGCGCCGATTGCACGACTTTCTTGGCGCCGGCGGCGAGGTGCTTCTCGCAGGTTTCCTTGGTCAGGAACAGGCCGGTGGACTCGATCACCAGGTCGGCGCCGATGTCGCCCCACTTGAGTTCGGCGGGGTCCTTGACGGCCGTCAGGCGGATCTTCTTGCCGTTGACGATCAGGTTGCTGCCGTCGACCTTGATGTCGCCCTTGAAGTTGCCGTGCACGGAGTCGTACTTCAGCATGTAGGCGAGGTAGTCCGGCTCGAGCAGGTCGTTGATGCCGACGACTTCGATGTCCGAGAACTCGGCTTCCTTCGCGATGGCGCGGAAGACCATGCGGCCGATGCGGCCGAATCCGTTGATGCCTACTTTGATAGCCATATTGTCGTCACTCCGAAAGATAGTTAGAGAATAGATTCCACGGCTTTCGCAACGTTCGCTGCGGTGAAGCCGAATTCCTTGAACAGCTGGCCGGCGGGAGCCGACTCGCCGAAGCGGTCGAGGCCGACCACGGCGCCCTCGAGGCCGACATACTTGTACCAGCCGCCGGTGACGCCCGCCTCGACTGCGACGCGCGGCAGGCCGGCGGGCAGCACGCTCTCGCGCCAGGCCTTGTCCTGGCGGTCGAACACGTTGGTGCTGGGCATGGACACCACGCGCACCGGAATGTTCTTCTGCGCGAGTTCCGCCTGCGCCTTGAGCGCCAGGTCGACTTCCGAGCCGGTGGCGATGATCACCGCCTTCGCAGGCCCATTGGCCTCGGACAGCACGTAGCCGCCGCGCTTGATGCCTTCGATCTTGGCGGCGTCGCGCGCGACGAACGGCAGGTTCTGGCGCGACAGGGCCAGCGACGAGGGGCCGTCCTTCTTCTCGACGGCGCAGGTCCAGGCGACCATGGTCTCGACGGTGTCGCAGGGACGCCAGACGTCCATGTTCGGGATCATGCGCAGCGTGGCGATCTGCTCGACCGGCTGGTGCGTCGGGCCATCCTCGCCGAGGCCGATCGAGTCGTGCGTGAACACGTAGATCACGCGCTGCTTCATCAACGCCGACATGCGCAGGGCGTTGCGGGCGTACTCCGAGAACATCAGGAAGGTGCCGCCGAAGGGCAGGATGCCGCCGTGGAGCGCCATGCCGTTCATGATGTGCGCCATGCCGAACTCGCGCACGCCGTAGGAGATATAGTTGCCCGGCGTCTTGCCGGAGACGTGCTTGCAGCCCGTCCAGTTGGTCAGGTTCGAGCCGGTCAGGTCGGCCGAGCCACCGACGAACTCGGGCAGCGCGGGGGCCAGGGCATTGATGGAGATTTGCGAAGCCTTGCGGGTGGCGACGGTCTCGGCTTTGGTGTTCGCGGCGTCGATCGCCTGCTTCGCATGCTCGGGCCAGTTGGCCGGCAGTTCACCCGCCATGCGGCGCTTGTACTCGGCGGCTTCCTGGGGATAAGCCTTGGCGTAGTGCTCGAACTTCTTGTTCCAGGTGCCTTCCCAGTCGGCGCCCTTCTTCTTGGCGTCCCAGCCTTCGTAGACTTCCTTCGGGATCTCGAAGGGACCGAAGTTCCAGCCGATGTGCGGGCGCACCTGGGCAATCTCGGCGTCGCCCAGCGGCGCGCCATGGACGTCGTGCGTGCCCTGCTTGTTGGGGCTGCCCGCGCCGATGACCGTCTTGCAGCAGATCAGCGACGGCTTGTCGGTGACCTTCTTGGCTTCCTCGATCGCCTTGTGCAGCGCCTCGGGATCGTGGCCGTTGACGTTCGGCACCACGTGCCAGCCGTAGGCTTCGAAGCGCTTCGGCGTGTCGTCGGTGAACCAGCC
>JBLNBJ010000055.1:0-2785 GCA_050259835.1 Ignavibacteria bacterium | reverse complement strand
GAACCCGTAGCGATGAACATCCGCGGACACGCTGGCAGTTCTGCCCAGCGCCGCATCCACGCTCTTCCAGTCAATCTCTTGCGCGTTGGCAGCGCCGCCCAACGCCAGCATCAGGCCGCAGATTGCGAGTACATGGTACGCGTCCGGTTAGGGCCGCCTTGACCCGGTGAGTGGAGGCGGAAGTCATAGGACTATCACTGGGAGTAGTCCTATGACGAAGCCGATCGAGGTGATCACATCAGTTCAGCGCCGCCGCCGCTGGTGGCGGGCGGAAAAGGAACGGATCGTTGCGGCGGCGATTGAGCCAGGCGCTGTTGCGTCGGAGGTGGCGCGGGCGGCTGGGATTCATACGAGCCAGTTGTTTCGTTGGCGACAGGAGCTGTGCCGGTCGTCGCGGAGCCCGGAGAACACGCCTGCATTTTCTGCAGTGACGATTGCGGCCGCGCCGGCGGAGCCCGCGGTTCCCATCCCGGCATTGCCGCCGCCGGCGGCGAGCAGCGTCGTCGAGATCGAGTTTGCGAGCGGGGCGCGGATGCGGATTGCGGGCGCGGTCGATCCGTCGATGGCGTCGGCGATGATCGCGGCGCTGACGACGACGAAGCGACGGCGGCGGCGATGATCCCCGTTCCGAGTGGCGTCCGTGTGTGGCTTGCGGCCGGCCACACCGACATGCGCCGAGGTTTCGACGGCCTGGCGCTGCTGGTGCAGGAGACGCTCAAGCGCGATCCGCACAGCGGGCACCTGTTCGTGTTCCGCGGCCGCCGCGGCGGGCTGATCAAGGTTCTCTGGCATGACGGCCAGGGGCTGTGCCTGTTTGCCAAGCGGCTGGAGCGCGGTCGCTTCATCTGGCCGTCGCCGGCGGACGGCGCGGTGACGATCACGCCGGCGCAGCTTGGCTATTTGCTGGAAGGCATCGACTGGCGGATGCCGCAGCACACGTGGCGACCGCAGGCGGCCGGCTGAATGCGGCATTGTGACTCGCGATGCTGCCGCGGGCTCACAAGCGCGGCGCGTTGTGGTTCTCTCATTGGCGATGAGCGCTGACGATTCGCTGCCCGAGGACATTGCGACGCTGAAGGCGATGCTGGTCGCCGAGCGCGCCGCGCGTCTGGCGGCGGAAGCGAAGGCGCGCAGCGCCGAAGCAAAGGCGCATGCGCGGGCGCTCGAGATCGAGAAGCTCAAGTTGGCCATCGCCAAGCTGCGTCATCAGCGGTTCGGACAATCGGCCGAGCGTGGCGCGCTGATCGAGCAGCTCGAGCTGCAGCTTGCCGACCTCGAAGAGAACGCGGCCGAGGCCGAAGCGTCGGCCGAGATCACGACAAAGGCGGCGAGCGCCGACGCCGTCCAGGTGCGTGGCTTCGAACGGAAGAAGCCGGCGCGCCGTCCGTTGCCAGAACATCTTCCGCGCGAGCGCATCGTCTATCCGGCGCCTTCGGCCTGCCCGTGCTGCGGCGGCATGCTGCGCAAGCTCAGCGAGGACGTGACCGAGACGCTGGAGGTCGTCCCGCGCCAGTGGAAGGTGATCCAGCACGTGCGTGAGAAGTTCTCTTGCCGCGCCTGCGAGGCGATCACGCAGCCGCCGGCGCCCTCGCATCCGATCGCGCGTGGGCGCGCCGGACCTGCGCTGCTCGCGCAGGTGCTGTTCTTCAAATACGCCCTGCACCTGCCGCTCAACCGACAGAGCGCGGCCTATGCGCGCGAAGGGATCGAGCTCGACGTCTCGACATTGGCGGACTGGGTCGGCGCCGCGGCGGCGACGCTGATGCCGCTGGTCGAGGCGATCCGCCAACACGTGTTTGCGGCCGAGCGCATCCATGCCGACGACACGACAGTGCCGGTGCTGGCGAAGGGCAAGACGCGCACCGGACGGCTGTGGACCTATGTGCGCGACGATCAACCCTTCGGCGGGCGCGACCCGCCGGCGGCGGCGTTCTTCTACTCGCGCGACCGCACCGGAGAGCATCCCGAACGTCACCTCGCAAGCTACAGCGGCCTGATGCAAGCCGACGCCTATGCTGGCTTCAACCGGCTCTACGCGGTCGGCCGCAAGCCGGGGCCGATCATCGAGGCGGCGTGCTGGGCGCATGCGCGGCGCAACTTCTTCGATCTGGCGCGGCTCAAGAAGGCGCCGATCGCCATCGAGGCGGTCAAGCGCATCGATGCGTTGTTCGACATCGAGCGCGACATAAACGGCCTCACCGCGGGCGAGCGCCGACGCGTGCGCAGCGAGCAAAGCCGGCCGTTGCTCATCGAGCTGCAGAGTTGGCTGCGCAGCCAACGCGCGCGCCTCTCTTCGAAGAGCGAGACCGCCAAGGCGATCAACTACGCGCTCAAGCGCTGGACCGCGCTCACACGCTTCCTCGACGACGGCCGGCTGTGCATGTCCAATAACGCCGCCGAGCGGGCGCTGCGCTGCGTCGCCGTCGGCCGACGCAACTGGACCTTCGCCGGCTCCGACGAAGGCGGCCGACGCGCCGCCGCCCTCTACACGCTCATCGAAACCGCCAAGCTCAACGACATCGATCCGCACGCCTGGCTCGCCGACGTGCTCGCGCGCCTACCCGATCATCCGGCGAAACGCATCCACGAGCTCCTGCCCTGGAATTGGAAAGCCCCGGCTCACGCCGCAGCGGCCTGACAGCGCAGCATCCGCGCCGATCCGGCCTTACCTGCGGCCTTCACCGGACGGATACGATGCTCGCGCCCGCGCTGGCGCAGATCATCGCGCCGTCAGATCTCAGCTCGCAGCTTGTCGGCATTCCGAGCCTGCCCACGCTCGAATGGC
>JBLNBJ010000054.1:0-59482 GCA_050259835.1 Ignavibacteria bacterium | reverse complement strand
CTCCCTGGCCAGCCAGCCCTTCTCTTCCTGGGCGATGCGCAATGCCGCCATGCAGGCCGATTGCTTCTGGTCGGCGGGGTACTTGGCGATCTCTCGATCGATTCTTTGCAGCGATTCCTGGCTCAGCATACTTAACGGTCCGTGTCGCCCAGCACCAGGTCGATGGTGCCGATGATGGCCGTGACGTCGGCGAGCAAGTGGCCCTTGGCCATCTCGTGCGTCGCGGCGAGGTGCGGGAAGCCCGGGGAACGCAACTTGAGGCGATAAGGCTTGTTGGCGCCGTCAGAAACGGCCCAGACGCCGAACTCGCCCTTCGGATGCTCGATCGCGGCGTAGACCTCGCCGGCCGGCACGTGCATGCCCTCGGAGAAGAGCTTGAAGTGGTGGATCAGCTCTTCCATGTTCGCTTTCATGTCGGCGCGCGGCGGCGGCGCGACCTTGTGGTCGCCGCTGATCACCGGGCCGGGATTCTTGCGCAGCCAGTCGATGCACTGGCGCACGATGCGATTGCTCTGGCGCATCTCTTCCATGCGCACCAGGTAACGGTCGTAGCAGTCGCCGTTGGTGCCGATTGGCACGTCGAACTCGACGCGGTCATAGACCTCGTACGGCTGCTTCTTGCGCAAGTCCCACTCGATGCCGGAGCCGCGCAGCATGGGGCCGGAGAAGCCGAGTTGCAGCGCGCGCTCGGGCGACACCACGCCGACGTCGACGGTGCGCTGCTTCCAGATGCGGTTGTCGGTCAGCAGCGTGTGATATTCGTCGAGGTAGCCGTCGAAGCGGTTGCAGAAGTCTTCGACGAAGTCGAGCAGCGAACCTTCGCGCGCGGCGTTGAGGCGCTTGACGGTGGCGGCGTCCTTGAACTTGTTTTCCTTGTACTGCGGCATGCGGTCCGGCAGATCGCGATAGACGCCGCCCGGACGGTAGTAGGCCGCATGCATGCGCGCGCCGGAGATCGCCTCGTAGACGTCGAACAGATCCTCGCGCTCGCGGAAGGTGTAGAGCACCATCGTCATCGCGCCGATGTCCAGCGCGTGGGTGCCGATGTTCAGCAGGTGGTTCAGGATGCGCGTGACCTCGTCCATGAAGACGCGGATGTACTGCGCACGCAGCGGGACCTCGACGCCGATCAGCCGTTCCACCGCCATGCAGTAGGCGTGCTCGTTGCACATCATCGACACGTAGTCGAGGCGGTCCATGTAGGGGACCGACTGCAGCCAGGTGCGGGTTTCGATCAGCTTCTCGGTGGCGCGATGCAGCAGGCCGATGTGCGGATCGGCACGCTCGACCACCTCGCCATCGAGCTCGAGCACCAGTCGCAGCACGCCGTGCGCCGCCGGGTGCTGGGGTCCGAAGTTGATGGTGTAGTTCTTGATTTCAGCCACGGCCGTATTTCTCCTCGCGCACGATGCGCGGCGTCACTTCGCGCGGCTCGATGGTCACCGGCTGGTAGACCACGCGCTGCTGTTCGGGGTCGTAGCGCATCTCGACATAGCCGAAACTCGGGAAGTCCTTGCGGAACGGATGCCCGACGAAACCGTAGTCGGTGAGGATGCGGCGCAGGTCGGGATGGCCGTCGAACATGATGCCGTAGAGGTCGAACGCCTCGCGCTCGTACCAGTTGGCGCCGTTCCAGATGCCCGTCACGGTGGACAGCACCGGGTATTCGGCATCGGCGGCAAAAGCGCGCAGGCGCAGGCGCCAGTTATGGGTCTGGGAAAGCAGATGGCAGACGGCAGCGAAGCGCTTGCCGGTCCAGCCGGTGAAAAGCGAGTAGTCGATGCCGGACAGGTCGATCAGCTGCTCGAAACGCAGGTCGGCGTGGTCACGCAGCGCCTGGGCAACTTCGAGCAGCTTGTCACCCTCGCATTCGATCGTGACTTCGCCGAGGCGCAGCACCGGCTCGGAGATGCGGTCGCCGAGCACTTCCTTCAGTTTTTGACAAAGACTTTCCAGCTTGGCGCTCATTTGGCTTCGATTCCGGGTCAGCGGGCGATGGTGTAGGTGCGCTTGATCTTGCTTTGCAGCTGGATGAGGCCGTAGAGCAGCGCTTCCGCGGTTGGCGGGCATCCCGGCACGTAGATGTCGACCGGGACGATGCGGTCGCAGCCGCGCACCACCGAATACGAATAGTGGTAATAGCCGCCGCCGTTGGCGCAGGAGCCCATCGAGACCACCCAGCGCGGTTCGGCCATCTGGTCGTAGACCTTGCGCAGCGCCGGCGCCATCTTGTTGCACAGCGTGCCGGCGACGATCATCACGTCGGACTGGCGGGGGCTGGCGCGGAACACGATGCCGAAGCGGTCGAGGTCGTAGCGCGAGCAGCCGGCGTGGATCATCTCAACCGCGCAGCAGGCCAGACCAAAGGTCATCGGCCACATCGAGCCCGTGCGCGTCCAGTTGATGACTTTGTCGAGCGTCGTCGTGACAAAGCCTTCGTTCAATACACCTTCGATGCTCACTGTGCTTATTCCCAGTCGAGAGCGCCCTTGGCCCAGGCGTAGATGTAGCCCACCACCAGAATGGCGAGGAACACGATCATTTCGATGAAGCCGAAGAATTTGACCTGCGGCGAGCCGACGATTTCCTTGAAGATCGTCGCCCACGGGAAGAGGAAGGCGATCTCGAGGTCGAACAGGATGAAGATGATCGCGATCAGGTAGTAGCGCACGTCGAACTTCATGCGCGCATCTTCGAAGGGAGCGAAGCCGCATTCGAAGGGAGACAGTTTTTCGCTGTCGGGCCGATTGGGGGCAATCAGCCAGCCGAGAAGAATCGGAACACACCCGAAGGCAAGGCCGACGAGCACGAAAACCAGGACCGGAAAATAATTTTCCAACATATCCTCTGTGGCTTGCGCCACCCCTCCTGCTGTTCCTCTGTTTGGGCTTTATATTTGTTGTCGCTGCCCGCTCTACTTCTTTGGTGCCGACGGTGAGACTCGAACTCACACGGCTTTCGCCACTACCCCCTCAAGATAGCGTGTCTACCAATTTCACCACGTCGGCCCTGCTACCTGCGGCGAGCGGCGCGAATAATACCACTTATGCGCCGTCGCAAATCACTTATTCCCGCTTAGATTCCCCTTATTTGACAAACCTCAAATTCCGCAACTTTCACGTTACTTGGGAATGTCTTTTGCCTTCGAATCGGCGGGCGCCGCGGGCGGCGCTTCGGTGGCCGGAGCCGGCTGCGCCGGCTGGGACACCGCGCCATCCACCACGCTGCCCGACACCCGCGGCTTGGCCGTCGCGAGATAGGAAAGTCCAAGGCTGGTGAGGAAGAAGACGGCGGCCAAAACTGCCGTCGTGCGCGAGAGAAAATTCGCCGATCCCGAAGAACCGAACAAGCTGCCCGACGAGCCGCTGCCGAACGCCGCGCCCATGTCCGCGCCCTTGCCGTGCTGGATAAGCACCAGGCCGATCACGCCGAGGCCGACGAGGATGTGGAGCGACAGGATGATGGGAAACAGGAAGTCCATTGTCTGTCCTTGAATTACGCAGCCGCGCAGATCGCGACGAAGTCGTCGGCCACCAGCGCGGCGCCGCCGATCAGGCCGCCGTCGATGTCGGGCTGCGAAAACAGTTCTTTCGCATTGCCCGGCTTGACGCTGCCGCCGTAGAGAATCTGGAGGTTTGCGGCCACGCCGGCGTCCGCCTGGGCGACGCGGGCGCGGATCAGCGCGTGCACCTCTTGCGCTTGGGCGGGCGTCGCCGTCTTGCCCGTGCCGATCGCCCAGACCGGTTCGTACGCAACGACGCACTTGGCCAGCGCGGCAGCGCCGATGCGAGCGATCACGGCATCCAGCTGGCGCGTAACGACCTGCGCCGTGATGTTCGCCTCACGCTCCGCCAGCGTTTCGCCGACGCAAACGATGGGCACCAGGCCGTTCGACAGTGCGGCGGCCGTCTTGGCGGCAACGACCTCATCGGTGTCACCGTAGTAGCTGCGGCGCTCGGAATGCCCGACGATCGCGTAGCGGCAACCAAAATCGGTAAGCATCGCGCCGCTGACTTCGCCCGTGTAGGCGCCCTGCGCGTGCGCGGAGACGTCCTGCGCGCCCCAGCCGATGCGGCTGCCGGCCAGCACTGCCTGCGCCTGCGCCAGATACGGGTAGGGAACGCACACCGCGACCTCGGCCGACAGCTTGTCGACGCCGCTACGCACGGCGTGCAGCAGCGTCAGATTGCCGGCGAGGCTGCCGTGCATCTTCCAGTTGCCTGCAACGAATTTTCGACGAGTGGTCATGGGGCCCGGGGGTCCAGTTGGGAAGCCCGGCATTATAGCTTCGCCGCCGAATGCGGGTCAAACCTTTCGCCGCCCGTCCGCTTCAGGGGTTGTTGGACCGGACCGCGCTATCGAGCTGGTCGAGCGCGATGTGGCGCACGTCCTTGCCCTTGACGATATAGATCACGTTCTCGGCGACGTTCTTCGCGTGATCGCCGATGCGCTCGATCGCCTTGGCGATGAAGACGATGTCGAACGCCGACGTGATGGTGCGCGGGTCCTCGAGCATGTAGGTGATCAGCTGGCGCATGATGCCGCGAAACTTGTCGTCGATGGCCTGGTCCTCGCGGATGATGGCCGCCGCCTTTACCGCGTCCAGCCGCACGTAGGCGTCCAGCACGCCGCGCAGCATGGCGAGCGAGATGTCGCCGATTTCGCGCACGTAGGCGATGCGCGGCGTGTTGAGGTGGTCGCGATGGAGCACGACCTTGGCGATGCGCGCGATCTTCGCGGCCTCGTCGCCGATGCGCTCCAGGTCCGTGACGATCTTGCTGACCGCCATCACCATGCGCAGGTCGTTGGCCGTGGGCTGGCGCCGCACGATGATCTGCGTGCACTCCTCGTCGATGCTCACTTCCAGGCCGTTCACGCGGTGGTCGTCGGCGATCACCTTCTCGATGAGGTCGAGGTTGCCGGTGGTGAAGGCCTCGATGGCCGTCATGATCTGCGTCTGCACCAGCCCGCCCATCTGGACCACGCGGGCGCGCAGCGATTCGAGCTCGGCGTCGAACTGTCGGAAAGAGTGGTCGTTCATCATCCGAACCTCCCAGTGATGTAATCCTCGGTCTGCTTCTTCTTCGGCTTGATGAAGATCTGGTCGGTGACGCCGAACTCGATCATCTCGCCAAGGTACATGTAGGCCGTGAAGTCGGAGATGCGCGCCGCCTGCTGCATGTTGTGGGTGACGATCGCGATGGTGAATTCGGCCTTCAGTTCCGCAATGAGTTCCTCGATGCGCATGGTGGAGATCGGGTCGAGCGCCGAGGTCGGCTCGTCGAGCAGCAGCACTTCCGGCTTAACCGCAATGCCGCGCGCGATGCACAGGCGCTGCTGCTGACCGCCCGAGAGGCTCATGCCGCTCTGGTTGAGCTTGGTCTTTGTCTCCTCCCACAGCGCCGCCTTGCGCAGCGCCCACTCGACGCGCTCGTCCATCTGCGACTTCGAGAGGCGCTCGTGCAGCCGTACGCCGAAGGCGATGTTCTCGTAGATGGACATCGGGAACGGCGTCGGCTTCTGGAACACCATGCCCACCTTGGCGCGCAGGGCATTCACGTCGACCTTGCGATCCAGCATGTTGCGGCCGTCGAGCAGCAGTTCGCCGGTGGCGCGCTGCTCGGGATAGAGGTCGTACATGCGGTTCATCACGCGCAGCAGCGTCGACTTGCCGCAGCCCGAAGGGCCGATGAAGGCCGTCACCTTGCGCTTGTAGATCTCCAGGTTGATGTTCTTCAGCGCGTGGAACTTGCCGTAGTAGAAGTCCAGCTGCCTGAAGGCCATCTGTGCTTCCAGGCGCGCCGCCAGTTCGTTCATCATCATCGCGTGGCTCGTATCGGTCATGGTTGTTCGGTCCGGCGTCACAGCTTGTGCCTGTCGCGGAACAGCAGGCGCGCCGCCACGTTGAGGCCCAGCACACCGAGCGTGATCAGGAAGACGCCGGCCCAGGCGATCTGCTGCCAGTCCTTGAAGGGGCTCATGGCGAACTTGAAGATGGTGACCGGGAGGTTGGCCATCGGTTCGTTGAGGTCGAGGCTCCAGAACTGGTTCGACAGCGCGGTGAACAGCAGCGGCGCGGTTTCACCCGCGATGCGCGCCACGGCCAGCAGGATTCCGGTGATGACGCCGGCCATCGAAGCGCGCAGCGTCACGCTCATGATCACCACGCGCTTCGGGGCGCCGAGCGCGAACGCCGCTTCGCGCAGCGTATCGGGCACCAGCTTCAGCATGTTCTCGGTGGTGCTGACGACCACCGGGATCACGATCAGCGCGAGCGCGAAGACGCCGGAGAGAGCGGAGAACTTGCCGATCTGCGCCACGTACACCGCATAGACGAACAGCCCGATCACGATCGACGGCGCCGACAGCAGGATGTCGTTGATGAAGCGCGTGACGCGTCCCAGCCAGGTGCGGCGGCCGTACTCCGCCAGGTAGATGCCCGCCAGCACGCCGATCGGCGTGCCGACCAGGGTGGACAGCCCGACCAGCACCGCGCTGCCGGCAATCGCGTTGAGCAGCCCGCCTGGCTCCTCGGCGCCGGGTGGCGGCGTCATGCGGGTGAACAGGTCCATCGAAAGGCCGGTGACGCCGAGTTCAAGCGTCGTGAGCAGGATCCAGGCAAGCCAGAACAGCCCGAACGACATCGCGACCATGGAGAGGGTGAGCGCCACCCGGTTGACGATCTTGCGCCTGGTCAGCAGGTCCATGGCTCAGGTCCGGGTTCCTTCCTGCCGAGAAAGCCTCAGCAGGAGCAGCTTGGAGAACACCAGCACGGCGAGCGTGATGACGAAGAGGATCAGCCCGAGCTCGATCAGCGCCGCCGTGTAGAGGCCGGGCGTGGCTTCGGCGAACTCGTTGGCGAGCGTGGAGGTGATGCTGTTGCCCGGCGCGTACAGCGAAGCGCCGGAGAGGAAGTTGGTGTTGCCGATGACGAAGGTGACGGCCATGGTTTCGCCCAGCGCCCGGCCAAGCCCCAGCATGATGCCGCCGATGACGCCGACCTTCGTATAGGGCAGCACCACGTTCCAGACGACCTCCCAGGTCGTGCTGCCTACGCCGTAGGCGGATTCCTTCAGCATCGCCGGCGTGACAGAAAAGACGTCTCGCATCACGGCGGCGATGAAGGGAATGATCATGATGGCGAGGATGATGCCCGCCGCCAGGATGCCGATGCCGAGCGGCGGCCCCGCGAAGAGCTTGCCGACCAGCGGCAGCTTGCCCAGCGTGCCCGTCAGCAGCGGCTGCACCTTCTCGGCGAACACCGGCGCGAAAACCATCAGGCCCCACATGCCGTAGACGATCGAAGGCACTGCCGCCAGCAACTCGATCGCCGTGCCCAGCGGCCGGCGCAGCCAGGGCGGCGAGAGCTCGGTGAGGAACAGCGCAATGCCGAAGCTCACTGGAACGGCGATGACGAGGGCGATCAGCGAGGTGGCCAGCGTACCGTAGATCGGAATCAGGGCGCCGAACTGGTCCATCGGCGGATTCCAGTCCTGCGTCCAGAGAAACCGGACGCCGAATTTCTGGATCGACGGCCAGGAGCCGATCACCAGCGAGACGATGATGCCGGCCAGCAGCACCAGCGTCAGCACGGCAAAGGCGCGCGTCAGGTTGAAGAAGATCCAGTCGCCGAGCCGCTTGCTGCGGTGGGCGGGGAGCGCGTCTGCGGAAGAAGTCATGGCTTGGATGTCGGTGGAGCGACAGGTCCGCGCCGTCCAGCGGCGCGGACGAGCGAAACCTTTCCCCTTACTTGCCGCTGAACACGGGTTTGCCGGACGCGTCCTTGATCTGGCCCCAGGCGCCGTGGATCAGCTTGATCAGCGACTCGGGCAGCGCGACGTAGTCGAGGTCGTCGGCCATCTTGGCGCCGTTCTTGTACGACCACTCGAAGAACTTCAGCACTTCGGTCGCCTGCGCCGGCTTGTCCTGCGCCTTGTGCATCAGGATGAAGGTGGCGCCGGTGATCGGCCAGGCGTCCTTGCCCGGCTGCTCCGTCAGGATCTCGTAGAACGCCGACTTGCTCCAGTCCGCGCCGGCAGCCGCCGCCTTGAAGGTCGTGTCGTCCGGCGCGACGAAATTGCCTGCGGAATTCTTCATCACCGCGTAGGTCAGCTTGTTCTGCTTGGCGTAGGCGTACTCGACGTAGCCGATCGAGCCGGCCAGGCGCTGGACGAAGGCCGAGACGCCTTCGTTGCCCTTGCCGCCGAGGCCCACGGGCCACTGCACTGCCGTGCCCTCGCCGACCCTGGTCTTCCACTCCGGGCTCACCTTCGACAGGTAGTTGCTGAAGATGAAAGTCGTGCCGGAACCGTCGGCGCGGCGCACCACGCCGATATCGTGATCGGGCAACGCGACGCCGGGGTTGAGGTCGGCGATCGCCTTGTCGTTCCACTTGGTGATCTTGCCCAGGTAGATGTCGGCAAGCACGGCGCCGGTGAGCTTGAGCTGGCCCGGCTTCACGCCGGCGAGGTTAACCACCGGGACGACGCCGCCGATCACGGTCGGGAACTGCATCAGGCCGTCCTTGTCGAGCACTTCGGGCTTGAGCGGCATGTCGGACGCGCCGAAATCGACGGTCTTGGCGGTGATCTGCTTGATGCCCCCGCCGGAACCGATCGACTGGTAGTTGATCCTGTTGCCCGTCGCCTTCTGGTAGGCGTCCGCCCACTTGGCGTAGATCGGGGCCGGGAAGGAGGCGCCAGCACCGGTGATCTCGGCGGCCATGGCGTTCTGGGACACGAAGGCCGCCGCCAGCAGCGGCAGGGCAAGGGTTTTCAGGGATTTCATAGCGATCTGGTCTCCGTCGGTAAAGTCCTGCTTGGGACGGAGAAGACCTTAACAATCGCGTGTGACAGCTATGTGACAACTGTAACAATCGGGCGACAGCCCCGCACGATGGCCGATGCTACGATGGGAAACGGGGAAAGCAGCTCGCCAAGGAGGCCAAATGAGAAGGAAGGCGGCACCGGAATATCTCGAGAAGGCGAAGGCCTTGACGTACGAGGAGGCCGAAATGGTGCTTTCCCGGATGCGGAACAAGCTGGAACGCCGCATGGAGTACAAGAAGCTCGACCCCGTGGAAGCGGTCGCCCTGCAACTCGAGATTGAGGACGAACAGCTTCAGGAATGGCGCGAGCGGTGGGCCGAGATTTCGGCCCGCGAAGCGCGACGTGCAAGAAAGAAGGACTGACGCCTCTCCGCCTGGCCCGCGGGTTCGCCGGGCGTCATCGGAATGACACATGGCTCGGCCAGAATGCCGGCGCCTGCGTATTTCCAGACAAGCACCCAATGAGCGAATTGCAAAAGTACATCGGACGCATCGTGCGGTTGAACGCCCGATCGTTCAAGGACGTTGTCGCGCGCCTGCCGAGACGGGCCGCGGAACTGGAAAACTGCTTCATCGTCGCCGAAGTCAAGTCCGGGGCGCGCAAACTGGTCTGTTACGGCGGAACCCTGCGCATCCTGGTCGGCGCGTCCGACGTGGTGCTGGTTTGAAGCCGGGCGCTGCCGCAGTCGCCGCCGACTTCCTGTACCTGGCGATGATCACGGCGGTCATGATCGGCACAGCCAGTCTGGTGGCCGCGTGCGTTTGCCCATAGGCAATGGCCGCTGAACGAATCCGCCCCCGCATGACGGCGTCCGCCGTACCCGGGACATCGGTGCATACCTCGGTGCAGGGCTCCGTCGCGACCCTCCACCTTACGGGAAGCTTCGACTTTTCCAGCCATCGCGAATTTCGCGAATTTCTGACGCGTTCCGTCTCACATCCGTCGGTTCGCGAACTGCGCGTCGACCTGAGCGATGTCCGCCACATGAACAGTTCTGCGCTCGGCTTGCTTCTCCTGGGCCTCGAACAGGCCCGGGCATCGAAAAAGACGATGTCGCTATGCGGCGTCGGCGGAATCGTGAAGCAGACGCTGGATACCGCGAATTTCGGCGATTTGTTCGCTTACGCCTAGCGCTGCCCGGTGGCTCACCGAAGGGCACCGCGGCGATGGAAAATCGCCGACAGCCGGCTCCTCAGGCTCGACCACCAACGAAGGGCCCCGGCATCCCTCGTGTAGGGGGACGGATCGGCGTGGCGATCGAGCAGGAATCCGGCGCCCACGCCGAGCAGGCCGTTGGAATCGCGAAGCAGTTGAGAAACGTCGGGGCGGTCGCGATCCATGCTCTCCTCCTTCTTGCTCGTTGCCCGTATACCGGGATCATCGGCGCTGTCGTCGTTTCCCGGCAACGCGAATAGCGGATGCTAGCGCCGCCAATTCCAGACAAGCTATTCCGGCTTGCCGGTAGTTTCGTTACCGGTTCCCGGCGCATGGCCTTCAACGGCCGCGCGTGTCATGCGCCCGCAACCTTTGACGGGCACATTCGCGCAATGCCAAAAGACAGCTTGCGCGTGCTGATGATCTCGGACGTCTATTTCCCGCGGATCAACGGCGTATCCACTTCCATCGAGACCTTCCGCCGCGACCTGCAGGAACGCGGCGTCGAGGTTGCGCTGGTCGCCCCCGAATATCCCGAGCCGCACGAGGCCCCGAACACCCACCGGGTGCCGTCGCGCCGCCTGCCTTTCGATCCTGAGGACCGGCTGATGCACTGGACGAGGCTGCTGCAGACGACGCGGCGGCTGGCGGAGGACCGGTTCGACCTGGTGCATATCCAGACGCCCTTCTCGGCCCACTATGCGGGCATTCGAGCCGCACGACGCATGGGGGTGCCGGTCCTGGCGACCTACCACACCCACTTCGAGGAATACTTCCACCACTACCTGCCCGCCCTGCCGCGGCCATGGCTGAAGGCGACGGCGCGGCGCATCGCGCGCGGCCAGTGCAACCAGCTCGACGCCGTCGTGGTGCCTTCGCACGCCATGCGGGCGGCGCTTGCGGATTACGGCGTCAGCGTGCCGTTGCATGTGCTGTCGACCGGAATCCCGGTGGACCAATTCCGCCACGGCGACGGCCCGCGCTTCCGCGCCGAGCGCGGCATTGCGCCGGAGCGCCCGGTCGCCTTGTTCGTCGGACGGGTGGCGCACGAGAAGAACATCGATTTCCTGCTCGATGCCATGACGCATGTGCGACGGCGGCTGCCCGACGCGCTGCTGGTGGTCGCCGGCGAGGGACCGGCCCTCGGCGCGCTGCACCAGCGCACGCGCCAGCTCGACCTCGAAGCCAACGTCCGCTTCGTCGGCTATCTCGACCGTGCCAGGGAATTGCCGGACTGCTACGCCGCCGCGGACGTCTTTGCCTTCGCCTCGAAGACCGAGACGCAAGGCCTGGTGCTGCTCGAAGCCATGGCTGCGGGTCTTCCGGCATACGCGCTTGCCGAAATGGGCACGCGGGACATCCTCGAACCGCGACGCGGCGCCATCGTCGCACCCGACGATCCGGCCGCCTTCGGTGACGGGCTCGCCGCCCTGCTGGCGGACCGGCCGGCGCTGGAACGACTGGCGGCCGAGGCGCGCCAATACGCCGGCGAGTGGTCCGCCCCGGAACGGGCCCGACAACTGGCCGACCTTTACCGATCCCTTGTGGCACGATAACCAGACGAACGAAAAATGGATCCCCAACCGACCGCCCCCGCGATGAATCCCGCCGAAAGCCCCTTCAAAGGAAAGACCGGCCTGACCCGCGTCTGGAACGCGTTCTTCTACTCGATCGACGGCCTGCGCGCCGCGTACCGGCATGAAGACGCGTTCCGGCAGGAAGTCTGGCTCGCCGCCCTGCTGATCCCCGTTTCGCTGGCGCTGCCGGCCAGCGGCATCGGCCACGCGCTCATGGTCGGCAGCGTGCTGCTGGTGCTCGTGGTGGAATTGATCAACTCGGCGATCGAGGCGGCCATCGACCGCATCTCACTCGAAAGCCACAGCCTCTCCAAGCGGGCCAAGGACATCGGCAGTGCCGCCGTGCTCGTCTCGCTGATCAACATCGTCGCGACCTGGACCCTGGTGCTGCTGGGCTAGGCCGAGCGCCGCCTCGATGCTCGCGGCGCAGGCCGCCGCCAGTTCGCGGCGGTCGCGCCCGTCGGCGCTCACGGGCGGCAACGGCACGCAGACAGCCGTAAGTCCGGAGGCGCAGACGATCTGCCACAGCGACGACAGCAGGGAGGTGTCGCCGCAATAGGCCGGCGCCGCGGAACGCCTGCCCGCGCGGCAGACATAACGGAGCGCCAAAGGCTGCACCTGCGTCCCGGCCTCGACGGCGCCCTGCAGCAGCGCGCCGCGGAACGGCAGCACCTGGTCCCCCTCTGTCGTCGTCCCTTCCGGGAATACGGCCACCGCCGCACCTTGCGCGAGCATGGCGGCCACGCGCTGGCCGGCGGCGTGAGCGGCGCGACGGCTGCCGCGCTCGAGGAACACGGTTTCGTTCGTCGCCGCCAGCCAGCCGATCAACGGCCACGCCTCGACGTCGTCCTTGGCGACGAAGGCGACCGGGTGCATCGCATTGATGACGAAGATGTCGAGCCACGAGATGTGGTTGGCGACGACCAGCCCGCGCAGGACGGCGCCCTGGCGGCCGATCAACCGCAGCCCGAGCATCCCGACGAGTTGCGCCGACCAGCGCCGCTTCAGGGCACGGCGTCCACCATGGCGGATGAAGGGAAATACGAGGACGACCACCGCGGCGCCGTAGCAGAGATGAACGGCCACCCGGGAGAGGCGGAAGACGGCACGCAGCGAATTCATGCGCGGATTGTGCCAGAGCTTGCGTGACGGCGATGTGAACCCGGGCGCCGAAATTCACCTGGCTGCAAAGATCGCGCAAAGCGGCCGCAACCTGGCGTCCCGAGAATGCGAGGCGAAACCAAGCGAACAGGAGAAGCCCGCATGCTGCAAACCAGGACCGCCCCGGCTCTCGAGCCCGCCCACGGTCACCGCTACACGGTGCGATTCGCAACCACCCAAAGCGAGATCCGCGAAGCGCAGAAGCTGCGCTACCGCGTGTTCGTCGAGGAATTCGGCGCCCGCCTGCAAACGCGCGAAGCCGGCGTCGACGAAGACTTCTACGACGCCTACTGCGAGCACCTCATCGTGCGCGACGAAGAACAGGGCCGCATCGTCGGCACCTACCGCGTGCTGTCGCCGTCCGCCGCCGCCCGGGTCGGCAACTACTACTCCGAGAACGAGTTCTACCTGACGCGCCTGCAGCACCTTCGTCCCGGCATCGTCGAAGTGGGACGCTCGTGCATCGATCCGGCCTACCGCAGCGGCGCCGTCATCGCGCTGCTGTGGGCGAAGCTGGCGGAGTACATGACGTCGAACGACTACGGCTACCTGGTCGGCTGCGCCTCGATCAGCATGGCCGACGGCGGTCACAACGCGGCCAACCTCTTCACCCAGTTGGCGGAAAAGCACCTGGCGCCAGCCGAATATCAGGTCGCGCCGCGCTGCCCCTTGCCCTTCCAGGCGCTGGCGGATGGAGCGCCGGCCTCGATCCCGCCGCTGCTCAAGGGTTACCTGCGCGCCGGCGCCTGGATTTGCGGCGAACCGGCCTGGGATCCCGACTTCAACAGCGCGGATCTGCTGCTGCTGTTGCCGATGGCGAACATCAGTGCGCGCTACCGCAAGCACTTTGTCGACTGACATGTCCCTTTCGCGCGAATGCGGCGCCGACGCCCGGCTTCGCATCGCGCTCGTCACGGAAACCTTTCCGCCCGAGGTCAATGGCGTGGCCATGACCCTCGGCAAGCTCGCGGAAGGCCTGCGCAGCCGGGATCACGCGGTTCAGATCGTGCGCCCGCGACAGCCCAGGCACGACTCCCAGTCCATCGACGACGGCGACACGGACCTGCTCGTGCGCGGTCTGCCGATCCCCGGCTACGGCGGACTCCGCTTCGGGCTGCCCGCCACTGCCGCCCTGCGCCGCGCCTGGCAGCGCAGGCGTCCCGACGTCGTGCATATCGCCACCGAAGGGCCGCTCGGCTGGTCCGCCCTGCGGGCCGCGCGCTCGCTCGCACTGCCGATCACCTCGAGTTTCCATACCAATTTCGACGCCTACAGCAGCCACTATCGGCTCGGCTGGCTGAAGGCCCCCATCGCGCGCTACCTGCGCCGTGTGCACAACGCGACCGAACTCACCTTCGTGCCCACACAGGGCCTCGCCGGCGAACTGCACGACTCGGGCTATTGCAACGTGGAGGTCCTGTCCCGCGGCGTCGATATCCGCCTCTTCAACCCCGCGCGGCGCTCGGAGTCACTGCGCGCCCGCTGGGGCGCCGGTCCGGGAGACCTCGTCGTCGCCTACGTCGGCCGCCTGGCCCCGGAAAAGAACCTCGGCCTGGTGCTCGCGGCATTCGCCGCGATAACGCAGGTCCGGCCCGACGCCAGGCTCGTCTTCGTCGGCGACGGTCCGCTGCGCCGCTCGCTGGCCGCCCGACACACGCATCACGTGTTCGCCGGCATGCGGCGCGGCGTCGAGCTGGCGGAGCACTACGCATCGGTCGACCTGTTCCTCTTCCCCAGCCTGACCGAGACCTTCGGCAATGTGACCGCGGAAGCGCTGGCAAGCGGTCTCGGTGTCGTCGCGTACGACTGCGCCGCCGCGGCCGACCTCATCGAGGACGGCAGCAACGGCTGCCTGGCGGCGCCCGGCGACGAAGCGGCATTCATCGACGCGGCAGTGTCGCTGGCCGCACAGCCGGACCAACTCGGCCTGCTGCGCGCCCTGGCGGCGCCGTCGGTCCGCCATCTCGACTGGGAGCGCATCCACGACGACTTCGCCGAGGGCTTGCGCCGAGGCATCGAGGCCCACAGGAGGAATCATGCAGAAACCGTCCTTGTCCCCGCGCTGGATTAACGAAGTCGACCTCGCGCTCTGCCTGCGCTGCAACCGCGTCAGCCATTTCCGCTTCTGGCGCGTCTTCTTCAAGACAGTGAGTCGACTCGGCGACGGCGTCTTCTGGTACACGCTGATGGCGCTGCTGCCGCTGGCTTACGGTCCCGCCGCCTGGCCGACGGTGGCGCGCATGGCGATCGCCGGGCTGCTCGGTCTCGCGGTCTACAAGTGGCTCAAGGAAAGGACATCGCGCCCGCGCCCCTACCAGGTCTATAGCGCCATCTCCGCTGCCGCCCCTGCCCTCGATCGCTTCAGCTTCCCTTCGGGCCACACACTGCATGCCGTGACCTTCAGCCTGGTCGCCGCATCAAGCTTTCCCCAACTGGCGCCGCTCGTCTATCCGTTCGCCTTCCTGGTGGCCTTGTCGCGCCCCGTGCTCGGCCTGCACTACCCGAGCGACGTCCTCGCCGGTGCCCTGCTCGGCGTGCTGGCCGCCCAAGCCGCCGCGCTGGTCTGCTGACGCGCGGCGCGGCCGTTCAGGCAAACACGTCGGCCGGCAGCGGCAGTTCCACCCGGACGAGGTGCCGCGGAACGTCGGCCAGCGCCGCGCGCGCGGCATGGCGGCAGGGATTGGCGACCCAGCGCGGCCGCTCGCCGGCGATCAGGCGGTCCATCTGCCGCAGGTGTCTCGTGGTGTGGGAAAGATAGTGCGAAAACCGGCGCGCCGCTCCGGCCAGCATGGCGAGCGCATCGAGCGCCTGCGATTCGCTGCAGCCGAAGCTCGCCGAAACGCAAGCGCCGAGGACGGCGCGCTCCGACCGGAGCACATCGGCGGGCGCCGTGCAGATCTCGCGGCGGATATGGTGATCCATCGCCCATTCGCACGCCGCGTGGGTCGCGGCATGGGCGTCGAACCAGACCAGTTCGTGGGCAGGCACGAAATGGTTGTGGGCGAAGATGTCGGTCAAGATATGGCAGGCATAGCCGAGCGAGACCGCCATCTCCTCCTCGCTCCTTGCGGACGCCAGCAGGCGCGCCGCCGTCTCCCAGTCATGCGAGGACTCGAACAGCGGGGTCCGCGCCCGCACGTCGGTAAGCGCCAGGTCCGGCAGGCAAGCACCGGCGAGCACGAGGCGTGGAAGTCGCAGCATCGCCTTGCGGAAACGCGGATCGGCCAGCGGCACCAGCCACAGCAGGGCCTGGGCGAAGTACACGTGCGTGAACAGGCCCCAGGCCCAAGCGTCGGCGGCGGTAAGCAGCAGGGGCGGCAGCCAGAGCAGGCGTCTCCACCTTGCGGATCGTTCCATGGCGCGGCCCTTTTGCCGGTTCATGCGCGCCATCATGGGCCGCGTCAATGACAGGCCGATGCCGTGCCGGTTACGGACGGATGAAGAATGACGAGAACCGGCGCGGACTACGGCGGTCATAGCCATACGCATGGAGGGAACATGGAGGACGATCGCAGACGCCTGCTGTTCGCCGCGGCGACGCTGTTCGGAGCGACGCTTGTGCCGCTCGCGACGGCGGCCGCCGCCGCGCTGCGCAAGTCCGATCGCGAATGGAAGGCCCTGCTGCCGGCGAACCGCTATCGCGTCCTCTTCCAAGAAGACACCGAGCCGCCGTTCAGCAGCCCGCTGAACGGCGAGAAGCGCGCCGGCATCTTCATTTGCGCCGCATGCTTCCAGCCCCTCTTCGACGCGACGCGCAAGTTCGACAGCGGAACCGGCTGGCCGAGCTTCTGGGAAGTTCTCCCCGGTGCCGTCGGCACGAAGAGCGACCTCGCGCTCGGCATGTCGCGGATCGAATATCACTGCGCGCGCTGCGGCGGCCACCAGGGACATGTCTTCGACGACGGCCCGGCACCGACGCATCTGCGCTATTGCAACAACGGCCTCGCGCTGCAGTTCGTCGCCGCCGGACAGCCGTTGCCCGCATTGCGGACATGACGAAGGCCGCCATGCGTCGCCTGCGCATCCTGGTCGCGGTCGCCGCGATGGTGCTGCTTGGCGTCTCGCTGCCGCTCGCCGGACCGGCCGCGAAGACCGCCGCATTGCCGGCTCCCTCGGTCGACTTGCCGTTGGCCCGAGCGCCCGGCGAGGCCTCCGCGGTCTTCGCCGGCGGCTGCTTCTGGGGCGTGCAGGCCGTCTTCGAGCACCTGCAGGGCGTCAAGAGCGCCACCTCGGGCTACGCCGGCGGAAGCGCATCCGCGGCGAATTATGTGGCGGTGAGCCGCGGCGACACCGGCCACGCCGAATCGGTGCGCGTCATCTACGACCCGTCCAAGGTCTCCTACGGCACACTGCTACGGATATTCTTCAGCGTGGCGCACGATCCGACGCAGTTGAACCGGCAGGGGCCGGACGTCGGCAGCCAGTACCGTTCCGCGATCTTCTACGGCGACGACGAGCAGCGCCGCATCGCCGCCGCCTACATCGCCGAGTTGACGCAGGCGCACAGCTTCGCGGCGCCGATCGCCACGCGCCTCGAGCCGCTGGCCGGCTTCTTCCCCGCCGAGAGCTACCACCAGAGCTACGTGGCGAGGCATCCCGACGACCTCTATGTCGCGATCAACGACCTGCCGAAACTGAAGGCGCTGCGCGCAGCGTTTCCCCTGCTCTACCGCGACGGATAAGTTGCAGTCCGCACGGGCAGGACGCGCTGTCCAACATGGTGCATCGACCGGCGCTTCGACTTTGGGCAGAGGAGCCTCCGGATTTCGATTTCGGCCCGACGTGCCGCGCCTAGGGGCTACGGCGTCAGAGTCGCCTGCTGCGAAGGTGATAAGGCGATGAATCTTTCGTGTCGCTTGCAGGAGTCGCTTTCAGAAATGCCGCCAAGTTTCTGATTGTCATTGCATAAGGCTGCCACGCGGCGAAATTCCCCCGACATCGGCTTGCAATCTGTCCGCGCTGTCATAGGCTGCATGCACGGCTCTCCCCCATCCCCAACTCCAGAAACGAGACAAAGAAGATGAAGATCTCACGCGCCATGATGCTCGCAGCGTGTGCGAGCTTTGCCACGCCGGCCCATGCCGGGGCCTCCGCCTACGACCTGCTCGTGTTCGCGTGCGACCACCACGCCTGCACGCGCGTCGCCAATCAGAAGGTATCCGGCGACGGCACGGCCACCGAATACAAGGTCGACGGCCTGCGACTGATGATCGAAACCCTCGTGCGCCGCGCGGACGAAGAGGAAGCCCGCGTCTCGCTCGCCGTGCGGCCTGCCGAAGAAGGCGCTCCCAACTGGCGCGCGACGCGCACCTCATGGGCCCAGCGTCTCGAGACGCTGGTCGTCCAATGCACGCTGCGCAACGGCGCCTTCAGTCCGCTCACGTCCTTCGTCAGCGGCGGCCGGACGTATCAGATCTGGGCGCGTCTCGCCGGAGCGCGCTGAGGCGCGTCTGCCGCGGGCCTGTCATGGCCGCGTAACCCGCGGCCATTAGAGTTGTACCTCCCGAACAGCCCCGCGGCGGCGCAGGAGGAAGCATGATTTCAGGCGACGTTCTCGACCGGCTCCTCATGAGCACGCGCTCGGCCCACGCCGACGTCGGCCCTTGGCTCAATCAGGAAAACGTCAACGCCTTCATCCAACTCTACCAGCGGCGCCAATTGAGCGCCGTCTTCCAGCCCATCCTCGACTTCGGCGCACACGCCTACCTCGGCTTCGAAGGGCTTATCCGCGGGCCTGCCGGCACGCCGGTCCAGTCGCCGCAGGTGCTGTTCGGACTGGCCCGCGAAACAGGGCTGGCGACCGAATTCGAGCGCCTCTGCCGTGAGGTGGTGCTGCGTGAGTTTGCGCGCCTGAAGCTGCCCGGGCGATTGTTCCTCAATGTCAGCGTCAGCTGCCTCGCGGACCGGGCCTTCGTCGACGGCAGCACCCGGGATCTGCTCGCAGAACTCGGCCTGCAGACGCGGCAGATCGTCATCGAACTGACGGAGAACCAGCACGTCACCGACTTCGCCGTGCTGCGCGAAGTCCTCAACGCGTATCGGCGCGACGGCTATGAGTTCGCCATCGACGACCTCGGAGAGGGCTTCTCAAATTTGCGCATCTGGTCGGAAATCCGTCCCGAGTACGTCAAGATCGACCGCCACTTCGTCAGCGGCATCGCCGACGACGCGCTCAAGTTCCAGTTGGTGAAGGCGATGCACGAGATTTCCGACACCTGCCACGTGCACCTGATCGCTGAAGGTATCGAGACCGAGGCCGAGTTCGCGACCATTCGGGATCTGGGCATCGTCTTCGGCCAGGGCTTCCTCGTCGCACGTCCGGAAGCCGTGCCAGCCACCGAGCCGGCGAATGGCGTTCGTTCCCTGCTGAAGAAGAGCAGCCTGATCGTCTATCCGCGCGCCTCCGCCAACCACGGCGGAGCCACCGCGCAGCAGCTCTCGCAGCGCGTCCAGCCGGTCCTGCCGCACCAGGACAACGAGGCGGTGTTCGCCCGCTTCGAGCGCGATCCCGCCCTGATGGTAGTGCCGGTCGTTTCCGCCGCCGGCAAACCCCTCGGGCTCATCAATCGCTATTCGTTGATCGATCGTTTCGCGCTGCCGTTCCGGCGCGAGCTGTATGGCAAGAAGCCGAGCACCACCTTCATGAACGCGCAGCCGATTGTGGTCGAAGCGGACACCTCAGTGCAGGAGATCGGTCAGTTGCTGGGCCAGTCCGCCCGCCATCATCTCCTTGACGGCTTCATCGTCACGCGGCGCGGGGAGTACGTCGGCGTCGGCAGCAGCCAGGCGCTGATGTCGCTTATCACGGAGATGCAGATTCGTGCCGCTCGCTACGCCAACCCGCTGACGCAGTTGCCGGGCAATGTGCCCATCAACGAGCACATCGACCGTCTGCTCGACAGCGGCGTGCCGTTCACCGCCTGCTACTGCGACCTCGACCACTTCAAGCCCTACAACGACACTTACGGCTACCGGCGCGGCGACCAGATGATCCAGCTGCTCGGCAGCATTCTCGTCGGCGCCTGCGACGGCCGCGTCGACTTCGTGGGACACATCGGCGGCGACGACTTCATGCTGCTGTTGCAGAGTCCCGACTGGCAGCAGCGCATGTCGTCCGCATTGACGGGCTTCGACGACGGGCTCGCGGATCTCATGGAAGCGGATCATCTCAGGACGGGCGGGTACGAAGGCGAGGACCGCCGCGGCCAGGCGGTCTTCCACGCCCTGCCGGCGCTGTCGGTCGGCTGTCTGGTGGTCGAGCCCGGCCAGTTTCGCAGCCACCACGAGGTATCGGCGGCGGTCACGGAAGCCAAGAAGCAGGCCAAGAAGGTGCGCGGCAGCGCCCTGTTCGTCGAACGGCGCCGGCTGCCCGCGGATGCGATCCTCGTGGCGGAAGCTCAGCTGCCGGTCGCACCCCTCGCTGCCGCTGCAATGGCCTCGGCGTGAGCGGAGACAGCGGCCGCATCGGCGCCTTCCACCATCACGCGCAGCAGCGGCTCGGTACCCGAGGGCCGCAACAACACGCGGCCCTTCCCGTCCAGCGCCAGCTCGGCCTTATTCACGGCGGCCGCGATGTCCGCGTTGGCACGCCAGTCGAACCCGGCCGCCATGCGGACGTTAACGAGCTTCTGCGGATACATGAGGAGATCGGCGCACGCCCTTTGCAGCGTGGTGCCGCCGTCCGCACGCAGCGCTGCAAGCACTTGTAGCGCGGACACGATGCCGTCTCCCGTGCTGTGCTTGTCGAGACACAGGATGTGCCCCGAATTCTCGCCGCCGAGCTGCCAGCCGCGCTCGAGCAGGAGCTCCAGCACGTAGCGATCACCCACCTTGGCGCGGGCGAACGGGATGTCGAGCCGCGCCAGCGCGTGCTCGAAGCCCAGATTGCTCATCAGCGTGCCGGCCACGCCCTTGACGCCGCCATGCCGATGGCGATGTTGGGCGATCACGTACAGCAACTGGTCGCCGTCGTAGAGCCGACCGTCGCGGTCCGCCATGATGACGCGGTCGGCGTCGCCGTCGAGGGCGATGCCGATGTCCGCACCGTGCTCGATGACCGCTCGACGCAGGCTCTCAGGCGCCGTCGCGCCAACACCTTCGTTGATGTTCAGTCCGCTCGGCGCCACGCCGATCCTGATGACCTCTGCCCCCAATTCGTGGAACACCAGCGGACCCACGTGGTAGGCGGCACCGTGCGCGCAATCGAGCACGATACGCAGCCCGCGCAGGTCGAGCTCGTTGGGAAACGTGCTCTTGCAAAACTCTACGTAACGGCCGGCCGCATCCTCGACGCGCCGCGCCTTGCCCAGCTTGGCCGAGTTCATGCAACCCATCGGCTGCTCGAGGCGCGCCTCGATCTCCGCTTCCACGGCGTCGGGCAGCTTGGCGCCCTGCGCCGAGAAGAACTTGATGCCGTTGTCGTCGTACGGATTGTGCGAGGCCGAAATGACGACGCCAGCCTGCAGGCGCAGCGCCCGCGTGAGATAGGCGATCGCCGCCGTGGGCATGGGGCCGCACAGCATCACGTCAACGCCCGCCGCAGAAAAGCCGGACTCGAGCGCCGCCTCGAGCATGTAGCCCGAGATGCGCGTGTCCTTGCCGATCAGCACGGCCGGACGCTCGCCGGCCGGCAGGTGCTCGCGCGACACCAGCGTGGTGCCGGCCGCATAGCCGAGGCGCAGGACGAAGTCCGGGGTGATGGGCGCCTCGCCCACCCTGCCACGCACGCCATCCGTGCCGAAGTACTTTCTGGTCATTTCACTCCCCTCCGGCAGCCAGCGCTTGCAGAACCGCAAGCGCCGCGTGCGTGGCTGCGACGTCATGCACGCGGATGATCGAAGCGCCGCGTTCGGCGGCCAACACTGCGGCCGCGACGCTGGCATGAACCCGGTCGTCCACCGGCCGGCCGGTGATGGCGCCGAGCATCGACTTGCGCGACAAGCCGGCGAGCACCGGAAATCCAAGCTCGTGCAATTCGCCGAGACGGTTGAGCAGCGCAAGATTGTGCGCCAGCGTCTTGCCGAAACCGAAGCCGGGATCCAGCACGATACGCGAGGCGTCGATGCCCGCGGCCGTGCACGCCGCGGCCCGCCTCGCGAGGAAGTCCTTGACCTCGGCCACGACGTCGCCGTAGCTCGGATTCGCCTGCATGGTGCGCGGCTCGCCCTGCATGTGCATCAGGCAGACGGCGGCGTCGCGGGCGGCGACTGCCTCGAGCGCGCCGGGCGCCTGCAGCGCCAGGATGTCGTTGATCATCGATGCGCCCTCGGCCAGCGCCGCGGTCATGACCTCGGCCTTGGCCGTATCGACCGAGAGCGGCACCGGCACGTCGCGCAGCGCCCGCAGGACCGGCAGCAGCCTCGCCATCTCGTCTTCGGCGGTCACGGGCGGGGCACCCGGCCGCGACGATTCGGCGCCGAGATCGAGGATGTCGGCGCCCGCCTCGAGCTGCGCCTGCGCATGCGCCACGGCGGCCGCCACGCTGTGGCCGACGCCATCGCCCGAAAAGGAATCCGGCGTGAGGTTGACGATGCCCATCAGAAGGGGACGCCGCAGGTCGAGCCGGAAGCGGCCGCAAGCAAGGGTTTGCATGGCGCGATTTTAAGGCCTATTGCCCCGGCGCCCGCATTCGTCGCCCATCCACTCCGGCGGGAAACAATTTGTTCATTCGCCGGCAATACAGCCTCGCCAGAATGCAGTCAAGCCGCGCAGACGACGCGGATCAGCTCCCCCAATCCGATCGAGGACAGACATGAACCAGTCCCTTTGCGCGCGCTGCCAGGTGCCATTCCCAGCCGCACAGCGGCGTTACGGCAGGATACTTTGCGACAACTGCGAAACCGCCTGGCGCAGCGAGTTCGACCGCAACCTGCAGCAGCGCCTCGGGCGCATCGAGCGGCCGTCCGGCGAATGCTGCACGTCCGGTGCCCGACCCGTCGCCTGTGAATGAGCCCGACATGCGCGCACACGACAACGCACAGGAACCGCAGCGCCACGAACCGGCGCGCGTCGTCGACCATACCGAAGGACTGCTGCTGCCCTGCGAGGCGGTTACGCCGGCCAGTTCCAACCAGGACGTCTTCGGCATTTTCGACGCGCAACCCGACCTGATCGGCCTGCCGGTGGTCGCGGACGGGCGTCCGATCGGCCTCATCAACCGCAACATCTTCATGCAGAGCATGGCGCGTCCCTTCCATCGCGAGGTCTACTTCGCCAAGAGCTGCATCGCCTTCATGGACAAGCAGCCGCTGGTCGTGGACAGAACGGCGTCGATCCAGGATCTCTCGTTCCGCGTCGTCGAGGGCGGCCAGAAGGCCATGAACGACGGCTTCATCATTGCCGACGGCGACCGCTATCTGGGCATCGGCACCTCCCAGGACATGCTGCGCGCCGTGGCGAACCTGCAGGCCGAGAAGAACCGGCTCGTCATGGAGTCGATCGACTACGCCAGCGTGATCCAGCAGTCGCTGTCGCGGCCCTCGCGCGAGGCGATGCGCAGCACGCTGGCCGACCACTTCCTGATCTGGGATCCGCGCGACGTGGTGAGCGGCGACTTCTATCACTTCCAGGACCTCGGCGACGGCTTCCTCGTCGTGCTGTTCGATTGCACCGGCCACGGCGTGCCCGGTGCCTTCATGACCCTCATCATGTCCGCCTTCCTGCAGAGCGCCCTGCACGGCGTCCCGCACGAGGACCCGGGCGCGATCCTCGGCGCGGTGAACCGGCTGGTGAAGACGGCGATGGGCAACATCGACCACCGGCATGCCGAGGCGAGCGACGAGGAAACGGCCGACGACGGCATGGACGCCGCCTTCTGCTGGGTAGACCGGCGCCAGCGCACCCTCACCTACGCCGGGGCCCATCTGCCGCTGCTGCTGCTCTCTCCCCAAGACGCCGAGGTGCGAATCGTCGAAGGGGAGCGGCAGGGCGTCGGCTACGCCGCCACGCCGATGGACCAGGTCTGGCAGAACCACCGTATCGAGTTGCCGGAAGGCAGCGCCGTCTATCTCTTCACCGACGGCTTCGTCGACCAGCTCGGCGGTCCCAAGCGCATCGCCTTCGGCAAGCGCCGCACGCGCGAGGTCCTCCTGCGTCATCGCCACGCCAGCATGCCGGAACAACGCGCCGCGCTGGTGCAGGCGCTGAAGGACTACCAGGGGCAGGAGGCGCGCAAGGACGACGTCAGCGCACTCGGCTTCCGCATCTGAGCGGCGGGACGAACGGGATGAATCTCTCGCACTTCGCCGACTTCTGCGATCAGGCCGTCAAGGACGGCGTGCTGTTCTACTACAAGGGCGAGTTCTCGCAGAACGTCGTCGCCGCCATGACCGACACGCTGAAGCAGCGGCTCGATGCAGTCGGCGTCAGCGGACCCTCGCGCCGCAAGCTGTTCTCCAGCTTCATCGAGATGGCCCAGAACATCGTTCACTACGCCGACACCGCGGTCGCCGCCGGCGCCAGGACGGGCGCCCTTGCCGTTGGCAGGAACGGCGACAGCGGCTACTGGATCGTCGCCGGCAACCCGGTGCGCGTCGAGCACATCGATCGCATCAGGCAGAAGGTCGAGCCCCTGCGCAGCATGACGCTCGACGAGATCAAGACCGCCTATCGCGAGCAGTTGCGCAACGACGAGCACGGGAAGGACGCGGTCAGCCGCGGCGCCGGGCTCGGCTTTCTCACCGTCGCGCGCGAAGCCAGCGAGCCGCTCGAATACCGGATCGTGTTCCGCTCGGACCGCCAGGATTTCGCCGATTTCTATCTGCGCGCGTCGATCTGACGTGTGCCCCAGAAAAGGAGACCGACATGGACAACCTCTACATCCCCGCCACCAACGAAACCCCCGAAATCAATTTCCGCTTCAGCGAGAACAAGCTGCACGTCAGCGGCGAATCCTATCCGGAGAACGCCATGGCCTTCTATGCGCCCGTGCGCGCCAGCCTGCATAACTACCTGACCGGTTCCGGCGTCCACGGCGAAGTCGAGGCGCACTTCACGCTGAAGTACTTCAACAGCTCCAGCACCAAGCTGATCCGCTCGCTGATCGGCCTCATGCACGAGTCGGCCCAGGCCGGCAAGCGCATCGTCACGCACTGGTACCACGACCCCGAAGACGACATGATGTCGGAGTTCGGCAACGATCTGAAGGATGAATTCCGCATGCTCGACATCCGCGTGGTGGCAATGGAGCAGGCCTAAAGCGGATCACGCGCCGAACAGGTTCTGCCACCAGCGCAGACGGTTCGCCGGCAGGGGCGCAGCGTCCTCGATCGGCTCGGGCGCCATGCGGCTGATGACCCAGCGCGGCACGGTGCCTCCGCCTCCGCCGCATGAACTGCCGAGGTTGTTCGGATCGTAGATCTTGACGAAGGCCGGCTGCTCGGGATCGTCGACGTAAACGATGCCGCAGTAGTCTTCCCGGTGATCCTTGCGCAGCAGGGCGTCCACGTCGGCGATGAAGCGATCAAAGTGCTCCGCCGAGACGGGCGCAGGCGTCTTGACTGGCTGCCCGATCATGGTCACATACCAACCCTCGGGGGCGGCGCGCAGCCGCGCCCAAAGGTCATCCAGCCGGCTCCAGGCCAGCACGCCGTGAAAGCGGCCGCTGAGCCGCGCGGTGAATTCGCCAGTCATGGGCATTCCGGGAAATCGGGCGGACGACTGTACCACGCAGCGGCTGCCCGCAAATGAAAAGCGCCGCTCTATGCGGCGCTTTTCGTCCTGGGTCAGGCTGCGGGTGCGGGTGCCGTGGGCGCGGGACCTGCGGCCGCGTCATTGCCGGGACTCTTCGGCGGCGCGCTCGGCTTGGGCGGGCGCGGCGGCTTGCCGGCCATGATGTCGTCGATCTGCTCGGCGTCGATGGTTTCCCACTCGAGCAGCGCGGCCGTCATTGCCTCGACCTTGTCGCGATTCTCCTCGATCAGCTTGCGGGCACACGCGTACTGTTCGTCGAGGATACGGCGAATCTCGCCGTCCACCTTCTGCAGCGACGCTTCCGACATGTTCTTGTGCGTCGTCACCGAGCGGCCGAGGAAGATTTCGCCTTCCTCCTCGCCGTAGACCATAGGCCCCAGCGTATCGGACATGCCCCATTGCGTCACCATGCGGCGCGCGAGGTCGGTAGCCCGCTGGAAGTCGTTCGAGGCGCCGGTGGTCATCTGGTTCATGAAGATTTCTTCGGCGATGCGGCCGCCGAACAGGACGGCGATCGTCGACAGCAGGCGGATGCGGTCCTGGCTGTAGCGGTCCTCGGTCGGCAGTTGCATGGTCAAACCGAGCGCACGGCCGCGCGGGATGATGGTGACCTTGTGCACCGGGTCGGTCTTCGGCAGCAGCTTGGCGACCAGCGCATGGCCGGACTCGTGGTAGGCGGTGTTGCGGCGCTCCTCCTCGGGCATGATCATCGAGCGGCGCTCGGCGCCCATCATGATCTTGTCCTTGGCGCGCTCGAAGTCTTCCATGTCGACCAGGCGCTTGTTGGCGCGCGCGGCGAACAATGCTGCCTCGTTCACCAGGTTGGCGAGGTCGGCGCCGGAGAAGCCCGGGCAGCCGCGTGCCAGCACCGAGGCGTCGACGTCGGTCGACAGCGGCACCTTGCGCATATGCACCTTGAGGATCTGCTCGCGGCCGCGGATGTCGGGCAGCGGCACCACCACCTGGCGGTCGAAGCGGCCCGGGCGCAGCAGCGCCGGATCGAGCACGTCGGGCCGGTTGGTGGCGGCGATGACGATGACGCCGACGGAAGCCTCGAAGCCGTCCATCTCGACCAGCAGCTGGTTGAGCGTCTGCTCGCGCTCGTCGTTGCCGCCGCCGAGGCCAGCGCCGCGCTGGCGACCGACCGCGTCGATTTCGTCGATGAAGATGATGCAGGGCGAAGCCTTCTTGGCCTGCTCGAACATGTCGCGCACGCGCGCCGCGCCGACGCCGACGAACATCTCGACGAAGTCGGAACCGGAGATCGAGAAGAAGGGCACCTTCGCCTCGCCGGCGATCGCCTTGGCGAGCAACGTCTTGCCGGTGCCGGGCGAACCGACCATCAGCACGCCGCGCGGAATGCGGCCGCCCAGCTTCTGGAATTTGGAGGGGTCGCGCAGGAACTCGACGAGCTCGCCGACTTCCTCCTTCGCTTCGTCACAGCCGGCTACATCGGCGAAGGTGATGCTGTTGGCCGATTCGTCGAGCATGCGCGCCTTGCTCTTGCCGAACGAGAACGCGCCGCCCTTGCCGCCGCCCTGCATCTGGCGCATGAAGAACACCCAGACGCCGATCAGCAGCAGCATCGGGAACCACGAGACGAAGATGTTCATGAGGAAGGATTGTTCTTCCTCGGGCTTGGCGACGATCTTGACGTTGTTCTTCAAGAGGTCGGAGACCATCCAGAGATCCGGCGGCGCATACGAGGTGATCTTCTTGCCCTCCTGCGTCGTCGCCTCCAGCGTGCGTCCCTGGATCACGACCTTGGCGATGTGTCCCTGCTTCACTTCATCGAGGAACTGGGAATACTCCATCGTCGATTGCGCCGTCTGCCTGGCGTTGAACTGATTGAACACCGTCATGAGGACGACGCCGATCACCAGCCAGACCGCAAAATTCTTGAAAAGATTGTTCAAAAGCTACCTCACAGTTTGCCCACCCATGAATGGGCCATTCTAGTCACTTTCGGCAGGCAGGCAAGCACCCGCCACCTTGCGCCGGGCCAGCAGATAGGTCTCGGCACTGCGGTCGCGGGACGCCGCCGGCTTCCTCACCGCGACCGTCTCAAACGCCGACTTGATGGCCTTGTGCAGCGCCATATAGTCGGAACCCTGAAATACCTTGACCAGAAGATCGCCACCGGGTTTCAGGCAATCGCGACAAAATTCCAGCGTCAACTCAGCCAGATGCATGACCCGCGCCTGGTCGGAGGCCGCTATACCGGACATATTGGGGGCCATGTCCGACAAAACAAGGTCGACCGGGCGGCCTTCGAGCACGGCTTCGAGCCGGTGCAGCACCTCGTCCTCGCGGAAATCGCCCTGGATGAATTCCACTCCGTGCATCGGGGTCATTTCGAGCAGGTCGAGCGCAACCAGCCGGCCGCCGGGCTGGATTCGCTTCGCCGCATACTGGCACCAGCTGCCCGGCGCGGCGCCCAGGTCGACGACCGTCATGCCGGGCTTGAGCAGTTTGTCCCGCTCGTCGATCTCCATCAGCTTGAAGACGGCACGCGAGCGCCAGCCTTCCTTTTGGGCCCGCTGAACGTAGGGGTCGTTGACGTGCTCGTTCATCCACGCCTTGCTTTTCTTGTGCCGCCGGGATTTGATGGTCATCGCGTTAGAATACCCACATGATCGAACTTACCCCTGAACAGCGCCGCGCCCTGCGCGCCGCCGCCCACCACCTCCATCCTCTCGTCACCGTCGCCGGCAACGGCCTGTCCGAATCGGTGCTGAAGGAGATTGACCGCAGCCTCAAAGCCCACGAACTGATCAAGGTCAAACTTCAAGGCATCGAGCGAGACGACCGCGAGACGCTGCTGAACGAGATTTGCGACCAGATCGATTGCGCGCCGGTCCAGCATATCGGCAACATTCTGGTTCTGTGGCGGGAGAAACCGGCGGAAGAGAAGGTCGCCGCTGCTCCGAAGCGCCCCGGCAAGCCGCAGACCAAGAAACAAGCAGCTGCAGCCCTCGAACGTCCCCGCCGCCGCACCGCTAAATCCCGCTAGCGCCGAACAAACGGCGATCTAGCGGCGCGTAGCGTCCGCTCCAATCGCCAGACTTACTCGTACTTGACGTCGAGGATTTCGTATTCGCGCTTGCCGCCCGGCGTCTGAACCTCGGCGACATCGCCGGCGTACTTGCCGATCAGTGCGCGCGCGACTGGCGAATTGAGCGAAATCTTGCCGTGCTTGAGGTCGGCCTCGTCGTCGCCCACGATCTGGTAGGTGACGGTCTGGCCGCCATCGACGTCTTCCATCTCCACCGTGGCGCCGAACACCACGCGGCCGTCGGCGTCGAGCGACGCCGGGTCGATGATCTGGGCGTTGGCCAGTTTGCCTTCCACTTCCGCGATACGGCCTTCGATGAAGCCCTGGCGCTCCTTGGCGGCGTCGTATTCCGCATTCTCGGAAAGATCGCCGTGGGAGCGCGCTTCCGCGATCGCCGCGACGACATTGGGGCGGTCCACCGTCTTCAGCCGCTTGAGTTCCTCGCGCAGCATCTCGGCACCGCGCAGCGTAATGGGCACCTTGCTCATGCTGTCAGTTCTTTGTGCAGATCCTGCAGCGAGTAGGTCTCGAGTCCCTGATGCCGCATGCCCTCGCAGGCGGCGCGGCCGCCTTCGATGGTGGTGAACAGCGTCACCTTCTGCGCCAGCGCGCTGGTGCGGATGGAGCGCGAATCGGTGATCGCCGTGCGCTTTTCCTCGACCGTGTTGATGATCAGGGAAATCTCGTTGTTCTTGATCATGTCCACGATGTGCGGGCGGCCTTCATTCACTTTGTTGACCGCGGTGACCGGCAAGCCGGCCGCCTCGATCGCCGCAGCCGTACCGCGGGTGGCCATCAGCGCGAAGCCGAGGTCGTGGAGTTCGCGTGCGACCTGGACGGCCTTGGGCTTGTCGCTCGGCTTGACGCTGATGAAGACCTTGCCGGACTTCGGCAGTTTCGTGCCCGAAGCGACCTGCGACTTCACATAGGCTTCGCCGAAGCTTCGGCCGACGCCCATGACTTCGCCGGTCGATTTCATCTCCGGGCCGAGAATCGTGTCGACGCCCGGGAACTTGATGAAGGGGAACACCGCTTCCTTGACCGAGAAGTACGGCGGGATCACTTCCTTGGTGACACCCTGATCGGCCAGCGAGCGTCCCGCCATGCAGCGCGCGGCGATCTTCGCCAGCGGCAGGCCGGTCGCCTTGGAGACGAAGGGCACGGTGCGCGAGGCGCGCGGATTCACTTCGAGCACGTAAACGATCGCGTCGTCGCCCTGGCCCTGGATGGCGAACTGCACGTTCATGAGGCCGCAAACGTTGAGGCCGCGCGCCATCTGCTCGGTCTGGCGGCGCATCTCGTCCTGCAGCTTCTTCGAGAGGTTGTAGGGCGGCAGCGAACAGGCCGAATCGCCCGAATGCACGCCTGCCTGCTCGATGTGCTCCATGATGCCGCCGATGATGACCTGCTTGCCGTCGGACAGCGCGTCCACGTCCACTTCGGTGGCGTCGTTGAGGAAGCGGTCGAGCAGCACCGGCGAATCGTTCGAAACCTTGATGGCCTCGCGCATGTAGCGTTCGAGGTCCTTCTGCTCATGGACGATTTCCATGGCGCGGCCGCCGAGCACGTAGCTCGGGCGCACCACCAGCGGATAACCAATCTCGGCCGCCATGCGGATGGCGTCCGCCTCGTTGCGCGCCGTGCGGTTGGGCGGCTGCTTGAGGCCGAGGTCGTTGAGCAGCTTCTGGAAGCGCTCGCGGTCTTCCGCGGCGTCGATCATGTCCGGGCTGGTGCCGATGATGGGCACGCCGTTGGCCTCGAGGTCGCGCGCGCGCTTCAGCGGCGTCTGGCCGCCGAATTGCACGATCACGCCGGCCGGCTTCTCGACGGCGACGATCTCGAGGATGTCCTCGAGCGACAGTGGCTCGAAGTAGAGGCGGTCCGAGGTGTCGTAGTCGGTCGACACGGTTTCGGGGTTGCAGTTCACCATGATCGTCTCGTAGCCGTCTTCGCGCATGGCGAGCGCGGCATGGACGCAGCAGTAGTCGAACTCGATGCCCTGGCCGATGCGGTTGGGGCCGCCGCCGAGCACCATGATCTTCTTCTTTTCGGTCGGCCGCGCCTCGCACTCTTCCTCGTAGGTCGAATACATGTAGGCGGTCGAGGTGGCGAACTCCGCGGCGCAGGTATCGACGCGCTTGAACACCGGGCGCACGTTCAGCGCGTGGCGGCGATTGCGCACTTCGGTCTCGCTGGCACCGGTCAGGCTGGCGATGCGGCGGTCGGAGAAGCCCTTGCGCTTCAGCGCGCGAAGGCTCTCGGCATCGAAGCCGGCCAGCGGCTTGCCGCGCATCTCGCCTTCGAGCTGGATGATTTCCTCGATCTGCACCAGGAACCACGGATCGATCTTGGTAAGGCTCAGGATTTCGTCGAAAGTGAAGCCGCTGCGGAACGCCTGGCCGAGGTACCACATGCGCTGGGCGCCGGGGTTGGCCAGTTCGTGGGCGATCTCCTCGCGCTCGGCTTCCAGTTCGTCGAAGCCGTAGACGCTGGTCTCCAGGCCGCGCAGTGCCTTCTGCAGCGATTCCTGGAAGCTGCGGCCGATCGCCATGACTTCGCCGACCGACTTCATCTGCGTCGTCAGACGCACGTCGGCGAGCGGGAACTTCTCGAACGCGAAGCGCGGCACCTTGGTGACGACGTAGTCGATCGAGGGCTCGAACGAGGCCGGCGTGGCGCCGCCGGTGATGTCGTTCTTCAGTTCATCCAGCGTGTAGCCGCAGGCCAGCTTCGCGGCGATCTTGGCGATGGGGAAACCGGTGGCCTTCGACGCCAGCGCCGAGGAGCGCGACACGCGCGGGTTCATCTCGATGACGATCATGCGACCGTCCTTCGGGTTGATGGCGAACTGGACGTTCGAGCCGCCGGTATCGACGCCGATCTCGCGGAGCACTGCGATGCTGGCGTCGCGCATGATCTGGTATTCCTTGTCCGTCAGCGTCTGCGCCGGCGCGACGGTGATCGAATCGCCGGTGTGCACGCCCATCGGGTCGAGGTTCTCGATCGAGCAGACGATGATGCAGTTGTCGTGCTTGTCGCGCACGACCTCCATCTCGTATTCCTTCCAGCCGAGCAGCGACTCCTCGATCAGCAATTCCTTGGTCGGCGAGGCCTCGAGGCCGCGCTTGCAGATCTCGACGAATTCCTCGTGGTTGTAGGCGATGCCGCCGCCGCTGCCGCCCATGGTGAAGGACGGGCGGATGATGGCCGGAAAGCCGAGCGCCGCCTGGACCTGCAGCGCTTCTTCCATGCTGTGCGCGATGGCGGAGCGGGCGGAACCGAGGCCGATCTTGGTCATCGCGCGCTTGAACTTCTCGCGGTCCTCGGCCTTGTCGATGGCTTCCTTGCTGGCGCCGATCATCTCGACGCCGTACTTCTCGAGCACGCCGTGCTTGGCGAGGTCGAGCGCGCAGTTGAGCGCCGTCTGGCCGCCCATGGTGGGCAGGATCGCGTCCGGCTTTTCCTTGGCGATGATGTTTTCCAGCACCTGCCAGGTGATCGGCTCGATGTAGGTGACGTCGGCCATGTTCGGGTCCGTCATGATCGTGGCCGGATTCGAATTGACCAGGATGACCTTGTAGCCTTCGTCGCGCAGCGCCTTGCAGGCCTGCGCGCCGGAATAGTCAAATTCGCACGCCTGGCCGATGATGATCGGGCCGGCGCCGATGATGAGGATGCTGTGAAGGTCTGTGCGCTTGGGCATGATTACTTTTGCTCCATCGACTTGATGAAGCGATCGAACAGGTAGCCGACGTCGTGCGGCCCCGGGCTCGCTTCCGGGTGGCCCTGGAAGCAGAAGGCCGGACGGTCGGTCCAGGCCATGCCCTGCAGGCTGCCGTCGAAGAGAGACACGTGCGTCACCTTGACGTTCGCCGGCAGCGTGGCGGGATCCACGGCGAAGCCGTGGTTCTGGCTGGTGATCAGCACCTGGCCGGTCTCGAGGTCCTTGACCGGGTGGTTGGCGCCGTGGTGGCCGAACTTCATCTTGAGCGTCTTGCCGCCGCCGGCCAGGCCCATGAGCTGGTGGCCGAGGCAAATGCCGAAGGTCGGCAGCTTGCGATCGAGGAATTCGCGGATCGCGGCGATCGCGTAGCCGCAGGGTTCGGGGTCGCCGGGGCCGTTGGAGAGGAAGACGCCGTCC
Organism: Ignavibacteria bacterium; assembly: GCA_050259835.1. Classification (GTDB taxonomy): domain Bacteria; phylum Pseudomonadota; class Gammaproteobacteria; order Burkholderiales; family Rhodocyclaceae; genus Nitricoxidireducens. Next base: position 26,875 of record JBLNBJ010000054.1, on the reverse strand, counting down.
GGCTTCATCGCCAGCACGTCCTTGGCGGGCGTCTGGGCCGGCACCACCGTGAGCTTGCAACCGCGTTCGGCCAGCATGCGCAGGATGTTGCGCTTGACGCCGAAGTCGTAGGCGACGACGTGGAAGCGCGCATCCTGCTGCGCGACGTAGCCCTTGCCGAGCTGCCATTCGCCCTCGGTCCACTCGTAGGGCTTGTCGACGCAGACGACCTTCGCGAGGTCCATGCCGGCGAGCCCCGGGAAGGCGCGCGCCTGGGCCAGCGCGGCCTCGGCGTCAGGCTTGTCGCCCGTGACGAGGCAGCCGGCCTGCGCACCCTTTTCACGCAGGATGCGCGTGAGCTTACGGGTGTCGATGTCGGCGATGGCGACGACGTTCTCGGCCTTCAGGTAGTCGGAGAGCGTCTGTTCGCTGCGGAAGTTGGAGGCGACCAGCGGCAGGTCACGGATGACCAGGCCGGCCGCGAAAACCTTGGTGGATTCGCAGTCCTCGCGATTGACGCCGGTGTTGCCGATGTGCGGATACGTCAGGGTGACGATCTGGCGGCAATAGGAAGGATCGGTGAGGATCTCCTGGTAGCCGGTCATGGCGGTGTTGAACACCACCTCCCCGACCGAACTGCCGCTTGCCCCGATACCCTTGCCCCGAAATACCGTCCCGTCAGACAAAACAAGAATGGCGGGCGGAAACTGGGACATCTGGAACTCCTGGTCGAGGTTTTGCGCGGCTGCAGGCAAACCGCGCAATTATACCCGATCAGCGCAGTCCGAGGACATCCTGCATGTCGAAGAGGCCACGCGCCTTGCTGCGCATGAAGCGCGCGGCGCGCAGGGAGCCCTGTGCGTAGGGCATCCGGCTGGCCGACTTGTGGGTGATTTCGATGCGTTCGCCGGTGCCGGCGAACAGGACCGTATGGTCGCCGACGATGTCGCCGCCACGCACGGTGGCGAAGCCGATCTGGGTGGCCGGACGCTCACCCGTGTGGCCTTCTCGTCCGTAAACCGCGCATTCGGCAAGATTCCGGCCCAAGGCCGCCGCCACCACCTCGCCCATGCGCAGCGCGGTGCCCGAGGGTGCATCCACCTTGTGACGGTGATGGGCCTCGATCACCTCGACATCGTAGCCCTCGTTCAGAATCCGCGCCGCCACGTCGAGCAGCTTGAAGACGGCGTTGACGCCGACGGCCATGTTCGGGGCGAAGACGATCGGAATGTCGCGCGAGGCGTCCTGGATGGCGAGCTTCTGCTCCGTGGAGAACCCCGTGGTGCCGATCACGGCGTGGACGCCGTGCTTGCGGCAGGATTCGAGGTGCTTGAGGGTGCCTTCCGGGCGGGTGAAGTCGATCAGGCAGTCCGCCTTGGCGAGCGCCGCATCGATGTCGGCGCTGATCGCCACACCGCATGGCGCGCCGACCAGTTCTCCAGCGTCCTTGCCGAGGAACGGGCTGCCGGGCATATCGAGCGCCGCCGCAAGTTCGGCGTCCGGCGCGGCCAGCACGGCTTCGATGAGCGTGCGGCCCATGCGGCCGCCGCTGCCTACGATGGCAAAACGTATCTTTTCCATTTGAGACCTTACTGGGAAACGGCGGGTGCGGACGCAGCAGACTGGGCCTTGTCGGCCTTCGGCGCCTGATCAGGTTTGGCCTGGGTGCTACCGTCAGCCGCCGGCTGCGGGCCTGGGATATCGATGACGCGCGCAGCGGGCTTCTGGACAGTGCCGGCACTGACGGTCGGGTCGCCCACGACATCTCCGCCCAGACGCACGAGTTTGTCGTCCTCGAAGAACACGACGAGCCGGCGCTGCTGGACCTCGCCTTCGCCGGTCTTGAACCGGTAGACATAATCCCAGCGGTTGGCGTGGAAGATGTCGGTGAGCATCGGCGTACCGAGCACGAAGCGGACTTGATCCCTGGTGAGCCCCGGCTTGAGTTGCGCCACCATCTCCTGGGTCACCAGATTGCCCTGCCGCACGTCGATCCGGTAGGGATGCAGCAGCGGCGAGATGTCGAGCGCCTTCGAAATGCCGGACACCATCCCTTCGGAATCCGGCATGCTGGAACAGCCGGCAAGCAGGGGGATCACGAGGAGACTGACGCGCTTCATCATGGGTGTCTTCGGGCGGGATGCCGCACTCTCAAAAGGGCGCGAAGACTATATCATAAGGCTGTCGACCTCCCTTCCCCGCCATGTCCAATCCGCAAGACCTGAAGAACATCGGCCTCAAGGCAACCTTGCCGCGGCTCAAGATCCTCGAGGTATTCCAGCATGCGCAAGCCGAATCGGGCGTGCGCCATCTTGCTGCCGAAGACGTCTACAAGATCCTCATCGGTCAGGGCAAGGACATCGGGCTGGCGACCGTCTACCGCGTGCTGACGCAGTTCGAGCAGGCCGGGCTATTGACCCGGCACCACTTCGAAAGCGGCAAAGCCGTCTTCGAACTCAACGAAGGCAAGCATCACGACCATCTCGTCTGCCTGCAGTGCGGCAAAGTCGTCGAGTTCTACGATGCCGAGATCGAGAAGCGCCAGGCGCGCATCGCCGCCGAACAAGGCTTCGCGGTCGCCGACCACGCGCTCTATCTCTACGTGGATTGCCTGAAGGAAGACTGCCCCAACAAGAAGGGGCGCTAGCAGGCGCCGCGCTTCAGCGCGACGAAACCCCGAGCATTTCCCGCGCGTGCTCGCGCGTGGTGTCCGTGATGCGCACCCCGCCCAGCATGCGTGCGATTTCATCGACGCGGGCGTCCGCATCGAGCGGGGTCACCCGCGAGAAGGTCGCGCCGTCCTGCATCTCCTTGGCGATCGACCATTGCCAATCGGCCTGCGCCGCCACCTGGGGCAAGTGGGTGACGCAGAGCACCTGGCGCGACCGGCCCAGTTCCTTGAGCAGCTTTCCGACGATCTCGGCGACGCCGCCGCCGATGCCGACGTCGACTTCGTCGAAGATCAGCGTCGGCGCCTCGCCCGAGCTGCTGGCGATCACCTGGATGGCGAGGCCAATGCGCGAAAGTTCGCCGCCGGACGCCACTTTGGCGAGGGGCCTCAGCGGCTGGCCGGCATTGGCCGCCACCATGAATTCGACGCTTTCCAGGCCGTAGGCCGCCGGTTCCGCGAGCGTCTCGAAGGCGATCTCGAAACGACCGCCCGCCATCGCCAGTTGCTGCATCGAGGCGGTGACCGCCTTGGACAATTCTGCCGCCGCCTTCCGGCGCGCCGCGCCCAGCTTCTGCGCCAGCGCGCGATAGGCTTCAAGCGCCTCCGCCTCCCGCTGAGCCAGCGCTTCTGGATCGGCGGAGAGCCTCAGTTCATCGAGACGAGCGCGCAAACGCTCAAGCGTTTCGCCCAGTTCCTCCGGCGCCACGCGGTGCTTGCGCGCGGCGGCCATGACCGCCTCCATGCGGCCGTCGAGCTCCGCCAGGCGTCCCGGATCCACCTCGAGACGCTCGCGGTAGCGCGACAGCGCGTGAACGGCTTCGGACAACTGGATCCGCGCGCCTTCGAGCAGTTCGGCCGGATCCTTCAGCGCGGGGTCGTGATCGACCAACTGCGACAGCCGACCGGCCGCACCGTCGAGCAGCGCGCCGGCGGCGGCATCGGAGTCGTCGAGCGCGGCCAGCGCCGCTTCCACGCCCTCGATCAACGCCACGGCATGGCCCAGGCGCCGATGCTCGGCATTCTCGTCCGCCCAGCGTGCCGGGTCGAACTCGAGCGCCTCGAGTTCGCGCACCTGGAATTCGGTCATCTCGCGCTCACGCTGGGCCACCGCGGCATCGCGGGAGGCCGATTCGCGCGCCGCACGCAGCGAACGCCATTCGTGGAATCGCGCCGCGACCGCCTTCGCTGCATCGACCTGGCCTGCGCGAACGTCGAGCAGTTGCCGCTGCGCCTCCGCCTTCAGCAGCGACAAGTGCGCGTGCTGACCGTGGATGTCGGTGAGAAAGGTGGCCACCTCGCGCAGCTGCCCCGCCGTCGCCGGCATGCCGTTGAGATAGGCTCGCGAACGGCCGCCGGCGTCGATGACGCGGCGAACCAGCAGGCTGTCCTCGGCCTCGAAATCATTGGCGCGCAGCCAGGCGGCCAACGGGCCCTGCGCCGGCGCGTCGAACTCGGCAGCGATTTCGGCACGCTCGCGCCCCGGCCGCACCACGGCGGCTTCGGCCCGTTCGCCGAGCACCAGCGCCAGCGCGTCAACGAGGATCGACTTGCCGGCTCCGGTTTCGCCGGTCAAGGCACCGAAGCCCTCCGAGAACTCGAGCTCGAGCCGGTCGACGATCACGTAGTCGCTGATGAACAAACGCCTGAGCATGGCTACCTAACTGTGCTTCGGCACCGCGCTCCAGTGCAGCTTCTCGCGCAGCATGGCGAAATAGCTGTACCCGGGCGGATGCAACAGCGTGACGAAGTGGCTCGAGCGCGCGATGCGCACGCTGTCGCCAGCGCGCGCATCGAAGCGCGCCTGGCCGTCGAAATGGACGCGCCCGTCGTGCGGGGCGACCAGCGTCAGTTCGACATGGCTCTGGTCGCTGATGGTGATCGGCCGGTTCGTCAGGGCATGCGGGCACAGGGGTACGACCGCGATGCCGGCGATCGCCGGCTGCAGGATCGGGCCGTTGGCGGACAGCGCATAGGCGGTGGAGCCCGTCGGCGTGGCGACGATCATGCCGTCGGCGCGCAGCACGTAGAGGAATTCGCCATCGACTTCGACCTTCATCTCGATCATGCGGCCGACCTCGCCCTTGTTGAGGACGACGTCATTGAGGGCGAGCGTCTGGAAGACGCGCTCGCCGTCGCGCATCACCTCGGCTTCGAGCAGGAAACGCTGCTCGGCCTTGAAGCGTCCCGCCAGCAGGTCTTCCATGCGCGGCAGCATCTCGTCGAGGGCGATGTCGGTCATGAAACCCAGGCGACCCTGGTTCACCCCGACCAGTGGCACCTCACTCTCGGCCAGGCGACGCGCCGAATGGAGCATGGTGCCGTCGCCGCCGAGCACGATGGCGACGTCGGCAGACTGCCCGATGTCCTCGTAACTGACGACTTCGTAGCCGTCCAGGCCGTCGGGACCGACCGACGACGCCGTGCCCTCCTCGATCAGCACGCGAATGCCGCGGTCGCGCAGGAACGCCGAAAGCAGGCCGAGGGACTCGGCCACTTCGGGGCTGCGGTACTTGCCGATCAGCGCGGCGGTGCGGATCTGCTTGCCTGTCATGGTGGGCGATTAAACCATAAAGGCCCGGGGCATTTGCGGGTGCCGCGCGAGCTCTGGCGGGCGGCATATTCCTTTCCGGCGGGCGTTCTTGGCTACAATTGGCGCATGCTAGACAAGCGCGCCCAAACCCTGCTCAAGACGCTGATCGAACACTACATCGCCGAGGGGCAACCCGTCGGGTCGCGCACGCTTTCGAGGCAATCGGGGCTGGACCTGTCGCCCGCCACGATCCGCAACGTCATGTCGGACCTGGAGGAAGCCGGCTTCATCGCCAGCCCGCACACCTCGGCGGGACGCATCCCGACGGCGCGCGGCTACCGCCTCTTCGTCGATACCCTGCTCACCGTCAAGCCGCTGGCGCAGCACGACATCTCCGAGATCAAGGAAGCGATCCAGCCGGACCAGCCGCTGCGCCTGCTCAACCACGCCTCGCAGCTGCTCTCGCAGCTCACGCATTTCGCCGGCGTGGTGATCGCCCCGCGGCGCGCGCAGCCGCGCATCCGGCAGATCGAGTTCGTCAGCCTCTCGGAAAAGCGGGTCCTGCTGATCATCGTCACCTCGGACGGAGAGGTGCAGAACCGCATCCTGTTCACCCAGCGCGCCTACAGCCCGTCCGAGCTCGTCGAGGCGGCGAACTACCTGAACCAGAACTGCGTCGGGCTCGATTTCGAGCAGATCCGCCTGCGCGTGCAGGCCGAACTGCGCCAGCTGTCCAGCGACATGTCCGAGCTCATGCACGCCGCCGTCGAAGTCGGCAACCAAGTCGCCACCGAAGTGGCCGCGCAAACGCTGGTGAGCGGCGAGAAGAACCTTCTCGACGTCGACGACCTCGCTTCCAACATGGCCCGCCTGCGCCAGCTGTTCGCGCTGTTCGAGCAGCGCACTTCGCTGCAGCAGTTGCTCGAGCTTTCCAACCGTGCCGACGGCGTCCAGGTATTCATCGGCGGCGAATCGGGCATCGCGCCGCTCGACGAATGCAGCGTGGTGGCGGCACCCTATGAGGTCGACGGCCAACTGGTCGGCACGATCGGCGTGGTCGGCCCGACGCGCATGGCGTACGAGCGCGTGATCCCCCTGGTCGACATCACCGCGAAGCTCCTGACCAGCGCATTGTCCAGCCCATGAGCCGGACTGCCATCCTGCTCGCCAACCTCGGCACCCCGGAAGCCCCCACCGCCCCCGCCCTTCGCCGCTACCTGGCCGAATTCCTCGGCGACCGCCGCGTCGTCGACCTGCCGCGCTGGCTGTGGCTGCCCATCCTCCACGGCGTCATCCTTAGGACGCGTCCGGCGCAGTCGGCCCTCAAGTACGCCAAGATCTGGACCGCCGAAGGATCGCCGCTCAAGGTGCATACCGAGCGGCAGGCGAAGCTGCTGCGCGGCCTGCTGGGCGAAGCAGGCGACAAGGACATCGCAGTGGCCTGGGCCATGCGCTACGGCGAGCCGGCCATCGGCGGCGTCCTCGACAAGCTGGTTCGGTCGGGCGTGAAGGAAGTCGCCGTCGTTCCGCTCTACCCGCAGTACGCAGGCAGCACGACGGCGAGCGTCTATGACGCCGTTTCGGCCTGGCGTGCGCGCAATCCGGAAGCCCTGCGCCTGATCCCGATCCGCGCCTATGGCGAGCATCCCGGCTACATCGGCGCCTTGGCGGCCAGCATCCGCGAACACTGGCAGACGCATGGACGGCCCGAGAAGCTCATCATGAGCTTCCACGGCATCCCGAAGCGCGCGGTTGAGCAAGGCGACCCGTATGCCGACCAGTGCGGCCAGACCGCCGAACTGCTCGCCGCTGCGCTCGGACTCGAGCCGGGTGCCTGGCAGCTCACCTTCCAGTCGCGTTTCGGCCGTGCCGAATGGCTGCAGCCCTATACCCAGCCGACGCTCGAAGCGCTTGCCCGGGAAGGCGCGAAGCGCGTGGACGTCGTCTGCCCCGGTTTCGTGGCCGATTGCCTCGAGACGCTGGAGGAGATCGGCATGGAGTGCCGTGACGCCTATCTCGCTGCTGGCGGCGAGGAATATCGCTACATTCCCTGCCTCAACGAACGGCCCGACTGGATTTCCGCGCTGGCCGCCATCGCGCGCGAACAGCTCAAGGCTTGAATTCCGCGGGGGCAAACCAATATCAGCACAAACTGATATTGGAGTTGCCATGCCGGAAGCCCTGATCGTCGCCTGCCCCCATTGCCACGCGCCCAACCGCGTTCCGACGGCGCGGCTCGCCGACGGCGGAACCTGCGGCAAATGCCGGCAGCCCTTGTTCGCGGGCGCCCCCGTGGAATTGGACGGGGTGAGCTTTCAGAAGCACGTGGATCGCTCCGACCTTCCGCTGGTCGTCGATTTCTGGGCGCCGTGGTGCGGACCCTGCCGCGCCATGGCACCTGCGTTCGCGCAAGCGGCAAGGCAGCTTGAGCCCTCGGTGCGTCTGGCCAAGGTGAACACGGAGGAAGCCGGAGAACTGGCCGCCCGGTACGGCATCCGCAGCATCCCGACCCTTGTGGCCTTCCGCGGAGGACGCGAGGTCGCGCGGCAGTCGGGCGCCATGGACGCGGCATCCTTGGTGCGCTGGATCAGAAACTCCGTGAGCTAGCGCCTCCAATTCCTTGTTTCCTATGCGGGTTTCTATCGCTGCCACATTTCCTTTAAGGACAAGGACTTAAGTCACTCGACATACGGCCGATAACAGGAAGACGGCGCCATGTTGCGCGCCCGCAGGAGGCCGCCATGAAGATCGCCAGTTCCGCCGTCGCAATGCAGAGCAGTCACTATGCGATGCTCCGCACCGAAGAACATCAGAACCTGACGGTCTCGGTCAGTTCTCGACCGGCACCCGCTCCGGCCCCCGTCGCGCAGGCCGCGTCCGAACCAGCCTCCTCGTCCGATACCGCAGGCCGCCCCACGAATTCGCAGGATTGGCGCCTAGTGCTCATCAAGGCCCTGGTGGAATGGCTGACGGGCAAACACATCAAGCTCCCGGAAGTGGCGACGCCGGACAACGGCGCGGCCGCCTCGTCGTCCATCCCCGCGGCCGCCCCCGCCGCGCCCCCTGTGCAGCGGCCGACCGTCGACGTCGCTTATGAGCGCCATGTGCGGCGCGAAGAAGTCGAGCAGACTTCTTTCGCGGCACAGGGCAGCGTCACCACGGCAGACGGCCGGCACATCGACCTGTCCCTCCAGCTCGCCATGGCGCGCAGCCATGTCGAGGAGAGCAATAGCGCCGTCCGCGCGGGCAGCGCGCGCAAGGATCCGCTCGTGCTCAACCTCGGCGGATCGAGCGCCCAACTCTCGCCCCAGCGCATGAGCTTCGACCTCGACGGCGACGGACGGACCGAAGCCATCCCGCTGCTTACCGGCGGCGGCGCCTACCTCGCGCTCGACGCCAACCAGAACGGCGTGATCGACTCGGGCAGCGAACTCTTCGGGCCATCCACCGGCTCAGGGTTCGCTGAGCTCGCGCGTTACGACTCCGACCACAACGGCTGGATCGACGAAAACGATCCGGCCTTCGCGCAACTCGCGGTCTGGCAGCCGGACGCCGAAGGCGCCGGGAAATTGACCTCGCTCAAGAACGCGGGCGTCGGCGCGCTGTTTCTCGGCAACCAGGACACGTCCTTCCAGTTGCGCGACGCGCAGAACAGGGACCTCGGCGCGGTGCGGACCACCGGCTTGTACCTGTCGGAATCGGGCCAAGCGGGCAGTTTGCAGCAGGTCGACCTGGCAGTCTGAGGAAGCCGGTGCAAGGCTTACTTTAGCGTGGGAATTTTGCGCTTTTCACGCCATCGGGGTCGGGGGATTGGGATAAACTGAGGCCCGTTTTATCCTTGCCGGAGCCTTTTTTATGCCTCGCCTCGCTGATATGAAGATCTGGGTACGGCTGACGGCCGCTATCTGGCTTGTGCTGATCATCGCGTGGTCCGGGATGATCTTCTGGGAGAGCGCGGTCAACAGGCAGACGGCCATCGATCAGGCGCGGGCCTTCTCGACTTCGATGCACGAGGCGACGCTTGCCGGCCTCACCGGCATGATGATCACGGGCACGGTCGGACAGCGCGAGGTGTTCCTCGACCAGATCAAGCAACTCTCCATCATCCGCGACCTCAAGGTCATCCGCGGCGAAGGCGTCATCAAGGTGTTCGGTCCGGGCAACGCCAAGGACGAAACAAAGGCGGACGAGATCGAGCAGCAGGTCCTCAAGACCGGCCAGGAATACAGCGACGTCCAGACGGACGACAAGGGCGAATACCTGCGCGTCGTGCGTCCGGCGCTGGCCAGCACCAACTACCTCGGCAAGAACTGCATCATGTGCCACCAGGTGCCCGAGAAAACGGTGCTGGGCATCGTCAGCATGAAGATCTCCCTCGATCACGTCGAGGAAGCGGTCACCGCCCAGCGCATCAAGTCGCTGGGGGCCGCCATGGCGGTCAGCGTGTTCATGCTGGTCTTCATCTGGTTCTTCATCCGCAACGTCGTCACGGTTCCCCTGGAACACATGGTGGCCGGCCTGCGCGACATCGCCAATGGCGAAGGCGACCTGACGCGCCGCCTCGAGGTCAAGGGACAGGACGAGATCGGCGAGGCCTCCTCCACCTTCAACGCCATGATGGTCAAGTTCTCCGAGCTCGTCCGCCACGTCGGCGAGTCGGCCGGACAGGTGTCCTCGGCCGCGCACAACCTCACCATCAGCGCGAACACCGTCAGCGACGGTTCGCACAAGCAGGACCAGATGTCCACCGCTGCCGCCGACGCGGTCGAGACCGTCGTTTCCAGCATCTCGGAAATCGCGCACAGCACCGAGCGCGTGCATGAGCAATCGCGCGAGAGCGAGCGCCGCTCCGCCGAAGGCAACCAGAGCATCTCCAAGCTGATCGGCGAAGTCGGCCTGGTGGAAAACACCGTCAAGCAGATCGCCGAGTCGGTCAACCAGTTCGTCACCAGCACCGCTGCGATCACCAACATGACGCGAGAAGTGAAGGACATCGCCGACCAGACCAACCTGCTGGCGCTCAATGCCGCCATCGAGGCGGCGCGTGCCGGCGAACAGGGCCGCGGTTTCGCTGTGGTCGCCGACGAGGTGCGCAAGCTGGCCGAGAAGTCCTCGGCCTCCGCGAGCGAGATCGACACCATCACGCGCAGCCTCACCCAGCAGTCCGATGCCGTCGCGCATGCGATCGAGAACGGCCTCGCCCACATCGCATCGAGCCAGAAGTCGGTCGAAACCGTCGCCGAAGTCCTGGCCGCGGCCAGCAGTTCGGTCACCGAGGTCGGCCACGGCCTCGACACGATCGCCGCCGCCACCGAGGAACAGCGCCGCGTGTTTACGGACGTCGCGCACAACATCGAGGCGATCGCCGCCATGGCGCGCGAGAACAGCGCCGTCGTGGAACAGACCTCCGACTCGGCGCGCCAGCTCGAGGACCTGGCCAACAACCTGCAAAGCGCGGTCGGCCGCTTCAAGACCTGATTGCGCCACGCCGGTCAAGACGGCTCCCCGCGGGGAGCCGTTTTTCTTTTGGGGAAGGCCCGGCGGCCCCGCCCGGGAAGCCGCAATTTTTTCTGCCCTCCCCCTTGAAACCCGCTCCGACGTCCCCATAGTCCATCAGGTTTATCGATCCAGGGACATCCCCATGCAGGAGCAGACGCCAGAATCCTTGCCGCAGCCCGACCCGGCCGCCCAGTCCGCCGAACCCGCCGTAGAAGCGGCCCAGGCCGACACCACTCCCAGCCTCGAGGATCTGCTCAAGGCAGCCGAACTGAAGGCCGCCGAGCATCACGACGCCTGGCTGCGCGCCAAGGCCGAGACAGAGAACGTGCGCCGCCGCGCGCAGGAGGACATCGCCAAGGCCGGCAAGTTCGCCGCCGAGCGCTTCGCTACCGAGATGCTGCCGGTCAAGGACAGCCTCGAGGCCGCGCTCGCCAGCGAAAACCAGGATGCCAAGGCCCTGCGGGAAGGCGTGGAGTTGACGCTGCGGCAACTGACGGCGGCCTTCGAGAAGGCCAACGTCGCCGAAATCAACCCGGTCGACGACAAGTTCGACCCCCATCGCCACCAGGCGATCACGCAGGTGGAAGCCGAAGGTGAGCCGAACCGGGTCATCAACGTGCTCCAGAAGGGCTACGCGCTCCACGATCGCGTCATCCGCCCCGCGCTCGTCGTCGTCTCGAAGGCCAAAAGCGCATAAAGAGGCTTGAACTGGCGGCCAAAAGCCCCATTTGCACACCAGCTTAGTTTTTACCGAATTCAGTAAAGGGATACGAACATGGGCAAGATCATCGGCATCGACCTCGGCACGACCAACAGCTGCGTCGCCATCATGGAAGGCGGCAAGCCCAAGGTCATCGAGAACTCGGAAGGCGCACGCACCACCCCGTCCGTCGTCGCCTACACGGACGACGGCGAAGTGCTTTGCGGCGCATCGGCCAAGCGGCAGGCGGTCACCAACGCCAAGAACACGCTGTTCGCGGTCAAGCGCCTGATCGGCCGCCGCTTCGAGGAAAAGGAAGTGCAGAAGGACATCGACCTGATGCCCTTCAAGATCGTCAAGGCCGACAACGGCGACGCCTGGGTCTCGGTGCGCGACAAGAAGATGGCGCCGCCGCAGGTTTCCGCCGAAGTGCTGCGCAAGATGAAGAAGACCGCCGAAGACTATCTCGGCGAGGAAGTCACCGAAGCCGTCATCACCGTGCCCGCCTACTTCAACGACAGCCAGCGCCAGGCCACCAAGGACGCCGGCCGCATCGCCGGCCTCGAGGTCAAGCGCATCATCAACGAGCCGACCGCGGCCGCGATCTCCTTCGGCCTCGACAAGCAGGAAGGCGACCGCAAGATCGCGGTGTTCGATTTGGGCGGCGGCACCTTCGACATCTCCATCATCGACATCGCGGAGATCGACGGCGAGCACCAGTTCGAAGTGCTGTCCACCAACGGCGACACCTTCCTGGGCGGCGAGGACTTCGACCAGCGCATCATCGATTACATCGTTACCGAGTTCAAGAAGGAACAGGGCGTCGACCTCAAGAACGACGTGCTGGCGCTGCAGCGCCTGAAGGAAGCCGCCGAGAAGGCCAAGATCGAGCTTTCCTCCAGCCAGCAGACCGAGATCAACCTGCCCTACATCACGGCCGACGCGTCGGGTCCGAAGCACCTGACGATGAAGATCACCCGCGCCAAGTTCGAGTCGCTGGTCGACGACCTGATCGAGCGTTGCGCCGCTCCGTGCCGCACCGCGATCAAGGACGCCGGCGTCAAGATCGAAGACATCAGCGACGTCATCCTGGTCGGCGGCATGACGCGCATGCCGAAGGTGCAGGACAAGGTCAAGGAACTGTTCGGCAAGGAGCCGCGCAAGGACGTGAACCCCGACGAAGCCGTCGCCATCGGCGCTTCGATCCAGGGCGGCGTGCTGCAGGGCGAAGTCAAGGACGTGCTGCTGCTCGATGTCACCCCGCTCAGCCTGGGCATCGAGACCCTGGGCGGCGTCATGACCAAGCTGATCCAGAAGAACACGACCATCCCGACCAAGACGAGCCAGGTGTTCTCCACCGCCGACGACAACCAGTCGGCCGTGACCATCCACGTGCTGCAAGGCGAGCGCGAGATGGCCGCCGGCAACAAGAGCCTCGGCCAGTTCAACCTCACCGACATCCCGCCGGCGCCGCGCGGCATGCCGCAGATCGAAGTCACGTTCGACATCGACGCCAACGGCATCCTGCACGTTTCCGCCAAGGACAAGGGCACGGGCAAGGAAAACAAGATCACCATCAAGGCGAACTCGGGCCTGTCGGAAGACGAGATCAAGCGCATGGTCCAGGACGCGGAAGCGCATGCCGAAGAGGACAAGAAGGCCCACGAACTGGTCGAAGTGCGCAACCAGCTCGACGCCCTGGTGCACTCGGTGAAGAAGGCGCTGGCCGACCACGGCGACAAGATCGACGCCGACGAGAAGGGCAAGATCGAGGCCGCCATCAAGGACGCCGAAACGGCCATCAAGGAAAGCAGCGACAAGGAAACGCTGGAAGCCAAGTCGCAGGCACTGGCCGCCGCATCGCAGAAGCTGGGCGAGAAGATCTACGCGCAGCAGCAGGCCGGTGCGGCGCCCGGCGGCGAAGCCGGCGCACAGCAACAGCAAGCGGGTGCCGGCGAGGGCAAGAAGGACGACGCGGACGTTGTCGACGCGGAGTTCACGGAAGTCAAAGACAAGAAGGGTTGATCCGACACACTCGGGTGTGACGGATTGACTGGCCGAGTTGAAGCGACGCGGAAAGCGCGCCGCTTAACTCGGCCGTTTTCACGTGGTAGGCGGGGATAGGCTCAAATGGCAAAACGGGATTACTACGAGGTGCTGGGCGTCAATCGCGACGCATCCGCGGACGAGATCAAGAAGGCGTATCGCAAGCTCGCGATGAAGCACCATCCGGACCGAAATCCGGACAATCCCAAGGCCGAAGAACACTTCAAGGAAGCCAAGGAAGCCTACGAAGTCCTCTCCGACCAGAAGAAGCGCACCGCCTACGACCAGTTCGGCCACGCCGGCGTCGATCCTTCGGCGGGCGGCGCAGGATTCGGCGGCGCCGGCATGGGCGGCTTCGCCGACGCCTTCTCCGACATCTTCGGCGACATCTTCGGTGGTGGCCGCGGCGGCGGCCGTTCCAACGTCTATCGCGGCGCCGACTTGCGCTACAACCTCGAGATCACGCTGGAGGAAGGCGCGCGCGGCACGGAGACGCGCATCCGCATCCCGACCATGGTGGAATGCGAGCCCTGCAAGGGAAGCGGCGCCAAGAAGGGCACCGCCCCCTCCGTCTGCCCCTCCTGCGGCGGCCACGGCCAGGTGCGCATGCAGCAGGGCTTCTTCTCGATCCAGCAAACCTGCCCGAAGTGCCACGGCACTGGCCGCTTCATCGCCGACCCCTGCCCCACTTGCCACGGCGCGGGCCGCGTCAAGCAGCACAAGACGCTGTCGGTCAAGATTCCCGCCGGCATCGACGAAGGCGATCGCATCCGGCTCTCCGGCGAAGGCGAACCAGGCGTGAATGGCGGCCCGCCCGGCGACCTTTATGTGCAGATCCACCTCAAGCCGCACGCCGTCTTCCAGCGCGACCACGACGACCTGCATTGCGAGATGCCGGTGAGCTTTGCCACCGCGGCGCTGGGCGGCGAGATCGAGATCCCGACGCTCGACGGCGTGGCACGTATCAAGGTGCCGCCGGAAACGCAGACCGGCAAGGTGTTCCGCCTGCGCGGCAAGGGCATCAAGGGCGTGCGCTCGATCGGCCACGGCGACCTGCTGTGCCACGTGGTGATCGAAACGCCGGTGAACCTCACCGACGAGCAGAAGCAGTTGCTGCGCCAGTTCGAGGAGATCAGCCAGGGCAATGCCGCGCGGCACAATCCGCGCGCCAAGGGCTGGATGGATCGCGTGAAGGAATTCTTTGCGGGGTAGTCCCCGCCCTCGAAAGTAGAATAGGCGCCATGGCCACCGAATACATCTTCTTCGACGCAGCGCTGCGCGACCGCTTCGTCGCCTTCGCGGCGACCCACGGCATCCAGAGCCAGGTGCGCTCAGACCCGATCGCGGATCACGTCGTCGTGCTGCCCGACCACCTCGACGACGAGGTCGCAGACGCGCTGGAAGCCGAGTACGAAATCCTGATGGACGAGCAGATGGCGCTCACCAACGCCAGCGACGATGACGACGCACGCGACTTGATGGGTGTCGGCGTCACGCTGCCGGACGGCACCGCGTGCACGGTGCGCCTGCCGGCCGCGCTGGCGCGGCGCCTGTTCGACGCCTTCAGCCCGGAAGAGATCCACGAAGTCGTGGAGGCGATCGCCGCCAGCGTCGCCAACCCGGTCGACGGCCCGATCTGCCGCGGCTAGGCGCTGCGCGCCGCGGCGCGCGAAATTGTTCGGCTTTCCATGAATTCGACGACCACGCAAGACACCGCGTTCAAGGTTCTGGGCGCAATCAGCTTCTCGCACTTCCTCAACGACATGATGCAGTCGTTGATGCTCGCCATCTACCCGCTCTTCAAGAGCGGCTTCCATCTGAGCTTCGCGCAGATCGGGCTGATCACGCTCACCTTCCAGTGCACGGCGTCGCTGCTGCAACCCCTGGTCGGCCTGTACACCGACCGGCGGCCGATGCCGTTCTCGCTGGCGCTCGGCATGGGCTGCACCTTCGCCGGCCTGCTGCTGCTCTCGCAGGCGGAAAGCTACCCGGCGGTGCTGCTGGCCGCGGCGCTGGTCGGCAGCGGCTCATCGGTGTTCCATCCTGAATCGTCGCGCGTCGCGCGCATGGCCTCCGGCGGCCGCCACGGCCTGGCGCAGTCCATCTTCCAGGTGGGCGGCAATGCCGGCACCGCCGCCGGCCCGCTGCTCGCCGCCTGGCTGGTGCTGCCCCACGGCCAGGCCAGCATCGCCTGGGTTTCGCTCGCCGCGCTGCTGGCGATGGTGGTGCTGACGCTGGTCGGCATCTGGTACCGCCATCATCAGCGCAAGCCGAAGCCGGCGCAGGCAACGCCCGATGCGCCGCTGCCGCGCGGACGCATCGCCCTGACCCTGGGCGTGCTGGTCAGCCTGATGTTCTCGAAGTTCTTCTACATGGCGAGCATCAGCAGCTACCTGATCTTCTACCTGATCCACCGCTTCGACGTTTCCCCGGTCGAGGCGCAGTACCACCTGTTCTACTTCCTGTTCGCCGTCGCGGCCGGCACGCTGCTGGGCGGGCCGATCGGCGACCGCATCGGACGCCGGCAGGTCATCTGGGCCTCGATCCTCGGCATCGCCCCGTTCACGCTGGCGCTGCCGTATGTCGGGCTGGGGATGTCCGCCGCACTGACCGTGATCATCGGCTTCATGCTGGCCTCGGCGTTTCCGGCCATGGTCGTCTACGCGCAGGAACTGATCCCGGGCAAGGTCGGCACCATCTCGGGCCTCTTCTTCGGTCTCGCCTTCGGCCTCGGCGGCATCGGCGCCGGGCTGCTCGGGCGCTTCGCCGACGCCTGGGGCATCGAGACGGTCTACCAGGTCTGCTCGTTCCTGCCCCTGATCGGCGTGCTGGCGGTCTTCCTGCCCGACCTTCACCGCCGCGCCGCTGCGCCCGCCTAGCTTCCCGCGTTCTCGCGTCCCTTGAGCTTCCGCCACAACGAGGAACGGTTGATGCCGAGCACCTGCGCCGCGGCACTCTGGTTGCCGTCCACCTCGCGCAGCACGCGCTCGATGTAGTCCATCTCCTGCTCCTCGAGCGTCGGCAGGCGGCCGTCGCGGCGGCGCACCGCCGCCAGTTCCCCGAGCCCCGACGGCAGGTGTGCGACTTCGATCGTCTCGCCAGAGGTCACGGCAGCGCCGCGTTCGATGATGTTCTCCAGTTCGCGCACGTTGCCGGGAAAGTCGTAGGCCGTCAGCACCGCCATGGCGTCCGGCGAAACGCCGGTCACCTTCTTGTTCATGCGCGCCGTGCATTTTTGCAGGAAGTGCTGGACCAGCAGCGGGATGTCGTCGCGGCGCTGCGACAGCGGCGGGATGTGGAGGTCGACGACGTTGAGGCGGAAATAGAGGTCGCGCCGGAAGGTGCCGGCCGCGACCGCGGTCTTGATGTCGCGGTTGCTGGCCGCGATGATGCGCACATCGACCTTGACCGGCCGCGTGCCGCCGAGCCGCAGCACTTCGCGTTCCTGCAGCACGCGCAGCAGCTTGACCTGCATGGCCGGCGCCATCTCCGTCACCTCGTCGAGGAACAGGGTGCCGCCGGCGCCCGCCTCGACCAGGCCCTTCTTCAGCGTCGTGGCGCCGGTGAAGGCGCCCTTCTCGTGGCCAAACAGTTCGTTGGCGAGCAGGTCGGCCGAGAAGGCGCCGCAGTTCACCGCCGTGTAGGGCCCGTCGCGCCGGTTGCTGTGATGGTGCAGGTAGCGCGCGAACAACTCCTTGCCGGTGCCGCTCTCGCCGCTGATCAGCACGCTGCAATCGGTGGGCGCCACCTGGCGCGCCATCTCGAGCAGCTTCAGCATGGCGGGATCGTGGGTGACGATCCGCACCGGCCCGCGATAGCCGTCGAGCTGCTCGCGCAGCGCCTGGTTCTCGCGCCGCAGGCCGACCTTGGCGGCCGCCTCCGCCACCACCTTGCGCACCTCGTCGAGCCGGTACGGCTTGGCGATGTAGTAGAAGGCGCCCTGCTTCATCGCCTTCACCGCCGACTCGGTGGTTGCATAGCCGGTGATCAGGATCACCTCGGCGTCCGGCTGGCGCTCGCGCACGCGCTTGAGCACTTCCATGCCGTCGACCTTCTCCATGCGCAGGTCGGTCAGCACGACGTCGAACGTCTGGGCCTCCAGCAGGGCCAGCGCGCGCGCACCGCTGCGCGTGGCCGTGACCGCGTAGCCTTCGCGCGCCATGACGTGCTGGAGGTTCTTCAGCGCGATCTCCTCATCGTCGACGATCAGCAGTCGGGCCTGCGTGCGGGGGTCCGTCATGTGCTCTTCTCCTGTGCGGGCAGCCGGATGCGGAAGGTGGTGCCGCGGTTGCGCTGGCTCGCCACGCTGATGCAGCCTTCGTGCTGCTCGACGATTTCATAGACGATGAACAGTCCGAGGCCCATGCCCTTGCCGACGGCCTTGGTGGTGAAGAAGGGATCGAACACGCGGGGGAGCAACTCGGGCGGGATGCCGGGGCCGTCGTCGGCGATGACCACGTCGACGGCGGCGCCGGACACGCCGCAGGGCGTGTCGCCAACCGGTTCTCCGGCCGCGGCGACGACCGCGCGCGCCGAGATCGACACCTCGCCACGCCCGCCCGCAGCCTCGACCGCGTTCCTGATCAGATTGACGAAGACCTGCTGCAGGCGTTGGGGATCGCCATAGGCCGCGGCCTCGTCCGGAATGTCGACCCTGATGGCGACCTTCGCCGGCACTTCGCCGCGCACGAAGCCGATCGTCTGCTCGACCAGCGGCCGCAACGGCGCCAGCTCACGGCGGAACTCGCGCTCGCGGGCGAAATCGAGCAGCGAGCGCACGATATTGCGCGCGCGGCCCGTCTGCTGGTCGATCTGCTCGAGCAATTCGCGCTGGGCCTCGGGATCGAGTTCGCCCAGTTCCTCCAGGAGGATCTGGCACGAACTCGAGATGTTGGAGAGCGGGTTGTTCAACTCGTGCGCCACGCCCGACAGCATGGTGCCGAGCGAGGCCAGCTTCTCGGAACGCAGCAGCTTGCGCTGGCGCAGTTCGAGTTCCTTCAGCAGCTGGTTGAAGGCGTCGATGACCGCCACGACCTCGCGATCGCGCGAACGCATGTAGAGGCGCCCGCGCTCGCCGGCGGACACGGCCGCGACGCCTGACTCGAGTTCCTTGAGCGGCGCCGCCACGCTGCGCGAGAGGATCTTGCCGACCGCAACGATGAAGGCTACGGCGATGCCGATGAAGACGACCAGCAGGCCGCGGAAGCGGGCCAGCGACGACTGCACCAGCCGCCGCTCGGCCCCGGCCATCTCCTCGGCAATCGCCACCAGGTCCTTGCCCAGCGCACGCACGCGCGGTTCAAGCTCGGCACGTGTGCGCGGCCCGGTTCCCTTCGGTCCGGCTGCGAGTTCGGCCTCATAGCGATCCAGCAAATCGCGGAACTCAGCCAGACGCGGCGCCGTTTCCAGCGCCAGCAGTGCCGGACCATGCGCCTCGATCACGGCGCGCGCCTGGCCGACGTAGCGGCGCGCCTCGGCCCGGTCCGCTTCCTCGCCGTGCAGGAAATAGTTGCGCTCGAAGCGCCGCACCTCCAGCGTGGCATCGAAGAGTTCCGACATGCGCTCGGCCAGGACCATCTTGTCCTCGAGGGCCTTCAGCTCGCCGAAGGAGAAAGCCGTGGCCGCGACGATGAGGGCCGCCACGGCGTAATAGCCGATCACGACCTTCCTGCGCAGCGAAGGCTGAGGCAACAGCTTTCTCATGGGCGGCCCGGACGAGGAAAGTTGCATTGTGCAACAGTCGCCGAAGCGCGTGCAACAGAAATACGAATCGGGCGAGAAGGCTTTCGGATAGGGCTATTCCAGACAGAAGAGGCGCACCAGGTTGCGTTTTGCAACGCAGGATACGACAGCGAACGGCGCCGACGCCAGCCGCATCCGCGCGCCAAAACAACGGCTTGCGGCAAGTGGCACGGAAGCTGCGGAAGGATAGGCCCGGCCCAACGAGAAATCCGCCATGAAGTCCTACGCCAAAAAGCTGCAGCGGCTGCTCGATGCACTCGGCTTCGCCAACGCCGCCAACTTCCGCGAGTTCGAGGAACTGCTCGAAGAGAGCGACCGGCGGCGCGTGGCGCAGAAGCGCTCCACTGCCCGCCACGCCGGCGCCGCCGCCAGGCGCGCGCACCGCCGCACGCCGGTAGCGCTACCCCTTCCCCAGCTCTGACCAAGACGACCATGACGACGGCCGCCGCCCCGACCCTTTTCGCCCGCTTCCGCTTCAACGCCGGCGACCTCAAGAACGATCTCATCGCCGGCATCACCGTATCGCTGGTGGCCATTCCGCAGGCGCTTGCCTACGCTCAGCTGGCAGGCGTTCCGGCCTACTACGGGCTCTATGCGGCGCTGGTGCCGACGCTGGTCGGTGCCATGTTCGGGTCGTCGCGGCAACTCTCGACGGGTCCCGTTGCCATGACCTCGCTGCTCACCGCCGCCAGCGTGGCGCCGCTCGCCGCCCACGGGTCGGAGACCTACTACGCCTACGTGATCCTGCTGGCCCTGCTCTCCGGGATATTCCAGATCGCCTTCGGCGTGCTGCGCGTAGGCGTCCTGCTCAACTTCCTCTCGCATCCCGTGCTGATGGGCTTCATCAACGCGGCAGCGATGATCATCGGGCTGTCACAGTTGCCGACACTGCTGGGCATTCCGGCGCAGCAATCCGAGCACTTCCTGCTCGACATTTGGAAGGTGCTGGCCAACATCGACGCCGTGCACGAGCTCTCGCTCGCCTTCGGCCTTTCCGCGCTCGCCATGCTGTTCGCCTTCCGCAAATGGGCGCCCAGGGCGCCCGGCGTGCTGGTCACCGTCGCGCTGCTGACCTGGGTCAGCGCCACCCTCGGCTACGAAGACATGGGCGGCCGCGTGGTGGGCGCCGTGCCCGCCGGCCTGCCGAGCATCTCGCTGCCGCCGCTCGACTGGAACGCCAGCATCGAGCTGCTGCCTGCCGGCTTCGTCATCGCGCTGATCAGCTTCATGGAGGCCATGTCGAGCGCCAAGGTGATCGCCATCCGCACGCGCGCGCCGTGGAACGAGAACCAGGAACTCGTCGGCCAGGGGCTGGCCAAGGTGGCCGCCGCCTTCTGCCATTCGATGCCGGTGAGCGGCTCCTTTTCACGCTCGGCGCTCAATCTGGCATCCAATGCCCGCACGGCGTTCTCATCGATCGTGGCCGCTTTCTGCGTGCTGCTGGCGCTGCTGTTCTTCACCTCCGCGCTCCACCATCTGCCCAAGCCGGTGCTGGCCGCTATCATCATGATGGCCGTGCTCGGGCTCATCAACTTCGCCGCCATCCGCAACGCCTGGACCGCCAACCGCGACGACGGCATCGCGGCCGTGGTCACCTTCGGCGCCACGCTGGCCTTTGCGCCGAACATCCAGAACGGCATCGTCACCGGCATCATGCTGTCGCTCGCCATGTTGCTCTACCGCATGATGCGTCCCCGCATCGCCAGCCTCGGGCTGCATGCCGACGGCACGTTGCGCGACGCGCGGCGGCACAGCCTGCCAGACCTGCATCCGCGCCTGGCCGCGCTGCGCTTCGACGGCGCACTGCGCTTCGTGAACGTCTCGTATTTCGAGGATGCCCTGCTCTGCCAGGAGCGCGACCACCCGAACGTCTGCTGCATCCTCGTCAAGGCCAGCGGCATCAACGAAATCGACGCCTCGGGCATCGACATGCTGAAGAACCTCGTTGCACGCTTCCGCGCCAACGGCATCACGCTCACATTCAGCGGGCTCAAGAAGCAGGTGCAGGACGTGATGGAGCGCACCGGCCTGCTCGCCCAGATAGGCGCGAGCAACGTCTTCGCCACCGACGGCGAGGCACTCGAAAAACTGCTGGAGCGGCTGAACGCCTGAACGGCGCCGCCCGGTCCCGGGCTAGCGGACCTTGTGCGCGGCCGTCAGCGCGGAGCGCATGCGCAGTTTGGCCTGCAGTTCCGACTTGTTGGAAGCCGTCACCTGCTTGCCGAAAGCATCGCGCTCGGCCGTGCCTCGCTTGGTGGCCTCGATCGACTTGATGCAGCGCCAGCGCTTGCCGCCCTTGGTCTCGATCTGGCGCATTTCCTCGCGCGGATGGTGGGTGCCGCAGTGATAGCAGTAGGCGGTGGTGGAAGAAGACATGGGAAAGCTGTGTGTAAAGCTGGGGTCAGGGTCCTACGGTACCCGTTTTTCTCGCTACGGTAAAGATGCCGGAAAGGCCGGACGGAGCAGGGCGGGCGGCCGCCTCATCCCCTTCGCCAGGTGGTTCCCTGCGGCGAATCCTCCAGCACGATGCCCGCCGCCTTGAGCTCGTCGCGGATGCGGTCGGCGGCGGCGAAGTCCTTCGCCTTCTTGGCCGCCTGCCGAGCCGCGATGCGGGCCTCGATGTCCTCGGCGGAGGGGCCGGCCGCCGCGGAGGGCACGGACTGCAGGAACGCCACGGGATCGCGCTGCAGCAAACCCAGCACGCCGGCAAGGGCTTTCAATTGCGCCGCAACCTTCGGGTCGTGCGTGCGGTTCAGTTCGTTGGCGAGATCGAACAGCACGGCAATCGCTTCCGGTGTACCGAAATCGTCGTTCATCGCGCTGCGGAAGCGGACCGCATGAGCCTCATCCCAATTCACGCCCGCTGCGCCGTCGAAGCCCTTGAGCGCGGTGTAAAGCCGCGAGAGGGCCTGCCGGGCGTCGTCGAGGTGCGCGTCGGAATAGTTGAGCGGGCTGCGGTAGTGGGCACGCAGGATGAAGAAGCGCACCACTTCAGCGTCGTAGGCCTTCAGCACCTCGCGGATGGTGAAGAAGTTGCCGAGCGACTTCGACATCTTCTCGTCGTCGACGCGCACGAAGCCGTTGTGCATCCAGTAGTTGACGAAGGTACCGCCGTGCGCGCCTTCCGATTGCGCGATCTCGTTCTCGTGGTGCGGGAACTGCAGGTCCTGGCCGCCACCGTGGATGTCGAAGTGGTCGCCGAGCAGCCGCGAGCTCATCGCCGAGCATTCGATATGCCAGCCGGGGCGTCCCTTGCCCCACTTCGAGTCCCACTTCACCTCGGCGGGCTCGCCGTCCTTGGCATGCTTCCAGAGCACGAAGTCGAGCGGGTCGTGCTTGCCGTCCGCCACGTCCACGCGCTCGCCGGCGCGCAGGTCCTCGAGCGACTTGCCGGACAGCTTGCCGTAGCCGTCGAACTTGCGCACCGCGAAGCAGACGTCGTCGTTGCCCGCCACGTAGGCCAGCCCGCGCCGCTCCAGCGCGTCGACGATGTCGAGCATCTGCGGCACGAACTCGGTGGCGCGCGGTTCATGGTCGGGACGCTGGACGCCCAGGGCGTCGGCGTCTTCGTGCATCGCCGCGATGAAACGGTCGGTCAGCGCGCGGATCGATTCCGCATTCTCGCCGGCACGCCTGATGATCTTGTCGTCGATGTCGGTAATGTTGCGCACGTAGGTGAGCTGATAGCCGCTGGCACGCAACCAGCGCGCGACCATGTCGAACACCACCATCACGCGCGCATGGCCGAGATGGCAATAGTCGTAGACCGTCATGCCGCACACGTACATGCGCACCCGGCCGGGTTCGATGGGAACGAATTCCTGCTTCGCGCGAGCGAGAGAGTTGTAGATGGTCAGCATGCGGGAGAAACGGGGTTCAATAACGGAAATTGACCGCGAAAGCGAAGGGTTTTCCCCGCGTTGTCGGGGGTAGGTAACATTGTGGATTCAAGCGCGTTGTTGGTAGAATCGCTCGCTAAATCCGAACCCTTCGGGACCAGTATAACATGCCCTTTGCACGCTCCTTTGCCCCGCGCACGCTGGCTTTCGCCGTTTGCGCCGCAGCTGTGTTCTCGCTGCCCGCCTACGCCGATCCGCTGCAGGACATCAGCAAGCTGATCAAGCAGGGGCAGCAGGCGCAAGCCCTCGAGCAGGTCGACAAGTACCTGTCGACCAAGCCGAAGGACGCGCAGGGCCGCTTCCTCAAGGGCGTGATCCTGACGGACATGAACAAGCTGTCCGAGGCGACCACCGTCTTCCAGAAGCTGACCGAAGACTACCCGGAACTGCCCGAGCCGTACAACAACCTCGCGGTCATCTACGCCCAGCAGAAGCAGTACGAGAAGGCCAAGCAGGCGCTGGAAATGGCGATCCGCACGCATCCCTCGTATGCGACGGCGCACGAGAACCTGGGCGACATCTACGCGCGACTCGCGACCCAGGCCTACGACAAGGCGCTGCAACTCGACTCCTCGAACGCCAGCGCACAGATGAAGCTGTCGACCATCAAGGAGCTGATGGTCAGTGGCCGCCCGGGCCGCCCGGTCGCCGCCAAGCCGGCCGCGCCCGAGGCCAAGCCGGTGGAGCCGATCGCAAGCGCGGAACCGGCCAAGCCGGTCGAACCCAAGCCCGCGGAAACCAAGCCGGCGGCAGTTGCACCCACTGCGCCCGCTCCGGTCACTGCACCTGCTGCGCCGGCCACACCTCCCGCCAAGATGACGGTCGCCCCGGCCGGCGACGCCGCAGCGGAAGCCACCAAGGCCCTCGACGGTTGGCTGGCCGCCTGGTCCAGGAAGGACGTCAAGGGCTATCTGGCGTACTACGCGAAGGACTTCCAGACGCCCGGCGGCGAGCCGCGCGCAGCGTGGGAGGCCGAACGGGCGAAGCGCATCAACAAGCCCGGCGCAATCCAGGTCGGCTACGAAAAGCTGCGCGTGAGCGTCGACGGCAACACCGCGACGGCACGCTTCCGGCAGCACTACAAGTCGGGCGCGCTCAAGACGGGGAGCAACAAGGTGGTCGTGCTGGTGCGCCGTGACGGGCGCTGGCTGATCCAGCAAGAGAGGATAGGCAGTTGATGGCGTTTCATTCCCGCCTGCGCAGTTCCACGTTCGCCGTACTTTTCGCCAGCGTTACCGCAGTTTCCTTCCCGGCCGGCGCCGCCAACGAGGCGCGCTATTCAGATTCCGGTCCCGAGCCGCAACTGGCCCGCATCTTCTCGCTGATCGAGGGCAACCAGCTCGACAGCGCGCTTGAGCAGACCGAGGCCCTGCTGCGCGTCTATCCGAACTTCCGGCTCGCCAACCTGATCAAGGGCGACCTCCTGCTGGCGCGCACACGGCCGCTCAAGACCTTCGGCGAAGGCGGCAGCCGCGTCGCGCAGGACAAGGTCAACGACCTGCGCGACGAAGCGCTGGTCCGCCTGCACGCTTACAAGACCAAGCCGCCGGCCGACTACGTGCCGCGCTACCTGCTGCAGCTGCGGCCCGACGAGAAGTACGCCGTGGTCGTCGACACGCAGAAGTCGCGGCTCTACCTCTACCAGAACGACAACGGCACGCCGCGCTTCGTCGCCGACTACTACGTGACGCACGGCAAGCTGGGCACCGAGAAGTTCAAGGAAGGCGACCAGCGCACCCCCATCGGCGTCTACCATGTCACCGCCAGCCTGCCGCGCCAGAAGCTCGCCGACCTCTACGGCAGCGGCGCCTTCCCGCTCAACTACCCGAACGAGTGGGACAAGCGCATGGGGCGCAACGGACACGGCATCTGGCTGCACGGCACGCCTTCGAACACCTTCTCGCGCCCGCCCAAGGCCTCCGACGGCTGCGTCGTGCTGGCCAACCAGGACCTCGACGCCGTCGCCAAGAACCTGCAGATCGGACTCACGCCGGTGATCATCAGCAACAGCATCGAATGGCTGTCGCTCGACGACTGGCAGGCCGAGCGCAAGGCGCTGCTCGGCATGATCGACGAATGGCGGCGTGATTGGGAAAGCCGCGACGTCGAGCGCTACGCCAGCCACTACTCGCAGAAGTTCCAGTCCGACGGCCAGAACCACCAGGCCTGGGTCGCGCAGAAACAGAAGGTCAACGCCGGCAAGACCTGGATCAAGGTCGCGACCAACAACATCAGCATGTTCCGCAATCCGGGCAAGGAAGACTACGTCGTCGTCACCTTCGAGCAGGACTACCGGAGCAGCAACCTCTCGAACACCATGACCAAGCGCCAGTACTGGATCAAGGAAGACGGGCGCTGGAAGATCCTCTACGAAGGCGCGGCGTAAGTCCTGCCTTCCCTTTTCCCGGAGCCGCACCATGAAGAAAGTCGCCGCTTTCCTGTTCGCGCTTGCACTTGCCGTGCCGGCCTTCGCCGCCAATCCGGCGGTCGAGATGAAGACCAGCCTCGGCACCATCGTCATCGAGCTCTATCCCGACAAGGCGCCGAAGACCGTCGCCAACTTCCTGCAGTACGCAAAGGAAGGGTTCTACAACGGCACGCTGTTCCACCGCGTCATCGACGGCTTCATGATCCAGGGTGGCGGCTACGTGGCGGGCATGAAGGAGAAGGACACGCGCGAGCCCATCGAGAACGAGGGCAAGAACGGCCTCAAGAACGAAGCCGGCACCATCGCCATGGCGCGCACCAGCAATCCGAACTCCGCCACTGCGCAGTTCTTCATCAACCTCGTCGCCAACCGCGGCCTCGACTACCCGCGTCCGGACGGCCACGGTTACGCCGTGTTCGGCAAGGTGACGCAAGGCTTCGACGTCGTCCAGAAGATCGGCCGCGTGCCGACCGGCACCGCCGGCTTCATGTTCGAAGACGTGCCGAAGACGCCGGTCGTCATCGAATCCGTTAAACTCCTGCCCGAAAAGAAATAGGACAACGACATGATCAAGCTCCACACCAACCACGGCGTCATCGCCCTCGAACTCGACGCCGAGAAGGCGCCCAAGACGGTCGCCAACTTCATCGCCTACGCCGAAGCCGGCCACTACGACGGCACCATCTTCCACCGCGTCATCAACGGCTTCATGATCCAGGGCGGCGGCTTCGAGCCCGGCATGAAGCAGAAGCCGACGCAGGCCCCGGTCGAGAACGAAGCGAAGAACGGCCTCAAGAACACCGCCGGCACGATCGCCATGGCGCGCACCTCGGACCCCCACTCCGCCACCGCCCAGTTCTTCATCAACGTCGGCGACAACGACTTCCTCGACTACCCGGGCCAGGACGGCTGGGGCTACTGCGTGTTCGGCCGCGTCGTCGAAGGCATGGACGTGGTGAACAAGATCAAGGGCGTCAAGACCTCGCGCGCCGGCTTCCATCAGGACGTGCCGGTCGAGGACGTCGTGATCGAGCGCGCCGAAGTTTGCTGACCGCGCCCCAAGGGTTTCCAGCCCCCCAGGCGGAAGAGCGCCGCGCAGCAGCGGTTCCGGGGGGGGCTCTGTTCGTTTCCGACGTCCATCTGCATCCATCGCGCCCCCAAACGGCGCGACGCTTCCTCGAGTTCCTCGCCGGCCCGGCGCGCAGCGCCGGTGCCCTCTACATCCTGGGCGACCTGTTCGATGCCTGGGCGGGCGACGACGATCTTCCCGATCCCTTCAACGCCGGCATCTGCGCCGCGCTCAAGGCGCTCGCCGAGCGCGGCGTGCGCCTGTTCTTCCTGCCCGGCAACCGCGACTTTCTGATCGGCTCCGCGTTCGCTG
>JBLNBJ010000053.1:0-36029 GCA_050259835.1 Ignavibacteria bacterium | reverse complement strand
CTCTCGGGCAACGGCGAACCGACCAGCGCGCCGGAATTCGCGCAGGCGGTGGCCGCCGTTATCCGCATACTGAAGGACTACGGGCTCGACCGGTCCGTCAAACTCCGGCTCATTACCAACGGCAGCCTGCTCGACAAGGCGGCGGTGCAGGAAGGCATCGCGCTGATCGGCGCAGCGGGCGGCGAGGCATGGTTCAAGCTGGACGGGGGGAGCGAGTCCGCCATGGAACGCATCAACGGTACGCGGCAGACGCCCGACGCCGTGCTGCGGCGGCTGGCCGCATGCGCGGCGCGCTGCGAAACCTGGGTACAGAGCTGCTTCTTCGCGATGGACGGCGTTCCGCCCGCGGAAGACGACGTGGCCGATTATCTGCGGCTGCTGGGGCAGGCGCGCACGCTGATTGCCGGCGTGCATTTGTATGGGCTGGCGCGGCCGTCGTGCCAGCCGGAGGCCGGGCGGCTGGGGCGCTTGCAAGCCGCCTGGCTGGAAGATCTGGCGGCACGAATCCGCGCCTGCGGGCTCACCGTCCGGGTGAGCCCGTAGGCTGGAAGGATCAGCCCTTCCTGGCGGCCTTGGCCTGCTTCTTGAGGGACTTGAACAGCTCGGAGTCGTGCGACCGCAGGTAGTCGATGACTTCGAAGTCTTCCTTGCGGACCTTGTTGATGTCGATCTGTTCGACGTGCACGAGGCGCAGGAGATGCTGAACGGGACGGGGCATGTTGCGACCGCTTTCGTAACGCGAGCCACCGCTCTGCGTCACGCCGAGCTTCGACCAGAATTGTTGTTGGTTGAGGCCGAGTTTGCGCCGGATTTCGCGGGCATCGATCTTGTCTGTGGCTTTCATCTAGCTTCCTTTAGTCCGTAATCAAAAGGGGGTCTGGCTCCGACTACATATTACCGAAGTAATATGCAGTTCAGGATAGCAGATATGGTCATGCCATACAACCCCGGAATAGCTGCGGGTATTGGGTTGGAATATTCGAAGCGGTCCTCGACGAGTCGGTTGATCGGTTGCCAATTCGGCTAAAATCCGCCGCTTCGGCAAACCTACAGATTCGACGATGGCACTGATAGTTCAAAAATACGGCGGCACCTCGATGGGATCGCCGGAGCGCATCCGCAACGTCGCCAAGCGCGTGGCGCGCTGGAAGGCCCAGGGCCACCAGTTGGTGGTGGTGGTGTCCGCCATGTCCGGCGAGACCAACCGCCTCATCGCGCTGGCCAAGGACGTCTCCGCGCAGCCCGATCCGCGCGAACTCGACGTCATGGTGTCCACCGGCGAGCAGGTGACGATCGCGCTGCTTGCGATGGCGCTCAAGGACATAGGCCTCAATGCCAAGAGCTACACCGGCGGTCAGGTGAAGGTGCTGACGGACAGCACGTTCACCAAGGCGCGCATCCTCGACATCGGCAGCGAGAACATCCGCCGCGACCTGAATGCCGGCACGGTCGTCATCGTCGCCGGCTTCCAGGGCGTCGACCAGGACGGCAACATCACCACGCTCGGCCGCGGTGGCTCGGATACCTCGGGCGTTGCGCTGGCCGCCGCGCTCAAGGCCGACGAGTGCCAGATCTACACCGACGTCGACGGCGTCTATACGACCGACCCGCGCATCGTGCCCGAGGCGCGCAAGCTGGACCGCGTCACCTTCGAAGAGATGCTCGAGATGGCGAGCCTCGGATCCAAGGTGCTGCAGATCCGCTCGGTCGAGTTCGCCGGCAAGTACAAGGTCAAACTGCGCGTCCTCTCCAGCTTCGAGGAAGAAGGCAAGGAGACGATGGGCACGCTCATCACTTTCGAGGAAGACAGCAAGATGGAACAACCGATCATTTCCGGCATCGCCTTCAATCGCGACGAAGCCAAGCTCACGGTGCTCGGCGTGCCCGACCGGCCCGGCGTCGCCTACCAGATTCTCGGCGCCATCGCGGAAGCCAACATCGACGTCGACATGATCATCCAGAACGTCGGCCATGACGGCACCACCGACTTTTCATTCACCGTGCCGCGCGGCGAGTTCGAGCGCGCCAAGAAGATCCTCGAGGAGCAGGTCAAGGCCCACGTCGGCGCGCGCGCCATCGAGGGCGACAACCGCATCTGCAAGGTGTCGGCCGTCGGCGTCGGCATGCGTTCGCATCCCGGCGTGGCAAGCAAGATGTTCCGCGTGCTGGCGGAGGAGGGCATCAACATCCAGATGATCTCCACGTCGGAGATCAAGATCTCGGTCGTGGTCGACGAGAAGTATCTCGAACTCGCCGTGCGCGTGCTGCACAAGGCGTTCGATCTGGACCAAACATCAGCCTGAGCTTATAATGCCGCGCGTTGCCGCCCCTGAGGGCGCGCACCGCGCAGTATCCGGAGAAGTGGCCGAGTGGTCGAAGGCACGCCCCTGCTAAGGGCGCATACGGGCAAAACCTGTATCGAGGGTTCGAATCCCTCCTTCTCCGCCAATATTCAGAATCACACATCACACGGAGAAAGACCAACATGAACCAGTCTCGCCGCACTCTGCTGAAAATCGGTGGCGCCGCCCTCGCCATGATCCCGGTCGTCGCCCTGGCCGCCAAGAACGACGCCATGCGCGCCTCCATGAAGTACAAGGATTCGCCCGAAGGCGACAAGAAGTGCGCGAACTGCGTCCAGTTCGTTCCCGGCGGCGCCAAGGGCGGCTGCAAGCTGTTCCCCGGCGACACCGAAGTGTCCCCGAACGGCTACTGCGTGGCCTTCGCCAAGAAGCCCTAAGCTTCCGCGATCGACGCAAACCGGAAGGGCGCCTGCGGGCGCCCTTTCTTTTTGCCCGCCGGACGGGCGTCTTGGGGGTGTCACAAACTCCTCACGAAATTCATGAAATGTTGCGAAAGCCGTTCCCACAACCCCTTCTGCTTGTGTAGCATATGCGCCTGTCGGACTGCGACTGGCGATCAAGCGGGTTGGCTGGGGAGTAGTAACTCGAGGCCATACGATCGCACCACATTTTTTTCGATAACAACGAAAGGTCTATCACCATGAACAAGTCGGAACTGATCGAAGCCATTGCCAAGGAAGCCGATCTGTCTAAGGCGGCCGCCGGCGCCTTCCTGGATGCGACGATTGCCGCTGTGACGAAGGCCGTCTCCAAGGGCGACAGCGTCACGCTGGTCGGCTTTGGCACCTTCAAGTCGTCCAAGCGCGCTGCGCGCACCGGCCGCAATCCGGCCACCGGCAAGGAAATCAAGATCGCCGCGACGACCGTGCCGCGCTTCACCGCCGGCGCCGCGTTCAAGGCTGCCGTTGCCGGCAAGAAGGCGAAGAAGTAAGCGCTTCGAGGTTCGAACGGAACGGGGCCTGCGGGCCCCGTTTTGTTTTGTGCGCCGCTAGACGGATACCTGCCGCGCGTGGCCGGCACGTTCCGCCAGGCGCTTGAGGCCGAGTTGCGGCAACGCCGCCTGCAGCCGTTCGGGGCGGGCGGTGGCCAGGAGCGTGAGTCGGCCGTCGCCGTGTGCCGCGTCTCCGGCGATGCGCGCCACCTGGCGCGCGACGGCGTCGGCGACGTCCACCAGGCGGGCGCGCCCTTCGCACGCGGCCTCGATGGCCGGCCTGATGAAGCTGTAGTGCGTGCAGCCGAGCACCACCCGGTCGACACCCCCGTCCAGCAAGGGCGCCAGCTTGCCGCGGACTTCCGCCGCGAATTCGGCGCCGTCGAGATTCAACGTTTCCACCCGCGTGGCCCAGCCGGGGCAGGGCTCCACGAACACCTGCACGCCGTCGGCGTGCTCGCGGATCAGTCGCGCTAGCCGCTCACTGCGCGCCGTCGATTCGGTGGCCAGGACGGCGATGCGCCGCGTTGCGCTCGATTGCGCCGCGGGCTTGACGCCCGGTTCGACGCCCACGACCGGCACGCCGCGCAGTTCGGCGCGCAGCGCCTGCACGGCGGCGGCGGTGGCGGTATTGCAGGCGACGACGATGGTGCCGCAGCCTTCGGACACGAGTTGCCGGCCGATGGCCAGCACCCGGCCGCGGATGAAATCGTCGTGCTTGTTGCCGTAGGGCACGTGGGCCGTGTCGGCGAGGTAGACCAGGTCGGCGCGAGGCAACGCGTCCGCGACCGCAGCCAGCACCGAAAGGCCGCCGAGGCCCGAGTCGAAGACGCCGATCAACCCGCGGCCCCGGTCGTCGCGATCAGTGGTGTCCGCCGATGGCGGAGACCGGGATCTTGCCGATCTTGATCATCCACTCGTGCGGGCCAGCCTGGTGCACCGAGGTGCCGCCGGAGTCGACCGCGACGGTGACCGGCATGTCCTTCACGTCGAACTCGTAGATGGCTTCCATGCCGAGGTCGGCGAAGGCGACCACCTTGGCCGCCTTGATCGCCTTGGCCACGAGGTAGGCGGCGCCGCCGACGGCCATGAGGTAGGCCGACTTGTGCTTCTTGATCGCCTCGATGGCGGCCGGGCCGCGCTCGGCCTTGCCGACCATCGAGATGAGTCCGGTCTGCGCCAGCATCATCTCGGTGAACTTGTCCATGCGCGTGGCCGTCGTCGGGCCGGCGGGGCCGACCACCTCGTCGCGCACCGGATCGACCGGGCCGACGTAGTAGATGACGCGGTTGCTGAAGTCGACGGGCAGTTTCTCGCCCTTGGCGAGCATGTCCTGGATGCGCTTGTGCGCGGCGTCGCGGCCGGTGAGCAGCTTGCCGTTGAGCAGCAGCACCTGGCCGGGCTTCCAGGCGGCCACTTCTTCCTTCGTCAGCGTGTCGAGGTTCACGCGCGTGGCGACGTTCGTGTCCGCCTGCCACGTCACCTTCGGCCAGTCGTCGAGCGAAGGCGGCGTCAGCACCGCCGGGCCGGAGCCGTCGAGGTGGAAGTGCACATGGCGCGTGGCGGCGCAGTTCGGGATCATCGCCACCGGCAACGACGCGGCGTGCGTCGGGTAGTCGAGGATCTTGACGTCGAGCACGGTGGTGAGGCCGCCCAGGCCCTGCGCGCCGATGCCCAGCGCGTTGACCTTCTCGTAGAGCTCGAGGCGCAGTTCCTCAACGCGGCTCTTCGGGCCGCGGGCGATCAACTCGTGGATGTCGACCGGCGCCATCAAGGATTCCTTCGCCAGCAGCATCGCCTTCTCCGGCGTGCCGCCGATGCCGATGCCGAGGATGCCCGGCGGGCACCAGCCGGCGCCCATGGTCGGCACGGTCTTCAGCACCCAGTCAACGATCGAGTCGGAAGGATTGAGCGCGTAGAACTTCGACTTGTTCTCGGAACCGCCGCCCTTGGCGGCGCAGATGACCTCGACGTGGTCGCCGGGGACGATCTCGTAATGCACGACGGCCGGGGTGTTGTCCTTCGAGTTCTTGCGCGCGCCCGCCGGATCGAGCAGCACGGAGGCGCGCAGCTTGTTGTCCGGATTGTTGTAGGCGCGGCGTACGCCTTCGTCGACCATTTCCTGAACCGACATCCTGGCGTCCCACTTCGCGTTCATGCCGATCTTGAGGAACACCACGGCGATGCCCGTATCCTGGCAGATCGGGCGCTTGCCCTCGGCGCACATGCGCGAGTTGGTCAGGATCTGGGCAATGGCGTCCTTCGCCGCGGGACTCTGTTCGCGCTCGTAAGCCGCGCCCAGCGCCTTGATGTAGTCGAGCGGGTGGTAGCAGCTGATGTACTGGAAAGCGTCGGCGATGGAGGCAATGAAGTCCTCCTGGCGAATGGCGGTCATGGGGTGGCTCCGTCGGTCGGGGTTGTGGGGGCCTCGGGCTCCGTTTCGCGCAGCGGCTCGAGTGCTCCGGCGGCCTCCGGAAATTCTATCATCGCGTTTTATCAGCGCCCGAGCCTCGTGTATGGCGGAACTGGAGCAAGAATGACATAGGCATGTTTTGCCTTTTGAGAAACCGCGCTCCCCCCAGCAGCGACGCGGGTTTGCGCCGGGTTCGCTCTGTAAGAGGTATGTAAGATACCCGGGGTCTAATTCGGCGATAAAATGCACTGTTCGCACCGTGGCTCGCTCGTTGCGGGCACGGAAGGGCCTCAAGAGCCCGCGCCATCCATGATCCAGTTTCACGCTAGAGGAGAGATGTAGATGTCATCGTCGATCGAGTCGGTCCTTCAAGAAAATCGCGTCTTCAATCCCCCCGAAGAGGCCGTCAAGCGCGCCACCATTTCCGGCATGGCGGCCTACGAGGCGCTCTGCAAGGAAGCCGAGCAGGATTACGCCGGCTACTGGGCACGGCTGGCCAAGGAACACGTCGTCTGGAAGCAGCCTTTCACCCAGGCCCTCGACGAGTCCGGCGCGCCGTTCTACAAGTGGTTTGCCGACGGCAAGCTGAACGTTTCGTACAACTGCCTCGACAAGAACGTCGAAGCCGGTCTGGGCGACAAGGTCGCCGTCATCTTCGAGGCCGACGACGGCAAGGTCACCAAGGTCACCTACAAGGAACTGCTGTCCCGCACCGCCCAGTTCGCCAATGCGCTGAAGGCCAAGGGCATCCAGAAGGGCGACCGCGTCCTGATCTACCTGCCGATGTCGGTCGAAGGCATCGTCGCCATGCAGGCCTGCGCCCGCATCGGCGCCATCCACTCGGTGGTGTTCGGCGGCTTCTCCGCCAAGTCGGTGCAGGAGCGCATCCAGGATGCCGGCGCCGTGGCCGTCATCACCGCCGACGAACAGCATCGCGGCGGCAAGGCGATCCCGCTCAAGCCCGCCGTCGACGAAGCCCTCGCCATGGGCGGATGCGAGTCGATCAAGACGGTTCTCGTGTACAAGCGCGGCAGCGGCAACGCTGCCATGACGGCCGGCCGCGACGTTTGGTGGCACGAGGCCGTCGCCGGCCAGTCCGACGTCTGCGAGCCGGAATGGGTCGATGCCGAGCATCCGCTGTTCCTGCTCTATACCTCCGGTTCGACCGGCAAGCCGAAGGGCGTCCAGCACTCGTCGGGCGGCTACCTGCTGCACGCCGTGCTGACCATGAAGTGGACCTTCGACATCAAGCCGGAAGACGTCTTCTGGTGCACGGCCGACATCGGCTGGGTCACGGGCCACACCTACATTACCTACGGCCCGCTTGCCTGCGGCGCCACCGAGATCGTGTTCGAAGGCGTGCCGACCTACCCGGACGCGGGCCGCTTCTGGAAGATGATCCAGGACCACAAGGTCAACATCTTCTACACCGCGCCGACGGCGATCCGCTCGCTGATCAAGGCCTCGGAAACCACCGCGGCGACGCACCCGAAGAACTACGACATGTCCGCGCTGCGCATCCTCGGCACGGTGGGCGAGCCGATCAACCCCGAAGCCTGGATGTGGTACTACAACAATGTCGGCGGCGGCCGCTGCCCGATCGTGGACACCTTCTGGCAGACGGAAACCGGCGGCCACATGATCACCCCGCTGCCGGGCGTCACGCCGCTCGTTCCGGGCTCCTGCACGCTGCCTTTCCCGGGCATCCAGGCCGCCATCGTCGACGAGACCGGCCATGACGTCGAGTGGGGCAAGGGCGGCTTCCTGGTGGTCAAGAAGCCCTGGCCGTCGATGATCCGCACGATCTACGGCGATCCCGAGCGCTTCAAGAAGTCCTACTTCCCGGCCGACTTCGGCGGCAAGCTCTACCTCGCCGGCGACGGCGCGGTGCGCGATGCCAAGACCGGCTACTTCACCATCATGGGCCGCATCGACGACGTGCTGAACGTCTCGGGCCACCGCATGGGCACGATGGAGATCGAGTCTGCGCTGGTGTCGAATCCGATCGTCGCCGAAGCCGCGGTGGTGGGCCGTCCCGACGACCTCACCGGCGAGGCCGTGTGCGCCTTCGTGGTGCTGAAGCGCGCGCGTCCCAGCGGCGAGGAGGCCGTCAAGATCGCCAACGAACTGCGCAACTGGGTCGGCAAGGAAATCGGCCCGATCGCCAAGCCCAAGGACATCCGCTTCGGCGACAACCTGCCGAAGACGCGTTCAGGCAAGATCATGCGCCGCCTGCTGCGTTCGCTGGCCAAGGGCGAGGACATCACGCAGGACGTGTCCACGCTCGAGAATCCGGCCATCCTGGACCAGCTCAAGCAAGCGACCTGATGCGGCGATGCGCGTAGGAAAGAAGGGCGCCTGCGGGCGCCCTTTTTTTGACGCTTGGCGGCGCAGTGCGAGCGCGCCGCCCTAGAATCGGCACCGGGAGGAGGGGAATCCATGAACCGTTCGAGCTTGACGGCGCAGCGCCTTGCGGCCCTGTTTCTGCTCGGCTGCGTGCTGTTCAACTATCCGCTGCTGGCCCTGTTCAACCGCAGCGCCGAAGTATTCGGCATCCCCTTGCTCTATGCCTTCCTGTTCGGCTCCTGGCTCGTGCTGATCGTCCTGATGGCGCTCGTCACGGAAAGGCGCGAGGACTGAGGTCATGCTGGGTTCTGGCGCCATCATTGCCGCTTCGTTCGCCTATCTGGGCGTGCTGTTCGCCATCGCCTACCACGCGGACCGGCGCGCCGACCGCGGCCGGTCGCTGATCGCCAATCCCACGGTTTACGCCCTTTCGCTGGCCGTCTATTGCACCACCTGGACCTTCTACGGCAGCGTCGGCCGCGCGGCCGCCACCGGCATCGGCTTCCTGCCGATCTACCTCGGTCCCACGCTGATGCTGGCGCTCGGCTGGGTCGTGCTGCACAAGCTGGTGCGCGTGGCGAAAGAGAACCGCATCACCTCGATCGCCGACTTCATCGCCTCGCGCTACGGCAAGAGCCCCTTCCTTGCCGGCCTGGTCACGGTGATCGCGGTGGTCGGCGTGGTGCCGTACATTGCGCTGCAGCTCAAGGCGGTGTCGAACAGCTTCGGCATCCTCAGCCACTACCCGGAGATCGTGATGCCGGCCAACGTGGCCACAGTGCCGCTGTGGCAGGACAGCGCGCTCTACGTGGCCGTGATCCTCGCCGCCTTCACCATTTTGTTCGGCACGCGGCACCTCGACGCCACCGAGCGCCACGAAGGCATGGTGGCGGCGATCGCCTTCGAGTCGGTGGTGAAGCTGCTGGCCTTCCTCGCCGCCGGGCTGTTCGTCACCTATGGCGTCTACGATGGCTTCGGCGACCTCTTCGACCGCGCCGAGCAGGCGCCGGACCTCGCCCGCCTGCTGGTCGCGAGCGACAGCGCCGCGGGCTACGGCAGCTGGAGCGCGCTGACCTTCCTCTCGATGCTGTCGGTGCTGCTGCTGCCGCGGCAGTTCCAGATCGCGGTGGTCGAGAACGTCAATCCGGCCCACGTGCGGCGCGCCGTCTGGCTGTTCCCGCTCTACCTGTTCCTCATCAACATCTTCGTGCTGCCGATCGCGCTCGGCGGCCTGCTGCGCTTCCCCAGCGGCGTCGACGCCGATACCTTCGTGCTGACGCTGCCCATGGCCCACGGGCAGGAGCTGCTGGCGCTGCTGGTCTTCATCGGCGGCCTGTCGGCGGCCACGGGCATGGTGATCGTCGAGACCATCGCCTTGTCCACCATGGTGTGCAACGATCTCGTCATGCCGCTGCTGCTGCGCTGGCGCTCGCTCGGGCTCTCCGCGCGGCGCGACCTTTCGGGCGTGCTGCTGGGAATCCGCCGGCTGGCGATCGCGGCGATCCTGCTGCTCGGCTACGTGTACTTCCGCGGTGCCGGCGAAGCGTATGCGCTGGTGGGCATCGGCCTGATCTCGTTCGCGGCCGTGGCGCAGTTCGCGCCGGCGCTGATCGGAGGGCTCTACTGGAAGGGCGGCACGCGCGAGGGCGCCTTCGCCGGCCTGCTCGCCGGCTTCGGCTTGTGGGCCTACACGCTGCTGCTGCCGTCCTTCGCCAAGTCGGGCTGGCTGCCGGCGGAATTCGTCACGCAGGGGCTCTACGGCATCGAATTGCTGCGGCCGCAGCAACTGTTCGGACTGGCCGGGCTCGACGAGATCAGCCATTGCATGTTCTGGAGCCTGCTGGCCAACGTCGGCGCCTACGTCGGCGTTTCGCTGCGACGCACGCCCGATGCCCGCGAAGCGCGCCAGGCCCGGTTGTTCGTCGACGCGTCGCACGATTACCGCAGCCTGGGCGAGTGGCGCGGCGGCGCCCGCGTCGCCGATCTGCTGCCGCTGGCGGCGCGCTGGCTCGGGCCGGACCGCGCGAAGGAGGCGTTCGAGCGCTATGCGCGTGGCCGCGGGCTCGCCAGTGCCGAGGACCTGCCGGCCGACAGCGACCTCGTGCACTACGCCGAGAGCCTGCTCACCGGCGCCATCGGCTCCGCCTCGGCGCATGCGCTGGTCGCTTCGGCGGTGCAGGAGGAGCCGCTGACGCTGGAGGAGGTGATGGCCATCCTCGACGAGGCCTCGCAGCTGCGCACCCACAGCCGCGAACTGGAGGAGAAATCGCGCGAACTGGAGAAGGCCACGGCCGAATTGCGCGAGGCCAACGAGCGCCTGCGTGAGCTGGACCGCATGAAGGACGACTTCATCTCCACCGTGACCCACGAGCTGCGCACGCCGCTGACCTCGATCCGCGCCTTCTCCGAGATGCTGCACGACGATCCCAAGCTCGAGCTGGCGGAGCGCGAGCGCTTTCTCGGCATCATCGTCGGCGAGACCGAGCGGCTCTCGCGCCTGATCAACCAGATCCTCGATCTCGCCAAGCTCGAGTCGGGGCGGGCCGCGCTGCGGCGCGCCGACGTGGATCTGGGCGAGGTTGCGCGCGAGTCGGTCGCCTCGCTGTCGCAGGTGTTCCGCGACAAGGGCATCGCCGTCGAGCTGCGCAGCGCGGACGCGCCGGTCACCGTGCTGGCCGATCGCGACGGCCTGATCCAGGTGATGCTGAACCTGCTTTCGAATGCCGCCAAGTTCGTGCCGGCCGAAGCCGGCCGCGTCGAGGTCAAGGTGTGGACCGCGCCCGGCGAGGCCGGCATCGCAGTGTCCGACAACGGTCCGGGCATCCGGCCGCAGGACCGCGAGACGATCTTCGAGAAGTTCCGCCAGGGCGGCCAGGACGTCATGACGGACAAGCCGCAAGGCACGGGCTTGGGGCTGCCGATCAGCCGCCAGATCGTCGAGCATTTCGGCGGCCGCCTGTGGGTGGAAAGCGCGCCGGGACAAGGCGCACGCTTCGTTTTCATGCTGCCCCTGCCGGGCAAGCGATAATTACAAGCTGGAGGAGAGAGAAGTGCCCAAGAAGATACTGATCGTCGATGACGAGCCCAACATCGTCATCTCGCTGGAATACCTGATGAAGAAGGAAGGCTTCGAGGTGGCCGTGGCGACCGACGGCGACGCGGCGCTGGCGATGGCGGCCTCGTTCCGCCCGGACCTCATGCTGCTCGACGTCATGATGCCGAAGAAGTCGGGCTTCGAGGTCTGCGAACTGCTGCGCGCCGACGCCTCGTTCGGCGAGCTCAAGATCGTCATGCTGACGGCCAAGGGCCGCGACACCGAGATCGCGAAGGGCACGGGCCTGGGTGCCGACGCCTACATCACGAAGCCGTTCTCGACCAAGGAACTCGTGGCGCGCATTCGCGCGATGCTGGACATTCAATGAACGCACGCGTCCGCTTCCTGATCGCCGTCGGCGTGCTCGGCCTGCTGATGACGGGGCCCTTCCTCGTCACGGCCGCCATCCTGGTCGCCGACCTCAAGGAAGGCGAGCGGGCGATGGCGGCGGAGATCCTGCTGCCGCGCCTGCCGATCGGCGCGCTCATGACGCTGATCGGCTTCATCGTCGGCCTGCACGTGCTGCGGCTGCTGTTCCGCCAATATGTGCACGGGCTGCAGAAGATGGCGGAAATCCTCCGCCTGATGCTCGGCGCCAACCGCAATTTCCGCGTCGAGCTCGACGGCCCGCCGGAAGTGCGCGAATTGGCCCGCGCCGCCAACGAATTGGCGCAGCAGCGCGACGAGCTGCTGACCGACGTCGAGGCGCAGATCGCGGCCGCCTCCGCTTCGGTGGAAGAGGAGAAGAACCGGCTCGCCGCCCTCATGTCGGAGCTCGCCATGGGCGTGGTCGTCTGCAACCTGGACGGCCGCATCCTGCTCTACAACAACCGCGCGCGCCTGCAGTTCAAGCCGCTGGCTCAGGGTCCGACTTCGATGAGCGGCGGCGCGCTGATCGGGCTGGGGCGCTCGATCTTCTCGATCCTCGAGCGCGGCCAGATCGCCCATGCGCTCGAGAACATCCAGCAGCGCCTGAGGAAGGGCAGCGCCGAGCCGAGCGCGAACTTCATCACCTCGACGCGCAGCGGCCAGCTGCTGAGAACCCAAATGGCCCCCGTGCTGGCTGCGGCGGAGGCGGAAGCCGAGCCGCAGGTGACGGGTTACGTCCTCACCATCGAGAACATCACCAAGAGCTTCGAACGCGAGACCGAGCGCGACCAGTTGCTGCAGCAGCTCACCGACGGCAGCCGGGCGGCGCTCGGCAGCGTGCGCGCGGCGGTCGAGACGCTGCTCGACAATCCCGACATGGAGCCGGAGATGCGCGAGCGCTTCCTCGGCGTCGTCGGCGAGGAAACCACGCGCATGAGCCAGCGCCTCGAGGAGGCGACCAGCGGCTTCGCGGCGGCGCTGAAGACGCGCTGGCCGCTCGAGGACGTGCTGGGCATCGACCTTCTGGCGGCCGCGCGCCGGCGCATCGAGGACCGCGTCGGACTGCCGATCAAGACCGAGGACCTCGACGATTCGCTCTGGATCCGCGCCGACAGCTTCTCGCTGATCCAGGCCATCACCTTCCTCGCCGCGCGGCTGAAGGAGCATTACGACATCCGCGAACTGCGCTTCCGCCTCTCGGCCGAAGGCGCCATGGCCTTCGTCGACCTCATCTGGTCTGGCGTGCCGGTATCCACCGAGACCTACTACAGCTGGGAGCTCGAACCGATGAACGTCGCCGGCGAATCCTCGCCGCTGACGCTGCGCGACGTGAGCGAGCGCCACGGCGGCGAAATCTGGTTCCAGCGCGACAAGGCCGCGCACCGGGCCTTCTTCCGGCTGGTGCTGCCGGTCGCGGAAGCCGCGCCGGAAATGGCGCCCGAGCTGCAGTCGCAGCACCTGCGCAGCGACAGCCGGCCGGAGTACTACGACTTCAACCTGTTCGCGGCGCGCGATTCCAGCATCGACCTCGACCGACCGCTCGCCGAGCTCGCCTATACGGTGTTCGACACCGAGACCACGGGGCTGCACCCGTCCGACGGCGACGAGATCATCCAGATCGGCGCCGTGCGGGTGGTGAACCAGCGCCTGCTGCGGCAGGAGATTTTCGACCAGCTGATCGACCCGCGGCGGCCGCTGCGGCCGGAGGGCATCCCGATCCACGGCATCACCGAAGACATGGTGCGCGGCCAGCCGACCATCGATACGGTGCTGCCGGCGTTCCACGAGTTCTGCAGCGAGACGGTGCTGGTGGCCCACAACGCCGCCTTCGACATGCGCTTCCTGGAACTCAAGGAGGCGGCCACCGGCGTGCGCTTCGCCCAGCCGGTGCTCGACACGCTGCTGATGTCGGTGGTCATCCATCCGAACCAGGAATCGCACCGGCTCGAGAGCATCGCCGAGCGGCTCGGCATCAACGTCATCGGGCGCCATACCGCGCTGGGCGACGCCTTCGTCACGGGCGAGATCTTCATCAAGATGGTGCCGCTGCTGAACGCCATGGGCATCACCACGCTGCGCGAGGCGCTGGCCGCCGCGGAGAAGACGTATTATGCGAGGGTCAAGTATTAAGTCATGAACAGCGCCCGCCTCACCCTTCACAGCCAACTCGCCGCCCTGGTGCGGCGCAAGCCGATCACCGTCGCGCCGGAGACCAGCGTGCGCGAAGCCGTCGAGATGATGGAGGAACACCGCGTCGGCTCGGTCGTCATCGTCGAGCCCGAGAGCGGCAAGCCGATCGGCGTGTTCACGCTGCGCGACCTGCGCCGGCACGTGGCCTCGCCGCGATGCGATCTCGACCAGATGGTGGTGGCGGCCGCCGGACAGCGCGGCGTCATCGCCCTCAACTGGCGCTCCACCATCTATCAGGCTGCGCTGGTGATGGCGCGCGAAGGCATCCACCACATCGTCGTCGTCGACGCTTCCGAAAAGCTCGCCGGCGTGGTGTCGCAAAGCGACATCTACGAATTGCAAAGCGGCGGCGGCAAGGCAATCTCGGGCGCGATCCGCGGCGCCCGCGACATGGAGGGGCTGGTGGCGGCGGCCGAGGACATCCGCCGCCTGGCGGAGCGCATGCTGGCGGAAGGCACCGCGGCCGAGCCGCTGACGGAGCTCATCTCCTCGCTCAACGACCACCTGACGGCGCGCATCCTCGAAATCACGGGCCACGAGTTCGCGTTGCCCAAGGTGCGCTGGTCCTGGCTGTCCTTCGGCTCGGAAGGCCGCTTCGAGCAGACGCTGTCCACCGACCAGGACAACGGCATCGTGTTCGCCGCGGGGGCAGGCGAGGCCGCAGCGCTGCGCGAGGCCTTCCTGCCCTTTGCGCGCGCCGTGAACGAGCGCCTGGCGCAGTGCGGCTTCCCGCTCTGCAAGGGCAACGTCATGGCGAGCAATCCCGAGCTATGCCTGTCGCTCGACGAGTGGAAGGACAAGTTCTACTCGTGGCTGCAGGCGGCCAACCCCATGGCGCTGCTCAATGCCACGATCTACTTCGACTTCCGCCCGCTCTACGGCGACGAGTCGCTGGCGGAAGACCTGCGCAGCTGGCTGCTCGGCACGTC
The DNA here is from genome assembly GCA_050259835.1 of Ignavibacteria bacterium. GTDB lineage: Bacteria > Pseudomonadota > Gammaproteobacteria > Burkholderiales > Rhodocyclaceae > Nitricoxidireducens. The sequence goes on along the minus strand of JBLNBJ010000053.1, from coordinate 21,394 downwards.
GGCGGGCGGGCCGCTGTTCCTGCGTTTCATGGCCGAGAACGCGCTGCGGGTCGTTCCGCCGCTGGGCCTGGTGCGCGACTTCTCCTACGACAAGAACAGCGAGTTTCCCCACACCATCGACCTCAAGGCGTCGGGGTCGCGCCTGTTCGTCGACGTCGCGCGCATCCTCGCGCTGGCCAACGGCGTGGCCGCCACGGGCACCGCAGAACGCCTGCGCGCGCTGGCGGAGCGCGGCAACCTGGGGCGCGACGACATCGATGCCGTGGTCGACAGCTTCTTCTACATCCAGCAGTTGCGGCTGCGCCAGCAGCAGTCGGGCACCCCGGCCGGGCGCGAGAATCGCGTGGATCCCGAACAGCTCAACGAGCTCGATCGGTATATCCTCAAGGAAGCCTTCAAGCAGGCCAAGAAGCTGCAAAGCCGCCTGCAACTCGAATACCGACTCTAGATGCCTTCGCGCCGCCCTTTCAACCGCCGCCTCAAGCGGCTCTATGCCTGGTATACGCTCGGCATCGCGCTGTTCATCCTCGCCCTGACCGCCGGCGAGGCCTTGGGCCTGTCGGCCCGCGTCATCGGCTACCTGTTCCTGTTCGCCACGATTGCCGTCTATTCGGGCATCGGCGTCATCAGCCGCACGGCGGACGTCAATGAATACTACGTGGCGGGGCGCCGCGTGCCGGCTTTCTTCAACGGCATGGCGACGGCCGGTGACTGGCTGTCGGCGGCCTCCTTCATCGGCATGGCCGGCACGCTGTATTTCGCCGGCTACGAGGGGCTGGCCTTCGTGATGGGCTGGACCGGCGGCTACGTGCTGGTGGCGCTGCTGCTGGCGCCCTACCTGCGCAAGTTCGGCCAGTTTACGATTCCGGACTTCCTCGGCGCCCGCTATGGCGGCAACCTCGCGCGCTTCGTCGGCGTGGTGGCGGCGATCGTTGCGTCGTTCACCTACGTCGTGGCGCAGATATACGGCGTCGGCCTGATCATGAGCCGCTTCGTCGGCATCGACTTCGAGATCGGCGTCTTCGTCGGCCTGGCGGGCATCCTGGTGTGTTCTTTCCTCGGCGGCATGCGGGCGGTGACCTGGACGCAGGTGGCGCAGTACATCATCCTCATCATCGCCTACCTCGCGCCGGTGGTGATGATGTCGCAGAAGGTGACCGGCATCCCGGTACCGCAGATCACCTACGGCAGCGTGCTGGAGCGGCTGGGAACGGTCGAGAAGAAGCTGTTCGACGCGCCGGCCGAAGTCGATGTGCGCGAGCGCTACCGGGCCCAGGCGGCCGTGCTCGAGGACAAGATGAAAAACCTGCCGGCCTCGCTCGAGTCGGATCGCGCGGCGCTGGCGGGGCAACTGGAGTCGCTGCGCACCAACAACGCGCCGGTGCGCGATTTCCACCAGGCGCAGCGCAACCTGCGCGAACTGCCGCGCACCGAGGCCGAGGCGCGCGTGAAATGGGAAGCCGAACGTCGCGCCCTGCTCGAGAAAGCCGAGCGGCCGAAGCCGCATGCCGAGGCCTTTGGCGAGACGCCGGCGGAACGCGACGTCGCGCGCCGCAACTTCATCGCCCTGATGGTCTGCCTGATGGTCGGCACCGCGGCGCTGCCCCACATCCTGATGCGCTACTACACGACGCCCTCGGTGCGCGAGGCGCGCGAGTCGGTGGCCTGGTCGCTGCTGTTCATCTTCGTGCTCTATGTCACCGCGCCGGCCTATGCCGTGTTCGCCAAGTGGATCGTCTATAACGACCTCGTCGGCTCCGCCATGGCGCACCTGCCCTCTTGGGTGGCGTCCTGGGGCAAGATCGGCATGGTGAAGGTCGAAGACGTCAACGGCGACGGCATCCTGCAGTTGGCGGAGCTGACGCTCAACCCCGACGTCATCGTGCTGGCGACGCCGGAGATCGCGGGCCTGCCCTACGTCGTCTCGGGCCTCGTCGCCGCAGGCGGCCTGGCCGCCGCGCTGTCGACGGCCGACGGCCTGCTGCTGACCATCGCCAACGCGCTGTCGCACGACATCTACTACAAGATGCTGTCGCCCGACGCTTCGGCGCAGCGCCGGCTGGTCATGACCAAGGCGCTGCTTCTGGTGGTGGCGATGATCGCCGCCTGGGTGGCGTCGCTGCGGCCGGATGGCATCGTCTTCATGGTTGGTCTCGCCTTCTCGATCGCCGCCTCGGCCTTCTTCCCCGCGCTGGTGCTCGGCATCTTCTGGAAGCGCGCCAACATGTGGGGCGCCGTCGCCGGCATGGTGGGCGGCATGGCGATGACGCTCTTCTACGCCGCGCTCACTCATCCGTTCTTCGGCGGCTCGGCCGAGGCCCAATGGTTCGGCATCGAGCCGATCGCCAGCGGCATCTTCGGCCTGCCGCTCGGTTTCGCTTTGATCGTCGTGGTGAGCCTGTTCACGCCGGCGCCCGACAGCGCGGTGCAGGAATTGGTCGAGAACGTGCGCTACCCGTATCTCGAGCGGGAGGAGGCCTAGCATGGAAGCCGCGATCTTCCTGATGGTCGGGCTCGTGATCGGTGCCGCCGTGATGTTCGCCGCCTCGTCCGGCCGGCTGCGCGACGCGCGCGAGGCGCTTGCCGTGCGCGAAGCGGACTTGACGGAATTGCGCCGCCGCGCCGAAGCGCTCCATGGGGAACTCGAGCGCGAGCGTGCCGTCGCGCGCGAGAAACTGTCGGCGCTCGAGGACGCCCGCGTTTCCTTCGCCGACGCCTTCAAGGCCCTGTCGGCCGACGCGCTGCATCGGAACAACCAGTCGTTCCTGGAACTCGCCCGCGCGGCGCTCGAAAAGCAGCAGGAAACGGCTCGCGGCGAGCTGGAAAAGCGCCAGCAGGCGATCGGCGAGCTGGTGGCGCCGGTGAAGACGACGCTCGAGAAGTTCGAGCAGCAGATCGCCGGCATCGAGAAGGTGCGCGAGAGCGCCTACGCCACGTTGACCGAGCAGGTTCGCGCGCTGCTCGAGTCGCAGGGCCAGCTCAAGTCGGAAACCGCCAACCTCGTCAAGGCGCTGCGCGCGCCGCAGACGCGCGGCCGCTGGGGCGAGCTGCAGTTGAAGCGCGTCGTCGAGATGGCGGGCATGCTGGACCATTGCGACTTCTTCGAGCAGGAGACGACGGAATCGGAGGACGGCCGCCTGCGGCCGGACCTGGTGGTCAAGCTGCCGGGCGGCAAGAACATCGTGGTCGACGCCAAGGCGCCGCTGGCCGCCTATCTCGAGGCGCTCGAAGCGGCCGACGACGAGGCCCGCCGCCGCGCGCTGGCCGACCATGCGCGACAGGTCAAGGACCATCTCACCAAGCTGGGACGCAAGTCCTACTGGGAGCAGTTCCAGCCCTCGCCCGACTTCGTCGTGCTGTTCCTGCCCGGCGAGACCTTCTACAGCGCCGCGCTCGAGGCTGATCCCGGGCTCATCGAATACGGCGTCGAGCAGCGCGTGATCCTCGCCACGCCGACCACGTTGATCGCGCTGCTGCGCGCGGTGGCCTACGGCTGGAAGCAGGAGGCGCTGACCGAGAACGCGCGCGACGTCAGTGCGCTCGGCAAGGAACTCTACGAACGCGTGGCGACCCTGGCCGACCATTGGGCCAACGTCGGGCGGCACCTGGGCAACGCCGTGGGGGCGTACAACCAGTCAGTCGGCTCGCTCGAGACGCGCGTGCTGGTCTCGGCACGGAAATTCCGCGACCTCCAGGTCGCGCCGGAGAGCAAGGAGATCGGCAATGCGACGCCCGTCGATTCCGTGCCGCGCTCGCTGCAGGCGGCGGAACTCCAGGCGCTGCCGACCAAGTAGGGCGGGGCGTACTTGGGCGCGGGCGGACACGAAGCACGGGACGGAGACCCCTTCGATCTCCGGCGTTTCGTCGATGCCCAGAACCCGGTGTACGGCGAGGTCCTGACTGAACTGCGCGCCGGACGCAAGCGCAGCCACTGGATCTGGTTCGTCTTTCCGCAGCTTGCCGGGCTGGGTCACAGCGCCATGGCCGTCCGCTACGCGATCGGTTCGCTCGAGGAGGCCCGCGCCTATCTTGCGCATCCGATTCTGCGTGAGCGGCTGTTGCAATGCACGGGGCTTCTCCTGGCGCGCGACGATCGTACGGCCGAGGACATCTTCGGATCGCTGGATGCGATGAAATTCCGCTCCTCGATGACCCTGTTTGCACGTGCCGCGCCCGCATTCCCGGCATTTGCGGCCGCACTCGACAAGTATTTCGCGGGCCAGCCCGATCCGCTCACGCTGGCCAAACTGAACCCGGCCCCTATCGGCTAAAGTAGCGGCCGCGCCGGGGAGAAGGTGCGCTGGATGGTGGCTCACGCTTTGAGCCTCATGCCCGCGAGAATGGCCTCCATCGACTGGAGACCTTCATGATGCGACCGCAACACCCCGACCGACTCGTTTTCTGGATGACGACCGTCCTGGGATTCCTCGCTTGGCTGCTGTAGACCTGACGAAGACGCGCGACATCGGCGACGTCCGCGACGTCGCCGTGCTGTGCGCGACCCACCGCCTCGCGCGCAACCTGCGGCTGGCGCACGACCGCGCCGAAGCGGCACGCGGACTGGCGCGCTGGCAACCCCTGCCGGCGCTCACCGTCGCGCAATGGCTGGACGGCGTGACCGAAGCGGCCCTCCTGGCCGGCGAACTGCCGGCGCAGGAGATTCCAGTGCTGGTGCTCTCCGCGGCGCAGGAGCGCGCGCTGTGGGAGCGGGTCATTGCTGCGGACACCGACGACGAACCCGAAGCCCTGTTCCTCGATGCCGACGGTCTGGCCGCCACGGCCGCCGCGGCCAATGCCCTGATCGAGGGCTGGGACCTGCATTTGCCCGACCTTAGCGACTGCGGCGACGACGTGCGCCGCTTCCTGCGCTGGCGGGCCGAGTTCCGCCGGCGCTGCGAATCTTCCGGCTGGCTCGATTCCGCGCGGGCGGTGTCGCGCCAAGTTGCCGCGATTCGGGCGGGGGCCGGCCGCCTGCCGGGCCGCGTCGTGTTTGCCGGCTTCGACCGTTACACGCGCCAGGAACTTCGCCTGGCCGAAGCGCTTGTGGCCCGCGGTTGCGCGGTGGCTGAACTCGAGTTGGGCGCAGACGCCGAGGCAGCCGCCCTGGCCGTCGCCCTGCCTGATCGGGACGCCGAGTGCCGCGCGGCCGTCGCCTGGGCGGCCGGCCTGCTGCAGTCCGAGCCGGCGCTGCGGCTGGGCATCGTCGTGCCCGACCTGGCGGCCGTGCGCGGGCGGCTGGCCGACGCCCTCGACGAAGTCCTCCACCCGCAGTCCTTCGCCGCCGCGCATGCCGAGATGCCGCGCTGCTACAACTTCTCGCTCGGCACCGCGCTGGCGGCCCAGCCGCTCGTCGATACGGCGCTGCGCCTGCTGCGCCTGGCGGTCGCCCGGCGCATCGAGCAGTGCGATGCGGCAGACCTGCTGCGCGCCGCCTATTGGTCCGCCGACGAGTCGGAGGCCGACGTCCGCGCAAGGCTGGATGCGCGCATGCGCGAAGAACTGTCGCCGGTGTTGCCGGTAGAGCGCCTGCTGCGCTGGCTGCGGCGGCAGGCCGGACGCGGGCTGGCGGCGCCGCGCCTGCTGGCCGATCTCGATGCCCTGCGCGCCGGCGCGGCGGCCCAGGCGTCACGCCAGTTGCCCTCGCGCTGGGCCCAGGCCTTGCGGCAGATGGTCGAGGCTGCCGGCTGGCCGGGCGAGCGCAGCCTGTCGAGCCACGAGTACCAGGCCAGGATGGCCTTCGGCGAGGCGATCGAGAGCCTCGCGCAATTCGACGGCGTGCTGGGGCGCATCGGGGCGGGCGAGGCGGTCAGCCGCTTGTCGCGCCTGTGCCGCGAACGCGTGTTCCAGCCGGAGACCGAAGGTGATCCGCCGCTGCAGGTGATGGGACCGCTCGAAGCGGCCGGCGCGCGCTTCGACGCGCTGTGGGTCATGGGCATGAACGACGATGTCTGGCCCGCGGCCGCCAGTCCCAATCCGCTGCTGCCGGCGGAGCTTCAGCGCCGCGCCGGCACGCCGGCCGCTTCGGCCGAAGTGGAGGCCGCGTTCGCGCTCGCCATCCAGCGCCGGCTGTTGCGCAGCGCCCCGCGCATCCTGTTTTCCTGGGCGCAGGGCGAAGGCGATCGGCCGCGCCGGCCCAGTCCGCTGATCGCGGGGCTGCCGGCCGGGCACGCGCCGCCGCCTGCGGGACGGCTGGCCGAGACGCTCGCCGGCATACTCGAACTCGAATCCCTCGAAGACCACCGCGCGCCGCCCCTGGCCGCCGGAGAACGCGTCAGCGGCGGCGCCAACCTGCTCAAGGCCCAGGCCATCTGCCCGGCCTGGGCCTACTACCGCTATCGGCTCGGCGCCCGGGCGCTGGGCGAGCCGGCCGAGGCGCTGGATGCGCGTGCGCGCGGCAGCCTGTTGCACGCGGTGCTGCAGTCGTTCTGGACGGGACGATCCTTGGCGCAACTGCAGGCCATGACGCCGCAGGATCTCGCCAGCGCGCTCGAGGCCGCCGTGGGGGGCGCGCTGGCGGCCTTCAATGCGGCGCGCGACGAGCCCTTGCCGCCGCGCGTCGCCGAGCTGGAGCGCGAGCGCCTGCTGGCCCTCGTCGGGCGCTGGCTCGCGCTCGAGGCCGAGCGCCAGGCGCCCTTTAGCGTCGTCGCCTGCGAAGAGTCGCACGAGGTGGAAATCGAGGGCCTGCGGTTGAAGCTCACGGTCGACCGCATCGACATGCTCGATGACGGCCGGCGCGTCGTGCTCGACTACAAGACCGGCCGCGACCTCGACAGCGGCGCCTGGGCCCAGGCGCGCATCACGGAACCGCAGCTGCCGCTCTACGCTGCCTGCGTGGCCGGCGGCGAGGTCGATGCGGTCGCCTTCGCGCGCGTGCGCGCCGGGATGGAAGCCTTCGTCGGCATCGCCGCCGAAGCAGGCCTGCTGCCCGCGGTGCCCGGCATTTTGGACAAGGATGGCCGGCGGCGCTTCGGCGAGGACGAGTTTCCCGACTGGCGGAGCCTGATCGGGCACTGGCAGCGGGCCATCGCCGAGGTGGCCGGCGAAGTGCGCGACGGCGTCGCGGCCGTCGCTGTCGCCGACGAGGGCGCGCTGGTCCACTGCGAAGTGAAGCCCCTGCTGCGGCTCGCCGAACGGCGCAGCCAGATGGAGTCGGACGCATGACGCCGGAAGCGCGCCTGCTGGCCGAGGATGCCGAGAGCCGCCGCCGTGCGCTCGAGCCGGATTCCTTCATCGTCGAGGCGCCGGCGGGCGCGGGCAAGACGGAACTGCTCACGCAGCGCTATCTGCGGCTCTTGTCGGGCGTGGCGGCGCCGGAAGAAATCATAGCGATCACGTTCACCAACAAGGCTGCCGCCGAAATGCGCGACCGCATCTTGGGCAGCCTGGAGCGCGCGCGCCGCGGGGAAGTCCCCGAGGCAGAACACAAGCGGCTCACCTTCGAGCTCTCGGCCGCGGCGCTGGATGCGTCCGAGCGCAACGGCTGGGCGCTCGAATCGAATCCGGGACGCCTGCGCGTCATGACCATCGACGCGCTGTGCGCCAGCCTGGCGCGGCAGATGCCGATCCTGTCGCGCTTCGGGGCCCAGCCACGCGTCACGGACGACGCCGGCCGCCATTATGAAGAAGCGGCACGGCGCACCCTGGCGCTGGTCGATGGCGCCGACGCGACGGCGGACGTCGTTGCCGGCGCGCTGCGCCATCTCGACAACGACGCCGCCGCGCTCGGCCGTCTGCTGACGGCCATGCTCGCGCGGCGCGACCAGTGGCTGCGCCACGCGCTGGCCGAGGGTGCCGCGGCGGAGTCCGAACGCGGCCTGCGCATCCTGGTGGAGCGCGACCTGGCGCGCGCGGCGCAAGCCCTCGGGCTCTCCTGCCAGACGCGCCTGCTTGGGCTCGGGCGCTATGCGGCCGCGAACTTGACACCGGACTCTTCGATCGCCGCGCTCGCCGATTGGGACGATGTGCTGCGCGGACGCACCGAAGAGCTGCCGCTGTGGCGCGGCCTTTGCGACCTGCTGCTGACGGGCAAGGACAGCTTCCGCAAGCGCCTGACGAAGGACGAGGGATTTCCGGCGAAAGTTTCCGACGCGCAGAAGAAGGCGCTCGCCGAGGTCATCGCCGAACTCGAGGCGCGTCCCGGCGCCGCCGCGGCGCTCGCGCGCATCCGCTGCCTGCCCGTTCCCCGCTATTCGACGGAGGAATGGGGCACGGTGGATGCCCTGGCGCAACTGCTGCGGCTGGCGGCCGCCCAGCTCTGGACGGTCTTCCACGAAGCCGGCGAGACCGACTTCATCGAAGTGGCGCAGCGCGCGCTGCAGGCGCTGGGCGACGTCGAGGCGCCCAGCGACCTGGCATTGAAGCTCGACTACCGCATCCAGCACCTGCTGGTCGACGAATTCCAGGACACGAGCCCCGCGCAGATCGAACTGCTGCGCCGGCTGACGGCCGGCTGGGCGCCCGGCGACGGCCGCACGCTGTTCGCCGTCGGCGACCCGATGCAGTCCGTCTACCGTTTCCGCAAAGCCGACGTCGGCCTGTTCCTGCGCGCCGCCGAGGCGGGCATCGGCGGCCTGCCGCTCGAGCGGCTGCGGCTGACGCGCAACAACCGCTCCTGCGCGCCGGTGGTGGATTGGATCAATGCCGCCTTCGCCGGCGTGTTCCCGCGCGAGGACAGCGTAACGGCGGGCGCCATCGCTTACCGCCCGTTCGCCGCGACGCGGGCCGACCTTCCCGGCGCCGGCGTGTTCGTGCATCCGCTGGTCCTGGAGCGCGAGGACCGCGGGCAGGGCGCCGGACTCGAGGCGCGCCGCATCCTCGGCATCATCGACGACGAGCGCCGCGCCGACCCGCGCCGCCACATCGCGGTCCTGGTGCGCGCGCGCAGCCACCTCGACGCCCTGGTCGCCGAAATCCGCCGGCGGCGACCCGACCTCGGCTTCCGTGCCGTCGAGATCGAAGGGCTGGCGCAGCGGCAGTGCGTGCAGGACCTGCTGGCGCTGACGCGCGCGCTGCTGCACCGCGCCGACCGGGTGAACTGGCTCGCCGTGCTGAGGGCGCCCTGGTGCGGCCTGCGCCTGGCCGATCTGCACGCGCTCGCGGCAGACGATCTTGATGCCACCGTCTGGTCGCTGATGAACGACGAGGCCCGCGTGGAGCGGCTGTCGCTCGATGGCCGCGCCCGGCTGCGCCACGTGCGCGGCGTGCTCGGCGCGGCGCTTGCGCAGCGGGGCCGCCAGCGCCTGGCGCGCTGGATCGAAGGCGCCTGGCTCGCGCTGGGCGGGGCCGGCTGTCTGCGCGACGCCGCCGAAGCCGCCGACGCGCGCGCCTACCTTGATCTGGTGGACCGGCTCGACGCCGCCGGCCGTTTCCGGCTGGACGGCATCGAGGCCGACATGGCGGCGCTGTACGCGGCGCCGGACGCGGCGGCGGACGCGGCGGCGGACGGGCTGCTCGAGTTCATGACCATCCACAAGTCGAAGGGGCTGGAATTCGATACGGTGATCCTGCCGGGGCTGCACCGGCGCATGCCGTCCGACGACGTGCCGCTGATGCGCTGGGAAGAGGTGGCGATCGAGGACATGGAGGAATGCCTGGTGGCCGCGCCGCTCGCCCGGCGGGGCGGCGAGGCGAGCGAGTTGCCGACTCCGTTCGACTACATCGGATCGCTCGAGCGCGAACGCGGCGCCCACGAGGCGGCGCGGGTGCTCTATGTCGGCGCCACCCGCGCGGTGCGCGCGCTGCATCTCGTCGGTGTCGCCGAGCGGCGCTCCGACGGCGAACCGGCGCTGCGGTCGGGAAGCTTCCTCGAACTGCTGGGCGATGCCGTAAGACCGGATTTCGCCGCAGCGGCGCCGGCCGCTGCGGAAGCTGGCGCCGACATCGATCCGGCAGCTTTCGTCCCCCGACTGATCCGCGCCGCTGCGCCGGCGATTCCCCCGCTGTTGCAAGTCGACGCGAGCGGCGCGCCGGAGTCGGTTGCAGCCCGCCGTGCCGCCGATAGCGCAGCGCCGGCGGCCACGCTCGAGGCGGCGGTCGGCACGCTGGTGCACGCCTGCCTCGAGGCGATCGCCGCTTCCGGTCCGCAGGACTGGCCGAGCGCGCGTGTGCAGGCGGCCGCCCCGGCGATGCGCGTCTGGCTGGCCCGCCGCGGACATGCGGCGCCCGAGTGCACCAATGGGGCTGAGCGTGCGCAGGCGATTCTGCTCGCCACCCTGGCAAGCGAGGCGGGACGCTGGGTGCTGGCCCCGCGGCCCGAAGCGGCGGCCGAGCTGGCGCTGACGGCGCAGGACGGCCAGGGGATCGCCACGCACGTGGTGGACCGCACGTTCATCGAGGCCGGCGAACGCTGGATCATCGACTACAAGACCGCCGAGGCAGGCGACGAGCCGGCCCGACTCGCGGCCCACGCCGAGAAGTATCGCGCGCAGCTCGAGCGCTATGCGGCGCTTTTCAAACCCGACGGCCCGCCCGTGCGCCTGGCCGTCTTCTACGCATCCGCCGGACGTTTGGTAGAGTTGCGCCAAGCAGACCAAGAACGAACATGCCCGTAAGCCTGGAAGGAAAACTCGTCGTCGCGCTCTCCTCGCGCGCCCTCTTCGATTTCGAGGAGGAGAACCGCGTCTTCGAAGGCCGCGACGACACGGCCTACATGGCGCTCCAGCTCGAGCGGCTGGAGCAGCCGGCGCTGCGCGGCGTCGCTTTCCCGCTTGTCCGCAAACTGCTTGCGTTCAACGGCGACGGCGAACATCGGGTCGAGGTCGTCATCCTCAGCCGCAACGACCCCGTCTCCGGCCTGCGCGTGTTCCGTTCGGCGGAAGCCGCGGGACTTTCGCTGGAGCGCGGCGTGTTCACCCGGGGCCGCCCGCCGTACCATTACCTGGCGCCGCTCGGCGCCCACCTGTTCCTCTCGGTGCTCGAGAGCGACGTGCGCGGCGCGCTGGCGGCCGGCTTCCCCGCGGCGCGCGTCTACCCCGAATCCTTCGTCGATGCCGATCGGCATCCCGACGAGGTGCGCATCGCCTTCGACGGCGACGCCGTGCTGTTCTCGGACGAGGCCGAACGCGTCTACCAGGCGGGCGGCCTGTCGGCGTTTCAGGCCCACGAGGTGTCGCACGCGGGGCGGCCGCTGCCCGACGGCCCGTTCAAGCCGCTCCTGGCAGCGCTGCACCGGCTGCAGGCGGCCGCGCGCACCGCGCCGATGCGCATCCGCACGGCGCTGGTGACGGCCCGCAGCGCGCCCGCCCATGAACGGGCGGTGCGGACGCTGATGGATTGGAACATCACGGTCGACGAAGCGCTGTTCCTCGGCGGGCTGCCCAAGGGACCGTTCCTCAAGGAGTTCCAGCCCGATTTCTTCTTCGACGACCAGCCCGGGCATTGCCAGTCGGCGGCTGCTGCAGGGCCGACGGGGCATGTGGTGAGCGGCGTGGCCAACGCCTGAGCACAGCTTGCGGCTCGTCAAGACTGCAATCGCGATAAGGTCTATCCTGTTAGTGGGTCCGCGGCCGCTGGCGCGGATGCCTGCAAGAAGGAGGCCGGCATGGCAATGGTCGTATTGAACGAGGTGGTTGCCGAGCGCATCGCCGCCATCCTCGAAGACTGGCGGGGCGGCGGCGACTTTCATCTGCTTGCCCTGCTGCCGGAGAGCGAGAAGGGCACCGTGCCCGAGTTGCAGAAACAGTGCCGCGCGGCCGGGATTCCGGTGGCCGGAGCGCTCTTTCCGCAACTGATCCGCGACGGCGGGCTGGCGGACAAGGGCGCGTTGCTGTTGCGCGTGCCGGGCCCGCCGCCGATGCTGATCGAGAACGTCGGTGCGCCGGATGCGGTGGAGCGCGTTCGCGCCCAGGTCGTTTCCTACGTCGAAGGCAGCCTCGGCGATGCCGACGGTTCTCTGTTCTGCGTCTTCGACGCGCTGGCGCCGAATATCGGCACGCACCTGGACAGCTGGTACCTGAGCCTGGCGGATCGCGTCCGCTATTTCGGCGTCAACGCCGGCAATGAGCGCTTCGTCCAGGAACCTTGTCTGTTCGACGCCGAGCGTTTCGTCGCGGATGCCGTCCTGCTGCAGGTCTTGCCGAGCCATCCCGGCGCCTGCCTGGAACACGGCTACGCCGTGCCGCCGCACGCCATCACGGCGACCTCGGCCTCCGGCAACAGCATCGTGCAGATCAACTGGCGGCCGGCCCTCGAGGTCTATCGCGAGATCATGCAGGAGCAGTACGGCGTGGCGATCGACCGCGAGAATTTCTACGGCAACGCGGTGCATTTCCCGTTCGGCATCCTGCGTGCGGACGGCGAGGTGCTGGTGCGGATTCCCGTCGCGCTCGGCGAAAAGGGCGAGATCATTTGCGTCGGTGAAATCCAGCCGAACTCGCTGCTGACCCTGCTCGACGCGCGCGCCGGCTCCGGCCGGGCCGCCGCCGCGCTGGCGCGCGACCTCGCGGCGCTCGACGTGTCGGCGCCCGATCTGCTTCTGTTCTACTGCGCGGGGCGGCGCCTGCACATCGGCGCCGGACTCGGCGACGAGCTGGCTGCAGTGGCGAGAGAGACGGGGGCCGCACGCGTCGCCGGCGCCCTCTCGCTCGGCGAGATCGGCGGCGCGCGCAGCGACGGTTATCCGCTGTTCCACAACGCGACCCTGGTGGGGATTCCATGGCCTATGCGGTAAATGGAGTCCAGGCCCTTTCGGTTCTCTACGATCTTGCGCTGACCATCGGCAGCGAGGTCACAGTCGATGCGCTGCTGACCAAGACGCTGCAGCGATTTCTCTACCATACCGGCTTTCCCGCCGGCATCGTCTGCGCCGACCTGCCGGAGGCGGCGGAAGCGGGACGATGCGACGTGCGGCTGGCGGCGGCCGTCGGCAATTACGCGCTGATCAAGCGCGTCGGCGAGGTGATGCGCCTGCCGGCCGCGCTGGTGGCAGCCGAGCCCTTGTTGGCTGAAGCCCCGGAACTGCTGGCCGGGTTCCCGGCGCGCAAGGCTTATCGGCATTTCCTGCGGCTGCCGGTGCCGGACTTCGGCGCCGTCCTGCTGCTGAGCCCCGACGCGCCGCAATCGCCGCTGCCGCTCACCGACCTGTTCCTTCCCATCATGTCCCGTCTGGCGACTGCCATCACGCTCTGCCGCCGCATCCGCGACAGGACGGCTGCGCTCGAGCAGGCCAACTCGGAATTGGAGGCCTTCGCGTATTCCGTGTCGCACGACCTGCGCGCGCCGCTGCGCGCCATCGACGGCTACTCGCACATCCTGGTCGATGACTATGGAACGATGCTCGACGACGAGGGCCGGCGCCTGCTCGGCCAGGTCCGCAGCAACGCCTCGCGCATGGAGCGCCTGATCGACGACATCCTGAGTTTCTCGCGCATGTCGCGCCGCGAGATGGAGGCGATGCAGGTCGACATGGAGGAACTGGTGCGCGAGGTGGTCGCCGAACTGCAGGCCGCGTCGCCGCAGCGCAGGCTGCGCTTCGAGATCGGCGCGCTGCCCGCGGTTCGCGGCGACCGCGACATGCTGCGCCAGGTGCTCGTCAACCTGCTGGCGAACGCGGTGAAGTTCACGCGCGTGCGCGAAGAGGCGGTCATCGAGGTCGGCGGCAGTTCGACCGCCGAGGGTTGCGTATTCCAGGTGAAGGATAATGGCGTCGGATTCGACATGGCCTACGTGAACAAGCTGTTCGGCGTGTTCGAGCGCCTGCATGGGCAGAAGGAGTACGAGGGCACCGGCATCGGGCTGGCGATCGTGAAGCGCATCGTCGCCCGGCATGGCGGCAGGGTATGGGCGGAAGGCAAGGAAGGAGAGGGCGCGGTGTTCCACTTCTTCCTGCCGCGCGGGTGAGCAAGATGGATGCAATGACTGGCAACGAAGAGCGCGGAACCTTGCCCGAGGAGTTCGGCTTTGCCGACCTCGTCGATGTGCCCGAGCTTCAGGGCCTGATGGAGAGCTTCCACCAGCTGACGGGCGTCGCCAACGCCATCATCGACCTGCAGGGGGCGGTGATTGCGCACGCCGGCTGGCAGAGCCTGTGCACGCGTTTCCATCGCGTCAATCCCGAGACGCGGCGGCGCTGCATCGAGAGCGACACGGCGCTGGCCGGCAGCATGACGCGCGGCGAGCACTTCGCCCTCTACCGGTGCCTCAACGGTCTCGTCGATACGGCCTCGCCGATCGTCGTCGGCGGCCGGCATCTCGCCAACGTCTTCACCGGCCAGTTCTTCGTCGCGCCCCCCGACCTCGAGTTCTTCCGTCGGCAGGCGGCCGAGTTCGGCTTCGACGAGGCCGAGTATCTGTCCGCCGTGCGCGAGGTGCCGGTCATCGCGCAGGAGCGCGTGGAAGTCATCACGGGCATCTATGCGCGGCTGGCGCAGATCCTCGCCACCAACGGCATGGACCGCCTGCGCCAGGTGGTGGCGGAGGGCAAGCTGGAGGAGGCCAACCGCGGGCTGGAACAGCGCACGCGCGAGCTCGAGGCGGCCAACCGCGAACTCGAGGAGTTCTCCTATTCGATGTCGCACGACATGCGCACGCCGTTGCGTGCGATCGACGGCTTCGCCCGCATCCTGGCCGAGGAGCATGCCGGCCAGCTCGACGATGAGGGGCGGCGCCTGCTCGGCGTGGTGCGCAGCAACGCGCTGCGCATGGGCTGCCTGATCGACGACATCCTGCGCTTCCTGCGCGTCGGCAGGCACCGGCTTTCCTGTGGCGACGTCGACATGGCGGCGCTGGTGCACGACGTCATGGACGAATTGCGCGCCGGCGCGGCGGGACGCCGCATCCGGGTCAAGATCGGCGCGTTGCCGCATGCCTGGGGCGATGCCGACATGCTGCGCCGCGTCATGCTGAATCTGCTGTCGAACGCGATAAAGTTCTCGCCGCAGGGCGCCGAAGTCGTCGTCGAAATCGGCGGCGAAGCGAAAGCGGGAGAGAACGAATACTACGTCCGGGACCACGGCGTCGGCTTCGACATGCGCTACGCAGACAAGCTGTTCCGCGTGTTCGAGCGGGTGCATCCGACCGGGCAGTTCGAAGGGTCCGCCGTCGGGCTTGCGGTGGTGAAGCGCATCGTCGGACGGCATGGCGGGCGCGTATGGGCGGAAGGGAAGAGCGGGGCCGGGGCGACGTTCCACTTCGCCCTGCCGCGCAAGGGAGAGTGAGATGGACAACAACATCGTCGAGATACTGATGGTCGAGGACACCGAGGCGGACGCCGAACTGGCGATCCGCGCGCTGCGCAAGCGGGGCTTCGCCAACCATCTGGTCTGGGTGAAGGACGGCGCCGAGGCGCTCGACTTCATCTTCGCCGACGGCGCTTACGCCGAGCGCGACATCGAGAACCGCCCGAAGGTGGTACTGCTCGATCTGCGCCTGCCGAAGGTGAGCGGCATCGAGGTGCTGCGGCGCATCAAGGCGGACGCGCGCACCCGGTCGATTCCGGTCGTGGTGCTGACCTCGTCGAAGGAAGAAGTCGACCTCGAAGAGTGTTATAAGCTCGGGGTCAATAGCTACATCAGCAAGCCCGTCGAGTTCGACGAATTCGCCAAGGTGGTCGGCGAACTCGGTCTTTACTGGCTGCTGGTCAACAAGTTGCCGAACGGCTGATGGGAGTTGCGGTGGCCGAGGAATTGCGTGTCCTGATGCTCGAGGACGAACCGGCGGATGCGGAGTTCGCACAGCGCGAACTGCGCAAGGCCGGCATCCGATTCACGTCGCTGCGCGTCGAAGAGCGCGGCGCTTTCGTCGCGGCTCTCGCGGAGTTTCGGCCCGACGTCATCCTGGCGGACTACAAGCTGCCTTCGTTCGACGGGCTCACCGCGCTGGGATTGGCGCGCGACCTCGTGCCGCAAGTTCCGTTCATCTTCGTTTCCGGCGCCATGGGCGAGGAGTTCGCCATTGATACGCTGCACCAGGGCGCGGCGGACTACGTGCTGAAGGGCCACCTGTCGAAACTGGTGCCCGCGGTGAATCGCGCCCTGCAGGATGCGGAGGAGCACCGCCGCCGCGAGGAAGCCGAGGCGTCCTTGATGGAAAGCGAGGAGCGCTTCCGCAACATGGCCGAATCCGCGCAGGACGGCATCGCCATCGTCGATGCCGAAGGCGCCGTGACCTACTGGAATGCCGCGGCGGCCCGCATGTTCGGCTACGGGCAGGACGACGCGGCCGGCAAGACCGTGCAGCAGATCGTCGTGGCGGCGGACGGCGACGGCAGCGCCCGTCCCGATTTCCGCCAGGGCAGCGCTTCGCTCGGCACCACGCTGGAGGCGGTCGGAGTGCACCAGGACGGCAGCCGCTTTCCCATCGAACTCTCCATTTCGTCGGCGCCGATCAAGGGCCGCTGGCACGCCGTCGGCATCGTCCGCGACATCAGCGAGCGCAAGCGTGCCGAGGAGGCGCTGCGCCGCAGCAACCGCTTCCTGCGCACGCTCAGCCGCTGCAACGAAACGCTGGTGCATGCGAGCGACGAGGACGAACTGCTGCGCAGCATGTGCCGCGTCGTGGTGGAAGTCGGCGAGTTCGCGCTGGCGTGGGTGGGCTACTGCGAGGCCGGCGGTTTCATCCGGGCGGTGGCCCGGCACGGCATCTGCGCGGAAAAGGTCGGCGATCTTCCGCTTGACGTCGATCATGCCGAGGCGGCCCGGCGGCCGGTGGCGCGCGCCGTGCAGACGGGGGCGATCCAGGTGGTTCAGGACATCGCCGTCTCCGACGGTCCGGAGTGGCGCGAGCATGCGCTCGCCTGCGGCTATCGTTCGGCCATTTCGCTGCCCCTGCGTGTCGGCGGACAGGTGATCGGCGCGCTCAACATCTACGCGGCGGAGGCCGGCGCCTTCGGCACCGATGAAGTGAGCCTGCTGTCCGAACTGGCCGGCGACCTCGGTTTCGGCATCGCGACCATCCGCGTGCGCGCCGAGCGCGAGGAGGATGCCCGCAAGCTCGAGCGCGCCCTGGAGGACACCATCCAGGCGATCGCCACCACCATCGAGGCGCGCGATCCCTACACCGCCGGCCACCAGCGGCGCGTGGCGCAGCTGGCCGGCGCCATTGCGCGCGAAATGGGCCTGCCCGAGCAGCGCGTGACCGGCGTGCTGCGCGGCGCCGAGATCCACGACATCGGCAAGATCTACATTCCGTCCGAAATCCTCAGCCGGCCGGGCCGGCTGTCGAGCACCGAGTTCAGCCTGATCAAGATCCATCCGCAGGTCGGGTACGACATCATCAAGGAGATCGATTTCCCGTGGCCGGTGGCCGCGATGATCCTCCAGCATCATGAACGCCTCGACGGCAGCGGCTATCCGCGCGGGCTGCGCGGGCCCGACCAGATCATCCTCGAGGCGAAGATCCTCGCCGTCGCGGACGTCGTCGACGCCATGGTGTCGCATCGCCCCTATCGGGCGGCGCTCGGCGTCGACGCGGCGCTCGACGAGATTGCGCGCAACCGGGGCGTGCTCTACGACGAGGACGTCGTCGATGTCTGCCTGTGCCTGTTCCACGAGAAGAACTTCAACTTCGGCCCGTGATGCGAGATCCGTTCGACCGCTTCATCGTCTGGTGGCCCAAGCAGCGTTTCTGGCGCTACCTGTGGGCGCCGGTGGGGCTTTCGGTGGTGATGTCGGAAGGCGTCGTGGCGCTGATGAATCTTGCGCTGCTGGGCCGCGTCGACGGCGGCTACCTGCTGACCGGGCTGGTGGCATCGGGGTTCGTCTCGCTGGTGGTTTCGGCACTGCTGTTCTACCTCGCGCACCGCGTCGACCGCCGGCTGCAGGAGGAATACGCGTTTCGCCAGCGCGTCATCGATTCGATCCCCGGAGCCTTCTACCTGCTCGACATGGACGGCCGCTTCCTGATGTGGAACCACAACCTGGAAGCGGTGGTGGACATGGATTCCGACGAGCTCGCGCAGGCGCATCCGCTCGACTTCTTCGACGACCTGGATCGGCCGCGCGTCGAGCTGGCCATTAGGGAGGTGTTCGAGACGGGTCGCAGCGCGATCGAGGCGACGCTCTGCGCCAAGGACGGGCGCCGCACGCCGTATTACTTCAACGGCTACCGCATCGACCTCGGCGGCCGGCCCGCCTTGCTCGGCATGGGGCTGGACATCACCGAGCGCACGCATGCGGAGGCGGAACTGATCGAGGCCAAGGACCGGCTGGCGCTGGCGCTCGAGGCCTCGGCGCTGTCGATCTGGGACTTCGACGTGAATTCCGGCATTGTCTATCTCGACGGGCGCTGGGCCGAGATGATCGGCGCGCTGCCGGGCGTCACCATCGCTCCGGCGCGCTATCTGTTGAGCCAGACGCATCCTGACGACCGCGACCGCATCCTGCGGGCGGTGCTCGGCTTGTTCAAAGGCACGGAGTCGGCCTTCCAGGAGGAATTCCGCTTCAAGACCGTTGCGGGCGACTGGAAGTGGATTCGCTGCAGCGGCAAGGTTGCCGAACGCGATGCCGGCGGCCGCGCGGTGCGCGCCATCGGCACCAACCTCGACGCCACCGAGCGCAAGGCCGCGGAGGACCGCATCCACCAGCTGGCGTATTACGACAGCCTGACCGGGCTTCCCAACCGCAGCCTGCTGATGGACCGCCTCAGCCAAGCCCTCTCGCAGGCCAAGCGCTTCAGCCGAGCCCTGGCCGTGATGTTCCTCGATCTCGACGACTTCAAGCGGATCAACGACACGCTCGGGCATTTCGCCGGCGACGAGCTCCTCAAGCAGGTGGCCTTGCGCCTGGTGGGCTGCGTGCGCACCGGCGACACCATTTCACGCCAGGGCGGGGACGAGTTCGTCATCGTGCTGGCCGAGATCGGGCAGGCGGCCGATGCGGCGCGTGTCGCCGAGAAGGTGCTGCGGGCGATGGATGCGCCGTTCCGCATTTCGGGCCATGACCTGATGATCACGGTCAGCATCGGCATCAGCGTCTATCCGGTGAACGGCGTCGACGATGTGCAGGAACTGATGAAGAAGGCCGACATCGCGATGTATGCAGCCAAGCGCAGCGGCCACAACCGCTACGCGTTTCACGAGGCCGAAGTGCTGGCCGGGTCCTGAGCGTAGAGCTGGCGCAACTGCGCGTATACAGCCGGGTACTCGGCATGCAGGATGCGCGGCATCACAAAGAAGGCCTCCGACATGACGGCGAAGAACTCCGCCGGATGCTCTGCCGCGTAAGGGTCCAGCCGCAGGTCCTCTCCGGCGTCGACGCGACGGCAGAAGTCCTCGTAGGCCGGCGCGAAGGCGGCCAGCCAGGCGCTGCGCGGCATGTCGCGCGGCAGGGCCGGCAGGCCGTCGACCTCGCCGTTCCGCATGTCGAGCTTGTGCGCGAATTCGTGGATGACGACGTTGATGCCGTCCGCGCGCCCCGCATCGTCTGACCACGAGAGCAGCACCGGTCCGCCTTCCCAGGCTTCGCCGAGCACTTCGTCGTCGTATTCGTGCACCACGCCGGCCTCGTCCATGGTCTGCCGCGGGATCACGAAATCGCCGGGATAGACGACGATGCCGACCCAGCCGCGGTAGGCCTCCAGTCCCTGCTCCAGGACGAGCAGGCAGGCCTGCAGGGCGATGGCGAGCTGGACCGGCGGCGACAACGTGAAGCCTTGCGCGCCGCTCCATTCCTTGGTGGCGATGAACTCGCGCGCGAGTTCGCGCAACCGGCCGCGCTGGTGCGAATCGAGGTGGGCGAGGAAGGGCAAGTGCGCTTCGGCACGCCGCCATTGATCCTCGTCGATGCGGATGCTGTCGGCCGCACGGCGGCGGCGCCAGTTGCTGAGGAAACCCATGCGGTTGCGGGCGGCCCAATGCAAAACGGGGGCCTCAGCCCCCGTTCCGTGATTCGATGCCGCGCTTACTCGACCTTCGCCTTGGCGCGCAGGTCGGCGATGTGCTGCTCGACCATCTTCTGCTGCAGGCGCTGGGCGATCTGGCCCTTGACCTCGTCGAAGGCCGGCGCCTTCAGCTCGCGCGTGTCGTCGAGCATGATCACGTGGTAGCCGAAGTCGCTCTTGACGGGCGTCTCGGTGAACTTGCCCTTCTCGAGATGCACGAGCGCGTCGGAGAACGGCTTGACGTAGCTGCCCGGGGTCGCCCAGCCGAGGTCGCCGCCGCGGTCCTTGGAGCCCGGATCCTTCGACTGCTTGGCGAGGTCTTCGAACTTCTCACCCTTCTTGAGCCTGGCGATGATGGCCTTGGCTTCGTCGTCGCTGTCGACCAGGATGTGGCGGGCCTTGTATTCCTTGTCGCCGAGCGAAGCGCGGATGGCGTCGTATTCCTTCTTGATGGCCTCGTCGCCGATCGGGTGGCTGCGCACGTAGTCGTTGAGATAGGCGCTGATGAGGACGGTCTGGCGCGCCAGGTCCATCTGCGTCTGCACGTCGGTCTTCTTGTCGAAGCCCTTCTTCTGCGCTTCCTGGGCCAGCACTTCGCGGCGCACCAGATCCTCGCGCACGGCGTTGCGCAGTTGCGGCGAATCCGCCTGTCCCTGCGCCAACTGGGCCGCGAGGATGGCATTCGCGCGCGTCGTCGGGACTGCCTTGCCGTTCACGACGGCGAGGGTGTCCTCGTTCTTTTCCTTCTTCGCGAATGCCGGCGCGGCGGCAAGCGCCATGGCGAGGGCGGCAAGGGTGGCGTAGCGGAATGGGCGATTCATCTGTGGTGTTCCTCGGCTGTCGGTCAGGTTTCTTGGGGAGTTTTGGCGTCTATGCTCAGGGCATGAATGTGTGTCTTCATGAGGACGCCGAGAGCATCATACACCATACGATGACGCTCCATCGGGAGCTTGCCGGCGAACAGCGGCGACACGATCGTCATGGCGAAATGCCCGCCAGCACGGGCTCCCGCGTGGCCGGCGTGGCGCGCGGAATCGTCGCGGATGTCGAGCCGTTGCGGCGCGAGCGGCTCGAGCGCGCGGCGCATCGCGCCGATCACCTCGCTCATTTCGGGAAGACGAGCTTGAACGGCTTGATGGTGACGCCGGCGTAGACGTCGGCCGCCACGTAGGGGTCTTCTCCGGCCCAGGCCTCCGCGGCAGCCCGGGATTCGAACTCGGCGACGATCAGGCTGCCGGAGAAGCCGGCCGGGCCGGGATCGGCCGCGTCGATCGCCGGAAAGGGGCCCGCCGCCACCAGGCGTCCTTCGGCCTGCAGGCGCTCCAGGCGCGCCAAGTGGGCCGGGCGCGCGTCGAGGCGGCGCTGCAGGCTGTCGGGCCGGTCTTCGGCGATGATGGCGTAGAGCATTACGGTTTCTCCTCGACGTGTCTTGCCAGCCACAACCCTTGCGCAAATATGAACGCGAGCATCAGCCCCATGCTGCCGAAGAGCTTGAAGTTCACCCAGGTGTCGGTCGGGTAATTGAAGGCGACGAACAGGTTGGCCACGCCCATGGCAGCGAAGAACGCCGCCCAGGCAAGGT
>JBLNBJ010000052.1:0-2814 GCA_050259835.1 Ignavibacteria bacterium | reverse complement strand
GACGAGGCCGGCGCGCAGCCCTTCGCGAGGACCGATGCGCGCGGCCCAGGCGGCGCATTTGTCCGGATCGGCGGACAGGTAGGGCACCTCGCCGGGAATGCTCGCCAGCGTCGTGCCGAAGGCGCGCGGCAGGCTCATCATCGGGCAGCAGTAGTCGAAGTCCGGCAGCGGATCGCCTTCGGCCAGCACGCGCGGCGCACCGGGCAGCGTGGCGAGCAGCGCCACGAGCGGGTGCGGCACGCACAGCACCACCGATGCGCCGCGCTCGGCGAGCAGCGCGGCGTAGCGGCAGAACTGCAGCGTATCGCCGAGGCCCTGCTCGGCGACCAGCAGGATGGTCTTCCCCGCCAGCGGCTCGGCGCCCGTCCAGCGCGGACGTTGAGCGCACGGCTCGTCGGCGCGCCGGTAGCGCCAGCGCCACTCGAAGTGCTCCCAGCCGCGGGCGAAGTCGCCGGTCAGCAGGCAATTCAGGGCCAGGTTCCAATGCGCGCGCGCGTTGTCGGGCGCGCGCGCGACCGCCGCCTCGTAGCATTCGCGCGCCTCGGCATGGCGGCCGAGGCGCTCGAGCGTGACGCCGCGATTGAGCTGGTTCTCCGGAACGTCGGGCTTCAGGCGCACGGCCGCGTCGTGGCTCACCAGCGCGGCTTCGCAGCGCCCCAGCGCGGCAAGCGCGACACCCAGGTTGTTGTGGGCTTCGGCGTGGCGCGGCTCCAATGCGACGGCGCGCTCGAAGCACGCGACCGCGGCCTCGCGCTGCCCCAGTTCGCCCAGGACGCAACCGAGGTTGTAATGCGCCAGCGGGTGATGCGGCGCAAGTTCGGCCGCGCGGCGGAAGCTCTCGCGGGCTGCCTCGCGCCGGCCCAGGCGGACCAGTGCGGAGCCGTGGCTGTTCCAGGTCATGACGGAACCGGGCTCGATCGCCAGCGCGCCTTCGAAAGCGGCCAGCGCCTCTTCGTATCGCGCCAGGCGAAATAGGACGCCGCCGCGCGTATGCTGCGCCTCGGCGTGGCGCGGCTGCAGCGCGAGGCAGCGATCGAGGCTCGCGAGCGCCTCCTCGTAGCGCTGCAGGCGCACCAGCGCATTGCCGCGGCTGTTGTGCATGCCGGCGTCGCCGGTCTCGATCGCCAGGGCGCTATCGAAGCGCCGCAGCGCGAGAGCCGGCTCGCCTCGCTGCAATTCAATTGCGCCGAGGAGGTGCCAGGCAAGCGCGTGCCGCGGCTGTGCGCTGATGATCCGCTCGCACAGGGCATGCGCCTGCGGCAGGTTTCCCTGCCGCAGGAAGGCCAGCGCCCGCTCGAAAGCCCCTGGAGCGCCCTTGGTCGCGGCGCCTCTTTTCGGCAGGGGAATCGGCGGCTTGCGGGACATGAACAGCAGACTTCACATGGTTATGAACATGGTCAACACCGCGACAGCCATCACGATCGTGGCGGCCCAGCCAAAATAACGGTGCCGGCGAGTCATGGTCAAGGTCCCCATGATTCCCGGTGATTGGCCGATATGCATCATGACCGCCATGATGGGAACCGCGATGACGCCGTTGATGATGGCGCTCCACACCAGGGCCTTGATGGGATCCAGTTCCAGCACGCCCATGACGGTGCCCATGATGGTTGCGGCCACGATCATCAAGTAGAAGCCCCGCGCTTCATGAAATCCGTGGGACAACCCGGCCTTCCATCCAAATACCTCGCTGACCGCAAACGCCGCCGAGCCGGCCAGCACCGGAACGGCAAGCAATCCGGTTCCCACGATGCCGAGCGCGAAGAGCTCAAAGGCGAGTTCTCCGGCAATCGGACGCAATGCCTCGGCCGCCTGGGCAGCCGTCAGGATGCTGGTGATGCCGTGCTGGTTCAGCGTAACGGCGGTCGCCAGGACGATGCAAAGCGCAATGGCGTTGGAGAACAGCATGCCGACGTAGGTGTCTTCCTTGATGCGCGCGAGGTGTTCTGCCGCGTATTCGGGGTTGCTGCGCAGCGCAGCCGCGTCCGGGCGACGCCGGTTGTCCTCCACCTCTTGAGCGGCCTGCCAGAAGAACAGGTAGGGGCTGATGGTGGTGCCCAGGACGGCCACGACGATGGAGGCATAGTCGCCGAGCGAAACGTCCGGGCCGATCGCGCCCCAGGGCGCCAGGGACTCACGGAACACCTGCCGCCAGGGTACCGAGACTGAAAGGATGACTGCAACATAGGCAAACAGCGCAAGGGTCAGCCACTTCAAGATGCGTACGGTTCCCTCGTAGGAGAAGAACACCTGACCGGCAATGGACAGCAAGCCGAAGGCGACGATATAAGGTCCAACGTGGCCACCCGCCAGCAGGCGTACCGCTTCGCCCATGGCGCCCAGGTCGGCCGCGATGTTGATCGTATTCGCTGCGACCAGTATTCCGATCAAGCACAGCGTCAGCCAGCGCGGACAAACCTTGGCGATGTTGGCACCGAGCCCGTCGCCGGTTACCCAGCCGATGCGGGCAGACAGCATCTGGATGCCGATCATGAGCGGAGTCGTGATGAGCAGCGTCCAGACCAGGCCGAAGCGGAACTGGGACCCGGCCTGCGAATAGGTGGCGATGCCGCTCGGATCGTCGTCGGCCGCTCCGGTAATGAGGCCGGGGCCGAGGCGACGAGTGATGTTGTTGATCTTGGCGACAGTCATGCTGGTGCTCCCTCCACTCGGCCCTTCAAAGCAAAAACGCCGATCCCCTGTTCGGGAATCGGCGTCCTTGTTCGAAACCGAGAGCCCCGCGTCGCGGAACTCCCTGCAATCGTTGGCGGAGTGGACGGGACTCGAACCCGCGACCCCCGGCGTGACAGGCCG
>JBLNBJ010000051.1:0-4579 GCA_050259835.1 Ignavibacteria bacterium | reverse complement strand
AGCGCGGCCGCGCCCCAGCCCAGCCATTCGAGCGGGAAGAAGCGGTCGATGCGTTCGCGCGGCATGGCGAGCCAGTAGTCGCCCTCGTCGCTGTCGTCGATGCGGAAGCTGACGAACAAGGCATGTTCGTCGCCGCGCTCGAGCGTGAGCACGGTGGCGGGTCCGAGCTGCTCGCGCACCAGCGCCTGGACGCGCTGCAGGAAGGGCCGGTCCGGCAGCGGCGCGATGCGGTCCGTGTTCTCGGCCGGATAGATGCGGATGCCTTCGCGCGCCGAGAGTTCGCGCAGCAGCTCGAGGCGCGCCTCCGGCCGGGCGGTGATCAGCGCCGCGCGCGTGAGGTTCGCTGCGCTGACGATCAGCTGCGAGAGCTGACGCGCCCGCGGTTCGCGCTCATAGGCATTGAAGATCGCGAACCATGCCCACACCGACAGCAGCATGAGCAGCGCGATGAGCAGGAAGGTTCGCCAGAGGAGCGTGCGGGGCAGCAATCTCACGGAGCGCGCCCTGCGATAGGCCGCCTTGGCGGCCTCCGAACAGTCGCCCCCTTCCCCGGGAAGGGGGACGGGGGGAAGGTGGGCATCATGAAGAGGTTTTCGTCCCGTCCGGGACGAAAACATAACCGAATCCCCATACCGTCTGGATGTGGCGGGGCTTGGCCGGGTCGTCCTCCACCAGCTTGCGCAGGCGCGAGATGCGCACGTCGATGGAGCGATCGAAGACGTCGTATTCGCGGCCGCGCGCGAGTTCCATCAGCTTGTCGCGGCTCATCGGCTGGCGCGGATGCGTGACGAGAATCTTGAGCAGCGCGAACTCGCCGGTCGTCAGCGAGGTCACGGTGCCTTCGCGCGTGAGTTCGCGCGTCGCCAGATTGATCTCGACGCCGCCGAAGCGGACGATCTCCTCGTCGGTGGCCGGCGCTCCGGGCGGCGGCGGCGCGGCGCGGCGCCTCAGCACGGCGTTGATGCGCGCGACCAGCTCGCGCGGGTTGAAGGGCTTCGGCAGGTAGTCGTCGGCGCCGAGCTCGAGTCCGACGATGCGGTCGACTTCATCGCCCTTCGCCGTCAGCATGATGATGGCGACCGGGTTGTCGGCGCCGCGCAGGCGACGGCAGACCGCGAGACCGTCCTCGCCAGGCATCATGAGGTCCAGCACGATGAGGTCGTAGAGTTCGCGGGCGAGCGCCTTGTCCATCGCCTCCGCGCCGTCGACCGCCTTGGCGGTGAAGCCCTGTTCGGTCAGGTAGCGTTCGAGCAGCTGGCGCAGCCGCAGGTCGTCGTCGACGACGAGGATCTTGGTGTTCTTCATGGCAGGTGAATGCTATCCCGGCGGGCGCTTCTTGGGAGGGCAGGGTTACAAAGACTTACAAAGGCCGGCGGCGCGGCTCGCATACAATGTCGGTGCGCGCTGTGGGCGTGCCACGTCGATCGAGGCGGAACCCGATGACCCGGATGCTTTGGAAACCATTCGCTGCATTCGCCGCATTCGCGGCGCTGGCGCCTGCGCATGCGCAGATGCGTTATCGCGGCATGCCGGAACCGCGGCCCGATCTCGAGCGCAGTTCGATCCAGCAGCCCGCCGAGCCGCCGCGTGATTTCCAGTCGCGGCCCGAGTTCGTGCAGCCTGCCGGGCGCATGACGCCCGAAGAGCGCCGCCAGCTGCGGCGCGACATCCACGATGCCGGCCGGGAACTCTATCGGCCCAATTCTCCGCATCGTCCCGGCTCCTGAGCCGGCTCCTCAGCCGAGCAGCGGAAGGATTTCGCCGGGGACGTCGATCACGAAATCGGCGCCCCATTGGTCGATGGGCTGGCCATCGCCGAGGTAACCGTAGCGGACGGCGACGGTGCCGATACCCGCTGCCTGCCCGGCCTGCACGTCGCGCAGATCGTCGCCGACATAGAGCGTTTGCGCAGGCGCTGCGTTGGCGAGCCGGCAGGCGAGCAACAAGGGCCGCGCATCCGGCTTGGCGCGATGGCTGCTGTCCCCGCACACGAGGCACGCCGCCCGCTGGCGCAGGCCGAGCGCCTCGGCCAGCGCCAGGGTGAAGCGCTGCGTCTTGTTGGTGACCACGCCCCAGGCGATGCCGCGATCCTCGAGGGCTTTGAGCAGTTCGGCGACCCCGTCGAACAGGACCGTCTCGGCACAGATGGCGGACTCGTAATGGGCAAGGAAGCGCCGATGCAGCTCGGCATAGCGGGCATCTTCGGCGCCGATGCCGAAGCCCACCCGCAGCAGGGCACGCACGCCGCCGGAGACGTGAGGACGCAGCGTTGCGTAGGAAACGGCCGGGCGGTCCTCCTCGGCCAGCAGCCGGTTCAGCGCGCCGCCCAGGTCGCGCGCGGTGTCGGCCAGCGTGCCGTCGAGATCGAACAGTACCGCTGCGGTCATGCGCCCCGCGTCGTGCGCATCAGGAAGTTCACGCTGGTGTCGCGGCCGAGCGCGTAGGTCTTGGTGAGCGGGTGGTAGGTCATGCCGACGATTTCGTCGACCGACAGCCCGGCTTCGCGGCAGAAGCGCGCGAGTTCGGCCGGCCGCAGGAAGCGGTCGTAGTCGTGGGTGCCGCGCGGCAGCATGTCGAGCACGTATTCCGCGCCGACCACCGCCAGCAGATAGGCCTTGAGGTTGCGGTTGATGGTCGAGAAGAAGACCGTGCCGCCGGGCTTGACGAGGGTCGCGCAGGCGCGCACGGTGCTTGCCGGATCGGGCACATGCTCGAGCATCTCGAGGCAGGTGACGACGTCGAAGGATGCAGGTTCCGCCGCGGCCAGATCCTCGGCGGCGATCTGGCGGTAGTCAACCTTCTGGCCCGTCTCGTAGAGATGCAGGCGGGCGACGCCGAGCGGCTTTTCCGACAGGTCGATGCCCGTCACCTGGGCGCCCAGCGCCGCCATGCTTTCGGCCAGGATGCCGCCGCCGCAGCCGACGTCCAGCACACGCTTGCCGGCCAGGCCCACCGCACGGTCTATCCAGCCGAGCCGAAGCGGATTGATGTCGTGCAGCGCCTTGAATTCGGAATTGGGATCCCACCAGCGGTGGGCCAGTTCGCCGAATTTGGCGAGTTCTTGGGGGTCGGCGTTGATGTTCATGGAGCTATTCTAGGGCGACAATGCGCCCATCGGGCGCATTGCGGCGTAGGCCAACGTGAGCGGAGCGAACGTTAAGTCGCGAAGCGACGGCCGGAGTCAAAAAAAAGCCCCGCTGGCGCGGGGCTTTCTTCGTCGTCGGTACGCTTACTTGGCTTGCGTGCCGATGACTTCGATCTCGACGCGACGATCGGGTTGCAGGCAAGCGATGACCTTCTTGCTCTTCGCACCCTTGCAATCGCCCGCCTTCGTGACCGGCTGCTTCTTGCCCTTGCCTTCCGTATAGACGCGGTTCGGCTCGACGCCCTTGCCGACCAGGTAGGCCTTGACGGCTTCAGCGCGCTTCTCGGACAGCTTCTGGTTGTACTTGTCGGTGCCGAAGCGGTCGGCGTGACCGACGGCGATGATCACTTCCAGTTTGATGTCCTTGATCTTGGCGACCAGTTCGTCGAGCTTGGTCTTGCCTTCGGGGCGCAGCGTGGCCTTGTCGAAGTCGAACAGCGTGTCGGCGGCCAGGGTGACCTTCTGCGAGGCGGGCTTCACGCCGGCCGCAGTGCTCTTCGCGGCGACCGCAGCCTTCGGCGCGAGTTCCGGATCGCATTCGGCGATGGCCATGGCCGGCGTCCAGTAGCCGGTGCGCCAGCACAGGCCGGCACCGCTCTTCACGACGTTGTCGCGGCTGTCGACCAGGTAGCCCACGTTCCCGCTGCGGTCGATGCCGGGGGTCTGAGCGATGGCGATGGCACTGATGCCGAGCAGGGCGGTAAGCACCAAGGATTTTTGTATGGTTTTCATGGGTTCCTCGTTGAGCAAGAAGTTGGTATGGCGCCGAAATGGTGCGTCGCGGGAGCTTTACACACAGAGAATATTATGCCATATCCGCGTTATGTCCAGCAATTCCCGGGGATCCACCCGGGTCGGCGTTGCGTCGCAAACGCGCAACTCCCCGGCCACCCAGACGTGGGTTACGTCCTCCCTGCCGGCGGCGTAGACCAGATGGGATGCCGGGTCGAAGCAGGGCTGGATCAGCCAGTCGCTGAGCCGAACGGCACACAGGTCGGCTGATTTCCCTGGCAGCAACGAGCCGATTTCACTGTCGAGGCCGAGCGCGCTGGCGCCGTCGAGGGTCGCCATGCGCAGCACTTCGTGGGCGCTCGCGACGGTCGCATCGCCGCTTGCTGCCTTGGCGAGGAGTGCCGCATGGCGCATTTCGCGGAACAGGTCGAGGCGGTTGTTGCTCGCCGCCCCGTCCGTGCCCAAGCCGACGCGCAACGATTGCTTGAGCATGGCGGCAACCGGTGCGATGCCGCTGGCAAGCTTCATATTGGAAGTCGGGCAATGCGCGACGCTTGCGCCACTCGCCGCAAGCACGGCGATTTCGTCGGGCGTCAGATGCACGGCGTGGACCGCGATCAGTCGCGGGTCGACGAGGCCGAGGCGCTGCAGGCGCTCCAGTGGCCGGGTGCCATGCTGCTGCAGGCTCTCGTCGATCTCGTG
>JBLNBJ010000050.1:0-31402 GCA_050259835.1 Ignavibacteria bacterium | reverse complement strand
GAGGGCGACGCGCTGCGCGCGGACGTAGTCGGCCAGCTGCGCGAGGCCGCCGAGGCGGCCTTCGGGGGCGCCGCCCTCGAGCCGCGTCGCGGCGCGGTCGTCGAACCAGCCGGCGACGCGGATGCCGAGCTGCGGCGAGGCGCCGATGTCGCGGGCCAGGCGGGCCGCCATCTCGCCGCCGCCGGCCACGACCGCCACGCGCCGCACGCCGTCGGCGGCCATCAGCTTGCCGAGGAACAGCGGCAGCGTGGCGTGGGCGGCGAGCAGCGCGAACGGCGTGGCGACGATCCAGGCCGAGATGACGCGGCGATCGAACAGCTCCAGCGTGCGCGTGGTCCAGCCGAGCAGCAGCAGCAAGCCGACCACGACGAGCCAGTAGGCGAGGATGTCGACCGCCAGCGCCAGTCGATCGCCCTGAGGCAGCGGCACGCGGGCCGGAAAGGTGAGCGAGAACGCCAGCAGCGCCAGCGTCAGGTAGGCTTCCTCGAGCGGCACGGCAAACGCCTTGCACGCGGCCAGCAGCGAGGCGATCGCGATGACGGGCGTCGTCGCCCGCTGGATCACTCCCGGTACGTTTGGCGGACTGGCGGGCAGTCCCCGCCATGATTCGTTTGCACTGAGCATTGCGTTTGCCTTCGCGACGGTCGGCGGCCGCGCCGTCCCGTTGGCGCAAATCTATTGGGCGCCGGCGGCGCTCCTGATGAATCGCCGCGGCGCTTCCGCTAGCTCGTTCGGCTTACGCGCGACGCCTTTGCGGGCTCTGGGGCACGCTCCCGCGGGCGCGCGAGGCTGCGCCCGTCACGCTTCACATCGATTTCACACGCGGTTGCTATTCATGCGCCGATGCCACTCGTCGGAGACCGCAACATGGAAGCGAACGAAACGAAGATGCAGCCCCCCTTCCGGCCGATGCCGCCGTCCGGCATCCCTGCCGGGCCGCAGGACGGCGGGCCGCTCGATGCCGCGGAACTCGAGGCCGTGGTCCTCAACATGGAGGCCTCGCTGCGCATCTACACCAAGCACCACTTCTTCGGCTGGGCCCAGGGCCTGCTGCAGAACCTCGTGCCGCATGAAGCGCTCATCTGCTCGCTGCGCCCGGGGGAAGGCCGGGTTCCCGTGGTGGAGGCTTTCACCACGGCGGCCGGCGACGGCGAGCCGCTCGACCGGCTCTACGGCCAGGAGGGCGCCTTCGGCGAGAAGCTCGTCAAGGAGTGGGAAGAGAAGCTCTACCAGCCGGTGGTGCGCGACGTCGCCGAGGTGGCCGGGGCCGACAGCGCGGTGGGACGGGAACTGGCGCGCATCGGCGCGACGCGGCTGATCGCGCACGGCACGCACGACACCAGCGGCCGGATGGCGAGCTTCTTCGTCTTCGCGGGCGCGGACGACGACAACCGGCGGCGCGCGCGCCTGGTCGAGATCCTGGTGCCGTTCCTGCACGCGGCCTGGGTGCGGACCAAGGTGAGCCTGACGGGAGAGAACGGCGCCAACGATGCCCATGCCGCGGCGCGCGAATTGCTGACCGAGCGCGAGCGCGAGGTGCTGAAGTGGGTCTACCTCGGCAAGAGCAACATCGAGATCGGCCTGATCCTCGGCATCAGTCCGCTCACGGTGAAGAACCACGTGCAGGAAATCCTTCGGCGGCTGAACGTGCAGAACCGCGCCCAGGCCGTCGGCAAGGCCTTCAGCCTGCATATCCTGTCGTGCTGACGAGGAGCGTCCGCGGCAGCCCTCGGGGTCGCGGCGGACGCTTCAATCCCCTGGTGCCGACGAGGAATACAGTTGGAATATTCACGGCATAATCCGGGCAGCGCGGCCCTGGGCGTCGCGACGGACGAGGCGAGCCGCAGGCCGCCCGCACACCTACCCGACGGGAGCATCATGGATTCGAAACTGCATGGACTATCGCGCCGCGGCGCCGGCGGCGCGGGCTGCGCGGCGCTCGCCGCAACCCTGCTGCTGGGCGCGGCGTCGCCGGCCTGGGCCTTCTTCGACGACCGCCTGCAGGTGATCGCCGGCGAGACGGTGACCCACGACAGCAACGTGTTCCGCCTTTCCCAGAGCGCCGATCCCAATGCGGTGCTCGGTTCGCCGCAGCGCGGCGACACCTGGTACGACACCACGCTGGGCTTCCGGGTGGACGCCCCGATCAGCCGCCAGCGCATCCAGGCCGGCATGAGCTGGAGCGCGCTGCGCTACGACCACTTCAAGTCGCTCAACCACACCGACCGCAACGGCAACGTGAACTGGCTGTGGCAGGCCGGCAACCAATGGAGCGGACTGCTCGGCTACAACGAGACCCATACCATCGCCTCGTTCACCAACTTCACCGGACCGACGCCGAACCCGCTGACCACCAAGACCTTGTCCGCGACGGCCAACTTCCTCATCGATCCCCACTGGGAACTGCAGGCCATCGGGTCCGAGATGCGCCAGCGCAACGGCCTTGCCGCGCGCCAGGCCAACGACATCGACCTCACCTCGGTCCAGGTCGGCGCCAACTACATCTCCACGGCGAGCAACCGCATCGGCGTCAACGTTCGCCAGGACGACGGCCGCCATCCGAACCTCGAGTCGGTGGGCGCCTTCCAGGTGAACAACAATTACGTCCAGCGCAGCATGGGCGCCATGACGGACTGGACCGTCACCGCCAAGTCGCACGTGGCGGCGCGCGTGGATTACCTGCGGCGCGACTACGACCAGTTCAGCAATCGCGACTTCAGCGGGGTGACCTTCCATGCGGGCTACGACTGGCTGGCGACGGCGAAGACCTCGGTGAGCCTGATCGCGCTGCGGGAGATCAGCGCCTCCGAGGACGTGCAGACCGGCTTCGTGGTGGTGCGCGGCATCGCCCTGACGCCGAGCTACGCGTTCAGCGAAAAGCTGCGCGCAACCGCCTCGCTGTCGTCCAACATCCGCGACTACAAGGGCGATCCGGGCCTCGCGACGCCCACCAGCTTCGCCGGACGCGTGGATCACGTGCACGCCGCATCGCTCTCGCTCACCTACCAGCCCATGCGCACGCTGACGCTGCTGCTCTCCGGCCAGCGCGAAACCCGTTCCTCCAACCAGCCGCTGCTCGACTACGTCAGCAACCTCGTCGAGATCAGCGCTCGTCTCGCCTTCTGAGGTCGCGGCCTCGTCCGGACCGCCGGTCCGGACGGGACGCTGCGCCGAACGGACTAGTGCCGCGCGGCGCTCGCATCCAAGCCGGTTAATACGTTGGGACTAGTCTGGTGCCATTGGCTCAGGCTGAGGGCGAAGGCGCCCGCCGGGCATCACCGCCGACCCGTCCCGACATGGAAACCAGCGCAGTTCGTTCGTCACGGATTTCCGCCGGCCCGCCCGCCGCGGGCGATGCCGCGCCGTCTCCGCCGCTGCGCATGCGGGCCTGGCATTGGGCCGATCTCGCGTGGGGGCTCGCCGTCGTGGCGGCGAGCGGCAGCGGCAGCCTGGTCTTCCTGATCTACCCGGTGGTCGTCGCCTCGCTGCGCGCCGGCGCGCGCGAAGGCGCGGCGGTGACTTTCGCGGCGCTCGCCGGCGGCGGCGTCATCGGCTTCGTGCAGGCCTACGCCGACGGCTCCTGGAGCGAGTGGCAGGGCGTCGTCCTGCGGGCGGCCGCGCTGGCGGTGCTGGCCTATGCGGTGGCGATCTGGGTGGCGAGCGAACGCGCCCAGAAGCAGCAACTGAGAATGCTGGCCGAACTGGCGGGCGCCGCCGAGCGGCGGCAGATCTCGCTCGATCTCCACGACGGCGCGCTGCAGCCCTATCTCGGGCTCAAGCTCGGGCTCGAGGCGCTGTGCCGCAAGGTGGAACCCGGCAATCCGCTGGCGCACGACATCGAGGAACTCCATCGCATGACGCAGGAGAGCATCTCCGACCTGCGCGGCTACGTGCGGGCGCTCGACGGCCGCCGCCAGGCGCCGACGGTGCCGCTGTGCCAAGGCCTGGCGCGCCAGGTCGAGCGCTTCGAGCGCTTCTACGGCTATTCCGTCGACCTCGCCGTGCCCGCCGGGCTCGTGCTGGACGACGGTCTCGCGGCGGCAGTGCTGCAGATGGTCGGCGAGGGCTTGAGCAACGTCGGGCGCCACACGGCCGCGCGACGCGCGATGGTGAGCCTGGTGCAGCGCGACGAGGGTCTCGTCGTCGAGATCGCCAACGACCGCGGCGGCGGCGATGCCGGCGAGCCGTTCACGCCGGCATCGCTGGTGCGGCGCGCACAGCAACTCGGCGGCCGGGTGGAAGTCGACGCCCTGGCCGACGGTGCGACCGTCGTGCGCATCCTCATCCCGGTGGGCTAGGGAGGCGCCATGCAGGCGGCATCGTCAGAAACCAAGCCGATCGACGTCTTCCTGGTGGACGACCACCGCTGCATGCTGTGGGGCCTCGAGAAGCTCGTCGCCGGCGAGGCGCCGCGCATGCGCGTCGCCGGCAAGGCCGGCAGCCGCGACGAGGCGCTGACCGGCATCGGGTCGGCATGTCCGGACGTCGTGCTGCTGGATCTCGACCTGGGCGGCTGCAGCAGCCTCGAGTTCCTGCCGGAATTGCTCGACCGCAGCGACGCCCAGGTGCTGATCCTCACCGGCACGCGCGATGCCGCGTTGCATGAACGCGCCGTGGCGCTGGGTGCGCGCGGCGTGGTGAAGAAGGAGGAGGCCGCCGAAGTGCTGATCGCCGCCATCGAGCGTGTGCATGGCGGCGACCTCTGGCTCGACCGCGACACCATGGCGCGCGTGCTGGGCGCCGTCACGCGTCCGCCGCGGGCCGCGCGGCAGGGCAGGGTGGTCGAGCCCCTCACGCCGAAGGAGCGCGAGATCATCGTCGCCATCGTGGCGCAGCGCGGCGCCAAAGGCGACGTCATCGCCGCCGAGCTGCACATGAGCGGACACACGCTGCGCAATCACCTCACCACCATCTATCGCAAGCTCGACGTGCGCAACCGGCTCGAACTCGTCATGGTCGCGCTCGAGAAGGGGCTCGCGGCCCCTGCTCCGACGGGGCGCCACTGATTCCGGGAGCATTGTCCTGCCCCGATCGGGACAGGGCGACGATGCGCCGCGAATGACCGCGGCCTATCGTTGGCTCCAGACGGGTGCGCCGCATCCGTCCTCGACGGAGCGGAAGCGATGGAGCAGCGGGGCAATCCGACGCGGGTGCTGCTGGTGGACGACAGCGTCGCCGTCCTGTGGGGCCTGGCGAAGCTGATCCAGGGCGAGTACCCGCGCATGACGGTGATCGGCGCCGTGGCGAGCGCCGACGACGCGCTGGTCTATTGCGACCTCGAACCGCACGTGACGCTGCTCGACATCGACCTCCGCGGCGCCAGCAGCCTCGGCTTCATTCCCGAGATCCGAGCGCGCTCGCGCGGCCAGGTGCTGGTGTTCTCCGGCGTGCGCGACGTGCGCGTGCATGGCCGCGCCCTGGCGCTCGGGGCTGCGGCGGTGATCGGCAAGGATGCGCCCGGCGCGATGGTGCTGCGCGCGATCGAGCGCGCGCGCGACTCCGGTGCCGGGAGCTTTGTCCCGGCCAGATGAGGAGCCTGCTCCGATGTGCCGGCCGCGGGCGGCGCCTAGAGTGGCAGCAAGCTGCGGACGGAGCCTTCGGGCCGAGGCGGCAGCGCGAGCATCGGGACGCCGCAAGTCGGCGCGCCCGGTGGTCAGGGACCCGCGACGGCGGGATTTGAGCAGGCACCGAGTGCAAGGAGACTTCAAATGAATCACCTGGTTCAAGGCATCAACCGCTTCATCGCCGATGACAACGGCGTCACCATGATCGAGTACGGCCTGCTGGCCGCGCTCATCGCCGTGGTCTCGATTCTGGCCATCACCTCGCTGGGCACGAACCTGCATGCCGTGTTCACGTCGGTGTGCAACCAGCTGAAGAACACGCTCACCAGCGGCGGCACCGCCTGCAACTGAGCGGCCTGGGGACCGGCGCCGGGCGCCGGTCCTTTTTCGATCCCGTCACGAAAGGTCCGACAAATGAACCTGTGGAACCAGATGAAGCGCTTCCTGGCCGACGAAACCGGCGTCACCATGATCGAGTACGGGCTGCTCGCGGCCTTGATCGCCGTGACCTGCATCCTCGCGATCAGCAACCTCGGGACCAACCTGAGCGCGACCTACACGACGGTCTGCCGGGCGGTGGTCACGGCGATCGGCGCGGCCGATACCTGCTCCTGAAGGATGCCCGCATGAGCACCGAATTCCAGGCGGCCCTCGAACTCACGGCCATGCTGGCGGGGGACCCGCGCACCGGTCTCCTGATCGGGCTGCTGATCGCCGCGGCCTGGTGCGATTTCGGCAGCGGGCGCATTCCCAATGCGCTGGTGTTCGGCGGCAGCCTGGCTGCGGTCGCCTACAACACCCTGGTGCCGGCCTTCCACGTCGGCACCGGCGACGCCTTCCTGCTGGCCCTGGGCGGCATGGCGTGCGGACTGGCCCTGACCCTGCCCTTCTATCTGCTGGGCGCCATGGCGGCCGGCGACGTCAAGCTGATGGCGATGTGCGGCGCCTTCCTGTCGTTTCCCGAGGCGCTGTGGGCGGTGCTGGCGAGTTTCGTCGCCGGTGGCCTGCTGTCGTTCGGCTATCTCGCGGCGCGGGGCGAAATGCGCCGCGCCTTCCAGAACATCACCATGATGGGGCGCACCGCGAGCGCGGGCTGCGTGCCCGTGATCGACGCCCGGACGTCGGCCGGCACGGTGCCCTACGGCATTGCGATCGCGGCCGGCACCATCGGTTACCTGGTGCTGCGCCAGCTCGGCGTGCTGCATCCCTGAGGAGAGGACCCGCCATGCAAGCATCGCCCTCATTGCGCCTTGCCGATCCGGAAGCGGCCGTGCTGCCGCGGGCGCCGCGCACGCTGGACGAGACCGGGCTCGGCCAGTCGCTGGTGCTGGAACTGCTGGTGAAGACGCTCTTCATGTACGGCGAGTTGCGGCTGGCCGAACTGGTGCGCGCGATCGCCTTGCAGCCCGGCGTGCTCTTGCCCCTGCTCGGGCTGATGCGCAGCGAGCGCCTGTGCCAGATCACGCGCCGCGGCGACACCGACGGGCGCACCAGCTACTGCCTCACCGAGACCGGCCGCGAACGCGCCGCCGAGTTCCTGCGCCGCAGCCAGTACGTCGGCGTGGCGCCGGTGAGCCTGACCCAGTACGTGCGCCAGGTCGAGAGCCAGTCGGTCGTCCGCATGGGCGTCACGCGCGAACGCCTGCAGCGCGCCTTCGACGGCGTGGTGGTGCGGACGGGGCTGCTCGAGCGGCTCGGCGCGGCGATGAACTCGCACCGGCCGATCTTCATCTACGGCCCTTCGGGCAGCGGCAAGACCTACCTCGCCGAACGCCTGGCCGGCCTGCTTTCCGGCGCCGTCGCGGTGCCGCGCGCGGTGGCGGTCGACGGCGAGATCGTCCAGGTGTTCGATCCGCTGGTGCATCACGCGATGCCCGCTGCGGCGCGAGGCGAGGGGCTCGAGCGCGGCTCGGACGACGACGCCCGCTGGGTGGCGTGCCGGCGGCCGGTGGTGATGAGCGGGGCAGAGCTCACGCTCGACATGGTCGACCTCGAGTTCGACCGGCAGACGCGCTTCTACCATGCGCCGCAGCAGCTGAAAGCCAACAACGGCCTGTTCATCATCGACGACCTCGGCCGCCAGCTGGTCTCCGCGCAGGCATTGATGAACCGCTGGATCGTGCCGCTCGATCGCCGCACGGATTTCCTGACGCTGCATACGGGCCAGAAGTTCGAGGTGCCCTTCGACGTCATCGTCGTCTTCTCGAGCAACCTGCGGCCGAATGAGCTCGCCGACGAGGCCTTCATGCGGCGGCTCGGCTACAAGATCTTCGTCGGTCCGGCCGACGCCGAGGAATACCGCGCGATCCTGCAGCAGGTGTGCCGGGAACTGCGCATGCCTTACGACGAAGACGGCTTCGACCATCTGCGCGCGCGCTACGCAGCGGCCGGGCGGCCGCTGCTGGCCTGCCATCCGCGCGACCTGCTGTCGCAGGTGCGCGACCACGCCCTGCTCGCCGGCGCTGCGCCGCGCATGACGCCGGAACAGCTCGACTGGGCCTGGGACAACTATTTCGCGCGGGACTAGCTCGCGCCGACGCCGCAGCCAAATATCGACAGGAGACGGACATGAGGAATCTACGAGCCACGGTGATGCTGGTGCTGTCGCTGCTGATCGGCCTGGGGGCCGCCGTCATGGCGGCCGCCTGGGTGCAGCAGAAGGGCGACGCCGCGTCGCGGCAGGTGGCGGTGGCGGCGACCGACATCGAACTGGGCAGCCGCCTCAATCCGCAGATGGTGAAGCTGGTGGCCTGGCCGGTCGGCCACGTGCCCGAGGGCGCCTTCGATAGCGTCGAGCAGCTGGGCGACCGCGTCGTCAAGACCGGCGTGCTGCGTGGCGAGGCCATCCTCGAGAGCAAGCTGGCGCCGGTCGGCACCAAGGGCGGCCTGTCGGCGGTGATCAAGGAAGGCAACCGCGCCATGACGGTGCGCGTGAACGACGTCATCGGCGTGGCCGGCTTCGCCTTGCCCGGCAACTACGTCGACGTCGTCGTCAGCACCCAGCAGGACGGCGGCGGCGAGAACAAGCAGATCTCCAAGATCGTGCTCGAGCACATGCTGGTGCTGGCCGTCGCGCAGGAAGCCAACCGCGACGAGACCAAGCCGAAGGTGGTGAGCGCCGTGACGCTCGAGGTGACGCCGGCGCAGGCCGAGAAGCTGGACCTCGCGCGCACCGTCGGCACGCTCTCTCTGGTGCTGCGCAACCAGGTCGACAACCGCGCGGTGGACACCGCGGGCATCACCAAGCGCCAGCTGCTGGTGGGCGACGAGCGGCCTGTCGCCGAACCGGTGAAGACGGCGCCGCGCCGCGTCTCGCGTCCGGCGGTGGCGATGGCGCCGCGCGGCGACTGCGTCGAAGTGATCGTCGGCGGCAACAAGCGCGTGCAGTGCTTCTGACGACCTCCAACACGACATTCCGGAAGGGCGCACCATGAACCTGACATCCCAATCGGCCGGTTTCGCGAACCGGCGTGCCGCAAAGACCCTCGCCGCCATGCTGCTCGGCGCGGCGTTCCTGGCCAACACGGCGTCGGCGGCGCCGCGCGCCGCGCGCCATCCCGTTGCCCGGCCGGCGGTCGGCGGCCAGCTGGCGCCGTGCAGCGCCACCACCGAGGCGGCGCCGGTGGCGGTGACGCTCGGCAAGTACCGGCTGGTGAACCTCTCGATGCCCATTGCCCGGCTGGTACGCGGCGACACGGGCTCGGGCTACACCGGCATCCCGACCGACGGCGCGGCCAAGGACGCCGCGCGCGCCGGGCTGCCGCCGGCGCCGACGGGCGAGGCCAAGACCGGCGTCGGCGACGCCGACGTCATGCTGCTCAGCCCGACGCAGCTCTACGTGCTCGGCAAGCGCGTCGGCGCGCTGAACCTGATCACGCAGGACCGCAGCGACCGCTGCACGGTGATGGACGTCGTGGTGACCATGGACGCCGGATCGCTGCAGGCCAAGCTCGGCCAGGTGATGCCGGAGGAGCGCACGATCAAGGTGAACGCCGCGGAAGACTCGCTGATCCTGAGCGGCGAGGTGGCCGACGCCGTCAAGGTCCAGCGCGCCATGACGGTCGCCGCCGCCTATGCGCCCGAGAAGCGCATCGTGAACCTGCTGCGCGCGACGGCGGCGAGCCAGGTGATGCTGGAGGTCAAGGTGGCCGAGGTGTCGAAGACGCTGCTCGACAAGCTCGGCGCGCGCGCCGAGGCCACCAGCGGCGGCAGCGGCTGGCAATACTCGCTGTCGTCGCAGTTCCTCACCGACGGCGCCGGCCTGCTGGAGGCCTTCAAGAGCGGCAAGGGGCGCTGGCAGATCAACGGCGAGAAGGACGACGGCGTGGTGCGCGTGCTGGCCGAGCCCAACCTGATGGCGATCAGCGGCCAGCAGGCGAGCTTCCTGTCCGGCGGCAAGATCTTCATCCCCGTGGCGCAGACCAACAACGGCGGCTTCGGCGCCAGCACCATCACGCTGGAAGAGAAGGAATTCGGCGTCGGGCTGAAGTTCATTCCCACGGTGCTGGAAGGCGACCGCATCAACCTCAAGGTGACCTCCGAAGTCTCGGAGCTGTCGCAGACCGGCTCTCCCTTCACCACGCTCGGCGGCGTGACTGCGGTGCTGCCTTCGATGACGACGCGGCGCGCCGACACCTCGGTGCAGCTGCGCGACGGCCAGAGCTTCGCCATCGCCGGCCTCATCAAGAACAACCTGAGCGAATCGATCAAGCGCTTCCCCGGCCTCGGCGACATTCCGCTCTTGGGCGCGCTGTTCCGCAGCGCCGAGTTCCAGCGCGACATGACGGAGCTGCTGTTCATCATCACGCCGCGCCTGGTGAAGCCCTTGCCGGCCAACTACGCGGTGCCGACGGACAACTTCAAGGAGCCGACGCGCTCGGAGTTCCTGATCGGCGGCAAGCTCGAAGGCGGCCGCGAAGCCAAGCCGCAGAAGCCGGCACCGGTTTCGGACGCGGGTGCGGCGGGCACGGGTGCGCCGCGCGGCGACATGGCCCCTGCGCCGGCTGCCGAGAAGGCGCCTGCGCTGCCGGCCGGAAAGTCGGCCGCGCGCCCGGACGAGAAGGCGGCGGTGCCCGCCCCGATGCGCGTCGCGCTTCCCCCGGTGCCGTCCGAGCCGGCTGCCGCGGCGACACCCACCCCGGTGGTCAGCGATCCGCCGACGCCACTGGCGCCGGCCAAGGACGCCGCCGCGGCGCCGCTGCCGGCGCTGGTCAGCCGCGGCGAGCCGGGCTGAGCCATGGACCACGTCCGCCTGCGGCACACCATCGACAGGACGTTCGGGTCGCGCCCCCAGTCGCGCGTGCCGGACTCGCCAACCCCTCTGCGGAGACACGCCATGAACATGAATGCCCGCCTTGTCCTCTGTGCCGCGCTTGCGCTCAGCGCGACGGCTTGCGTCTCATCGACGCCCATGCTCGACGAACGCTTCGGCGATGCGGTGCGCGCCGCGCGGCTCGCGCAGACGCTCCATCCCGACGCCGGGCTCAACGCCGATCCGGTCGCGGGGCTCGACGGCGTCGCCGCCAAGGAGTCGATGAAACACTACGAGGATTCGTTCAAGACGCCGCCGCCGGTGACCAACGTGATCAACATCGGCGGCGTGATCGGCGGCGGCGGCGCCGGGGCGCCGGCGCCCCGCTGAGGCCGGGATGTCCGCGATGCGGCGCAACGCCCGTC
This sequence comes from Ignavibacteria bacterium, assembly GCA_050259835.1. Taxonomy (GTDB): domain Bacteria; phylum Pseudomonadota; class Gammaproteobacteria; order Burkholderiales; family Rhodocyclaceae; genus Nitricoxidireducens. Next base: position 20,162 of record JBLNBJ010000050.1, on the reverse strand, counting down.
TTCCGCGCCAGGCGCGCGGCGCCGTCATGATCATGGTGGCGCTGCTGGCCGCCGTCCTGATCGGCTTCATCGGGCTGACGGTCGACCTGGGGCGCCTCTTCGTCACCAAGACGGAGCTGCAGACCGCGGTCGATGCCTGCGCGCTGGCGGCGGCGCAGGAACTGCGTCCGGGCGTGACGCCGCCGGATGCGCTCGCGCTGACGCGCGCCGCCAATGCCGGCGTGGCGGCCGGCAATCGCAACCTCGTCGGCTTCCAGGCCGCCGCCGCGGGCCTGACGACCGACGAAGTGCTGTTCAGTGAAAACCTGAGCAATGGCACGAGCGCGTACCCGTTCGGCTATGTCGCGGGCGGCGCGGCCAATCCTGCCACGGCGCGCTACGCCATGTGCGGGCACACGCAGGGCGGCATCACCGCCTGGTTCGTCGGCGTGCTCGACCGGTTCCTCGGCATCACGCCGGCGCCGGCGTCCGTCGGCGCGTGGGCCGTGGCGACGCTGGCCTCGTCGCAGAGCAATTGCGCCGTGCCGCTCGGCGTCTGTGAGAAAGGGGCGGCGCCGACCTTCGGCCTGAACCCGGGCGACTGGGTCAGCGGCAAGTTCAGTTCGGGCTCGACCGGCAACTTCAACTGGATCGACTTCAGCCCGCCCTCCGGCGGCGCTAGCGAGTTGTCCGCGCTGCTTACCAGCGGCGGCCAATGCAACCTGAGCGTGAACAATCCGGTCGGACAGACCGGCGTCGACCAGAGCGTGGCGAACGCCTGGAACACGCGCTTCGGCATCTACAACGGCGGCGGCAACGGCGGCGGCAACGGCAACGGCGGCGGCAGCGGCAACCAGAGCCTCACCAGCGCGCCGCCCGATTACACGGGCTATGCCTACACGCCGAAGACCTGGTCGGGCAGCGCCTTCGCCGACTTCCAGGCCCGGCGCGCGGTCAATGCCGCCTATCAGGGCATCGCCGGGATCAACGTGAACAACGCCACGATCGCGACGCCGACCGACCTGGCCGCCCATGGCGGCGGGCGCCGCATCGTCACGGCGCCGATCATCAATTGCGGCGGCTGGGCCAGCGCGCAAACCGTGCCGGTCGAGGGCTGGGCCTGCGTGCTGATCCTCAATCCGGTGGGATCGCCGAGCGACACCGCCTACATGGAGATCCTCGGTCTCGCGAACACGCCCGGCAGTCCCTGCGCGACTTCGGGTTTGGCGGGCGGCAGCAATGGGCCGCTGGTTCCGGTGCTGGTGCAATGAGGAGGCCGACCATGAGGCAACGTCGGCATCAATGCGGCCTGGCGCTCGTCGAATTCGCACTGACCATGGGCTTCCTGCTCGCGGCGGTGTTCGGCATCACGGAATTCGGCCGCGCGATCTACCAGTACGACACGCTGGCCAAGGCAGCCCGCGATGCGGCGCGCTACCTGTCCAGCAAGACGCCCGGCGATGCCGCGTCGATTTCGGTCGCGACCTGCCTCGCGGTTTACGGCCGCACGGTGTGCTCGGGCGCGCCGCTGGCGACGGGGCTCACCACCGCCATGGTGTCGGTGTGCGACGCCTCGAGTTGCGCTTCGACCAATCACGCGCAGGGCAGCGCGCCCGTGCAGGATTTCGTTACCGTCACCATCGGGGGCGGGGCGCATCCGTTCGTGTTCAGCTCGATGATGCCTTCGATCGTGCCGAACATCACGTTCGGCGCGATCCGGGCCACCATGAGGCAGGGCACATGAAGCCCGTGCCTCGCCAGCGGGGCGCCGGCACCATCGAGTTCGCGATGGTGGCCGTGCTGTTCCTGACCCTGGTGCTGGCCATCGTCGACTTCGGCCGCATGCTGTTCACCTGGAACGCGGCGGCCGAGGCGACGCGGCTGGGCGCGCGCGTCGCCGTGGTGTGCGACAAGGGCAGCAGCGCCCTGGTGCTCGCCCGGATGCAGGCCTTCCTGCCGCAACTCGCGGCCGCCAACGTCGTGATCACCTGGTACAACCCGGACGGCACGGCCGACCCGAACTGCGACAGCAGCAACTGCAAGGCCGTGCAGGTGGCGATCTACAACAACGCCGCCAATCCGGACGATCCGTCCAACCTGAAGCTGCAGGCGATCTCGCCGTTCATGGGCTTCGTCATGCCGCCGGTGCCGGCGTTCCCCAGCTACCTGCCGCGCGAGAGCATGCAGAGCGCCAGCAGTGCCGGCGACCCCAACCCCGTCTGCCTATGAATCCGTCCACCCCAAGACCTGTGGAGACACCATGAAAATCGCGGTCCTTTCACCCAGTGCCGCCAGCCTGGAGGCGATCGGCGGCTGCCTGAGCGAGGAGCCGGCCGGGCGCGGCGCCGTGCTGGTCGAAGGCGGCATCGCGAAGCTGCGCAGCCTCGCCGACCAGCACCGGCCCGACGTCGTGATCGTCGACGGCCTGTGCCGCGAGGCAGGGGAGCTCGGGCCGATCGAACAGCTGGCGCTGCACCATCCGCAGACGGCGATCATCATGACCTGCGCCGAGCATACGCCCGAGTTCCTCATCAACGCCATGCGCGCCGGCGTCAAGGAAGTGCTGCCGTCGCCGGCGACGCGGGAGGGGCTGCGCGCGGCGCTCGGGCGCCTGGCGGCGCGACAGGGCCGCCAGAACGCGGTGGAGTCCGGACGCGTGCTGGCCTTCATCGCCTGCAAGGGCGGCAGCGGCGCCACCTTCCTTGCGAGCAACCTGGGCTACCAGCTGGCGGCGGCGGGCGAGAAGGTGCTGCTGATCGACTTCAACCTGCAGTTCGGCGACGCCGTGCTTTTCCTGCACGACCGCAAGCCCCCCAACAACCTGGCCGACGTCGCGCGCAACGTGCAGCGGCTCGACGCCTCGTTCCTCGAGAGCAGCCTGGTGCGCGTGGCGCCCAACTACGGCGTGCTGGCCGCGCCCGAGGATCCGGGCCAGGCGATGGAGGTCAAGCCCGAACACGTCGACGCGCTGCTCAACCTGGCGGCGGCCAACCACGCCTTCGTCATCGTGGACGTCGGACGCATCCTCGATGCGGTGACCCTGCGCGTGCTCGACCGCGCGCATCGCATCTTCCCGGTGCTGCAGACCACGCTGCCCTTCATGCGCGATGCCAACCGGTTGCTCACGGTGTTCCGCTCGCTCGGCTATCCGGCCGAGAAGATCGAGCTGGTCGTCAACCGCTACGACAAGAACGGCGAGCTGACGCTGGCCGACGTGGAGCGCACGCTGGGCATCGGCGAAATCCATGCCATTCCCAACAGTTATGCCGCCGTGGCGGCCTCGGTCAATCGCGGCACCCCGATCGCTCAGATGGCGAAGGGCAACCCGGTGACGCGCGGCATCGACGAGTTCGCGCGGGCGCTGGCGCCGCAGCCGGAAGCGGCCGGCGGCTGGCTCGAGCGGCTGCTCAAGCGGGCCTGACCCGCGCACCACTGGCCGTCCCGGCCGAGGAGATACCGACATGTCGCTGAGAGAGAAACTGCAGGCCGCCCCGATCGCCGAGGACGCCGTCCTCATGCCGCCACCGCCCGCCGGGGCCGCCATGGCGACGAGCGAGATCAAGATGCGCATCCACCAGAAGATGCTCGACCGCGTCGACCTGGCGGCGCTCGACGCGCTGCCGGGCGAGCGGCTCAAGCACGAGGTGGCGGCGCTGGCCGAGCGCCTGGTGGCCGAGGAGGCGGTGGCGATGAACGAACTGGAGCGGCGCACGCTGGTGCGCGACGTCCAGTACGAAATGCTCGGCCTCGGCCCGCTCGAGCTGCTGCTGGCCGATCCGGGCATTTCGGACATCCTGGTGAACGGCCACAAGCAGGTGTTCGTCGAGCGCGCCGGACGGCTCGAACTCGTCGACGTGCGCTTCTCGGACGACAAGCACCTGATGCGCATCATCGACAAGATCGTCTCGCGCATCGGGCGGCGCATCGACGAGTCGAGCCCGATGGTGGATGCCCGCCTGCAGGACGGCTCGCGCGTCAACGCCATCATTCCGCCGCTGGCGCTCGACGGCCCGATCCTCTCGATCCGCCGCTTCGGCGCCGTGCCGCTGGCCATGGACGACCTGGTCGGCCGCCACAAGAGCCTGACGCCCCACATGGCGAAGCTGCTCGAGGGCCTCATCCGGTCGAAGGTGAACATGCTGGTGTCGGGGGGCACCGGCAGCGGCAAGACGACGCTGCTCAACATCCTGTCCGGCTGCATTCCGCATTCCGAGCGGGTGGTGACCATCGAGGACGCCGCCGAACTGCAGCTGCAGCAGCCGCACGTGGTGCGCCTGGAAACGCGGCCGCCCAACATCGAGGGGCGCGGCGAGGTGACGCAACGGGCCTTGCTGGTCAACGCGCTGCGCATGCGGCCCGACCGCATCATCGTCGGCGAGGTGCGCGGGGCTGAGGCGGTGGACATGCTGCAGGCGATGAACACCGGCCACGAGGGCTCGCTCACCACGATCCACGCCAACTCGCCGCGCGACGCGCTGGCGCGGGTGGAGAACATGATCGGCATGGCCGGCTTCAGCCTGACGCCGAAGGCCATCCGGCAACAGATCGCTTCGGCGATCACGGTCATCGTGCAGGTGTCGCGGCTGGCCGACGGCCGCCGCAAGGTGGTGAGCATCCAGGAACTGACGGGCATGGAAGGGGAGACCATCACCCTGCAGGAGATCTTCGGCTTCCGCCAGTCGGGCATCGACGCCGAGGGCAAGGTCGGCGGCTATTTCGCGGCCACCGGGGTGCGGCCGAAGTTCATGGAGCGGCTGCGGGCGTTCGGCATTGCGCTGCCCGAAGGCACCTTCGACCCGGCGCAGCGGTACACCTAGGAGCGCGACCATGGCCTTCATCTCCGCCAATTTCTTTGCCATCTTCCTGATCCTGGCCTTCGTCGCGGCGGTGCTGCTGCTGGAAGGCCTGTATTCCTGGTGGAACGCGACCCGCAGTCCCGAGGCGCGCAAGCTCGAGCGGCGGCTGCATGCCCTGGCCGCCGGCGCCGCGCCGAACGACGAGTCTTCGATCCTCAAGCAGCGCCTGCTGAGCGGCGCTCCGCAGGTGGAGCGGCTGCTGTTCGCCTTGCCGCGCCTGCGCCTGCTCGACCGCATGCTCGAGCAGTCGGGGCTGCCGATCACGGTCGGTCGTCTGCTGACGCTGTGCGCCTGCAGCGGCATCGCCGCACTGGTGGTCATGGCGCTGCTGCCGGTGCCCGGCATCGCGATGCTCGCCGTCGGCGCCTTCGCGGCGGCGCTGCCGCTCATCTATGTGAAGGCGCGGCAGGGCAGGCGGCTGCGCCGCATCGACCGCCAGTTGCCCGATGCGCTTGACCTGATCTGCCGGGCCTTGCGCGCCGGCCACGCGTTCTCCTCCGGCTTGCAGATGGTGGGCGAGGAGATGCCGGATCCCATCGCCGCCGAGTTCCGCATCATGCACGAGGAGGTGAACTTCGGCGTCTCGCTGCAGCAGGCGCTGCTGAACCTCGGCGCGCGCATCCCCAGCACCGACATCCGCTACTTCGTGGTCGCGGTGATGATCCAGCGCGAAAGCGGCGGCAACCTGACCGAGGTGCTGGGCAACCTCGCCGCGCTCATCCGCGAGCGCTACAAGCTGTTCGAGAAGGTGCGCGTGCTGTCGGCCGAAGGACGCCTGTCGGCGTGGATCCTGGCCTTGCTGCCGTTCGTGGTCGGCGGCGTCATCAACCTCATCAATCCGTCGTTCATGCAGGCGCTGTGGAGCGATCCGATGGGCACCCGCATGGTCGGCATGGCCCTCACGGGCGAGGTCATCGGCATCCTGTGGATGCGGCGCATCGTCCGCATCCGCGTCTAGCAAGGCCAGAGGAGAAGGCATCATGAGCGCGACCCAGTTCATCCTGTTCGTCATCGTCTTCGCCTCGGCCGCCCTGTCGGCGCTGATCGTGCTGCGCCAGCTGGTGTCGGGCCGCATGCGCGAGCGCGTGCGCAGCGTCGGCGGCGAGGCGGCGTTCGGCGCTCCGGAGGGTGAGGACTCGTGGGTGCGTACCGCCGTGCGGCTCTCGGGACCGTTCGCGCGGCTCTCGCTGCCGCGCGACGGCTGGGAGGAATCGCCGCTGCGCCTGCGCTTCATGAACGCCGGCTATCGCGGGGAAGGGGCGCGGCTGGTCTATTTCGCGGCGAAGACGCTGCTGGCGACGATGCCGCCGCTGATCCTGTTCGTCGTGCTGCGCACCGCGGCGCCGGACCTTTCGACGGAACGGCTGATGCTGCTGCTGCTGGTCGCCGCCGTGGTCGGCAACTATCTGCCCAACGCAGTCCTGGCGCGCCGCATCGCCAACCGGCAGACCTGCATCCTCGAGAACTTCCCCGATGCCGCCGACCTGCTGCTGGTGTGCGTGGAAGCGGGCCTCGGGCTGGACAGCGCGCTGACGCGCGTGGCGGACGAGATGCGCATCAAGAGCCAGGCCCTGGCCGAGGAACTGCAACTGGTCAACCTCGAGATGCGCGCCGGCAACACGCGCGAGAACGCGTTGCGCAACCTGGCCCTGCGCACCGGCGTCGAGGAGGTCAAGACCTTCGCCACCATGCTGGTGCAGGCCGACCGCTTCGGCACCAGCGTCGGCGACTCGCTGCGCGTGTTCTCGGACGAGCTGCGCACGAGGCGGCGCTTCCGCGCCGAGGAACTGGCGGCCAAGATCCCCCTCAAACTGCTGTTCCCGCTGATCTTCTTCATCTTCCCGACCTTGTTGACCGTGCTGCTCGGACCGGCCTTCATCCAGGTTTACCGCGTGCTGCTGCCGACGTTGACAGGCCAGACGTAGGCAAGGTTATCCTTCGGACATGAAGGCAGAGAACGCGACGACGGCCGGCGGTCCGGTGTGGCGATCGGATTCGATGGATCCGACGGGAGAGGTGAACCTCGCCGATCCGGCTGCCGTCGAGCGGACCATCAAGGAAATCCTCGATCGCAGCTACGCCGGCCGCTATGACGAGGCGCTGCTGTCGCGCGCGATCGCCGACGCGATCCGCGCCTACCGGGGCGACTACCCGGGCCTGCTGGCCTGCGACACGCTCTACCACGACCTGCGCCACGCGCTCGAAACGGGCCTCACCACGGCGCGGCTGCTCGACGGCTATGCCAAGGCCGGCGACGGCGCCGAGCCCATCGACGGCGACCATGCGCTGCTGGCGGTGCTGCTGGCGATCTTCCACGACGTCGGCCTGCTGCGCCGAACGGACGAGGCGGACCTGTGGGGGCCGGTGCTGATCCCGGTGCACGAGGAGCGCGGCGTCGAGTTCATGACGGCCTATCTGTCCGATACCGGCCTGGCGCCGCTGGCCGGCCTGGCGCGCTTGATCATGCCGACCAAGCTCACCTTCCGCATGCCGGCCGACTGGCCCGCCGACGAGCGCCGGCTGGCGGCGATGATCGCCTCGGCCGATCTGCTGAGCCAGTGCGCCGACCGCTGCTATCTCGAGAAATGCCGCGATTTCCTGTACGAGGAATTCACCGCCTTCGGGCTGGCCGGCAAGCCCGACAGTCCTTATCCCGACCCGGAAACCCTGCTGGCGAAGACGCCGGCCTTCTTCACCGGCTTTCTGCGCCAGCGGCTGGACGAAGAGTTCGGCGGCATCCATCGGGTCTTGGAGGCGCACATGGGCGAAGGCCATCCGTGGATGGAGGCGATCGACCGTACGTTGGGGTACCTAGAGACGCTGCTGCCCAACAAGGATTTCTCGCGCTTGCGTCGGCGGCCGGAGCGGTTCGTGTGAGTTTTCTTCCGTGACACCTGCGCGCTCGGGCCGACAGGGTGCCCAGCTGCGCTCCGTGTCCCCCGGCCGACAAGAGCGATAAGGCGTCGGCCTCCTCCTTTACCTACGCGCAGCAGGGCACCCCATCAGCCCGGCGAGCAACCGTACGAGAGTCGAAGCGCCACGACACCAAAGCGTGAGCCGAGGGTGGCGGGTGGTCGTCGACGCGTAGGTAAAGGAGGAGGCGGACGCCTTTTGCCGTTGTCCGCCGGGGGACACGAAGCGGCGACGACCACCCGTCGCCCTCGGCGGGCCGGAGGCTGGTGTCTAGATACCACCCGTCACCCTCGGCGGCCTAAGCCGCGGTGTTCCTAGCTGGTCGTCAGCCCGTTCCGAATCGCGTACTTGGTGAGCTCGGCCACGTTGTGGAGATCGAGCTTGCGCATGATGTTGCGGCGGTGCACTTCGACCGTGGAGGGCGAGACGTGCAGGCTCGCGGCGATCTGCACCGACGTCATGCCTTCGGCCACGAGTTGCAGCACCTGGCGCTCGCGCGAGCCCAGACGCACGCTGTCCGGCTTTTCCTCGGGGTTGTTGATGAGGGCGCCGGTCACGATGTCGGCGACGTCGGAACAGAGGTATTTGCGGTTGACGCGCGCGGCCTGGATGGCGCGCAGGAGTTCGTCGCCGGCTTCCGTCTTGGTGACGTAGCCGCTGGCGCCGGCCTTCATCAGGTCGAGCACGAAGTCGCGGTCGTGGAAGGCGGAGAGGCCGATCACCTTGACGTCGGGACGCAGGGCCAGCAAGCGGCGCGTGGCCTCGATGCCGTTCATGTTCGGCATGCCGATGTCCATGCACACAAGGTCGACAGGGACTTCGGCGGCGAGCTTGAGCAGTTCGTTGCCATCCGAGGCTTCGGCCACGATCTCGATGTCGGGTTCTTTTTCCAGCATCGCGCGCAGCGCCTGCCGGAACATTTGGTGGTCGTCGGCCAGAATGATCTGCAGTTTCATGGGTATTCCAGGAGGGAGTTCGCCGGGCCGCCGCATGCGGCCGACCTGGATGACTCCATTCTATATTCGTTCGTCGTCGTCACGGCGGAGGGCGCATTGAACCCGAAGGCCGAGCCGGGGGGAATACCGGATTACCGGTAGTGCGCGGCGGTGCCGGGCAAAAAGAAGGCCCCCGCGACTTCTCGCAGGAGCCTCCCGTGGCATCCGGCCGATCGGGGAGAGGGAGGCCGGACGCCACCGGCAACTACCCGGGCGGGATTGCTCCCGCCGGCGTATTGCCGAACCGGTTGGACGGACCCCGGACCCGATGGTTCCGCGCGCTCAGGCTCCCTAGGCCACCGCGGGCGTCTGCATCCCTTCGGGGCGGTGCGGGATTTCCTGGGCGAAGGCGGGAACTTCCACGTCCGCCTCCGGCGCGCCTTCGCCGTAGCCGGGGCGCGATTCGACCAGGATGGATTCCAGCGTCACCGTGCGCAGGTATTCCTGCAGGTGCTCGTCCACGCGGTTCCACAGCTTGTGGGCGTGGCAGGAGTTCTCGCCGCGGCAGTTCTCGGAGATCTGGCAGCCGGCGGTGTTGTCGGACTTCTTGTCCACCGCCTCGACGATGTCGGCGACGGAGATCGCGGAAAGCCGCTTGTTAAGGCGGTAGCCGCCGCCCGGGCCGCGCGCGCTCGCCACGAAGCCCTGTTCGCGCAGCATGCGGAACAGCTGCTCGAGGTAGGAAAGCGAAATATCCTGACGCTCGCTCACACCGGCGAGGGCGACCGGCTTTTCGGTCCCATGCACGGCAACGTCGAGAATGGCGGCAATGGCCATGCGGCTTTTCGTGTTCAGTTTCATGTGCGGTCTCTCTCTCTGATGAACGTTCGTGATTGCATGCGGCCGGTAAAGACCTCAGCGCTTTCCGGGGGGCGACCCATGTGGGCATCGCCGTCTTGAGGACAGATTTAACGACAGCCCCTATGCGGCGGGAATCCATGGAGTTCGCTATTTTGACTACCGGTATACCGGTAGTCCTCCCGATGTCCGGGAGGGTCTTAGGCGGCGTCGCGGGCGAGCCGGATTCCGGCGAATTGCCAGCTGGCAGAGGCCGCGAAGAAGTTCCGGTAGCTCGCCCGGATGTGGCCGGCCGGGGTGGCGCAGGAACCGCCGCGCAGGACGTACTGATTGACCATGAACTTGCCGTTGTATTCGCCCACCGCGCCTTCGGCGGGGCGGTAGCCGGGGTAGGGCGCGTAGCTCGATCCGGTCCATTCCCAGGTGTCGCCGAAGAGCTGCGCCAGTCCGGCGTGGCCGGCCGGCCGGGGATGGAAGCGGTTTGCGTCGGCGAAATGGCCCGTCGGCGGGAAGGCGGCCGCGGCGTTCTCCCATTCGGCTTCGGTGGGCAGGCGGGCCCCGGCCCAGCGGGCGAAGGCCTCGGCCTCGTAGTAGGAGACATGCACGACCGGCGCGGCGGGATCGCGCGGCACGGCGCCGCCGAGGGTGAATTCCGCTTCGTCGTCAAGCCAGTAGAGCGGCCGGCTGCGGCCTTGTGCAAGGCACCAGTCCCAGCCTTCGGCGAGCCAATGGCGCGGGTCCTCATAGCCTCGGTCTGTGATGAACTCGCCGAACTCCGCGTTGGTGACGAGCCGCGAGGCGAGCCGGTACGGGGCCAGCAGGACGCGATGGCGCGGGGCTTCGTTGTCGTAGTGGAAGCCCTCGCCGGCATGGCCGATCACGACGATGCCGCCCTCGATGTCATGCCATTCGAGAATCGGCGCACTTCGCCGGGCCGCCGTCGGGGCGGCGAAACAGGCCGGCAGCAGCGGATTCTCGGACATCAGGTGCTTGATGTCGGTGAGGATCAATTCCTGGTGCTGCTGCTCGTGATGGAGGCCGAGAACGACGAGTTCGCGCAGCGCGGCGGGAAGGTCGCCGCGCGCGAACAGCCTCGCCATGCGCGCGTCGACGTCGCGCCGGTAGTCGAGCACGCGGGCGAGTCCCGGGCGGGTGAGCATGCCGCGCCGGGGACGCGGATGGCGCGCGCCGACGGCGTTGTAGTAGGAGTTGAACAGCACGCGGAAGGCCGCTTCGAAGGGGCGGAACGGGCGTTCGGCCGCCTCGAGCACGAAGGTTTCGAAGAACCAGGTGGTGTGGGCGAGATGCCACTTCGCCGGGCTGGCGTCGGGCATTGACTGCACGCAGCAGTCCTCCGCGGACAACGGTTCCGTGAGGGCAAGGGTGCGGCTGCGAATCGCCGCGTAGCGCGCATCGAGGGCGTCGGCGTCAGGCGCTGCCATAGCAGACGGCGAACCAGTGCCGCTCGTCGGTCCAGGCGCGGATGTCGTGGAAGCCGGCGTCCGCTAGCATCGCCTGGAAAGTGCCGAGGCGGTACTTGTAGCTGTTTTCGGTGTGGATGCTCTCGCCGGCGCGGAAGCGGCGCCGCCCGCCGGGCCAGGTGACGAGCACGTCGTCGCGGGCGTCGAGGTGCATCTCGACGCGGCCGCGGCGCTCGTCGTAGATCGCGCGGTGATGCCAGTCCGCCAGCCGGAAATCCGCGTGCAGCAGGGCGTTGAGGTGGTTGAGCAGGTTCAGGTTGAACGCCGCGGTGATGCCCAGCCCGTCGTTGTAGGCTGCGCGCAGCGGCTTCGCTTCCTTGACGAGGTCGACGCCGATCAGCAGGCCGCCGTTCGTCGACTGGTCATGCACGCGCGAGAGCAGTGCGGCGGCCTCGTCGGGATCGAGGTTGCCGATCGACGAGCCCGGGAAGAAGAAGACACGGCGGCTGCCGTCGAGCAGGGCGGAGAAGTCCATCGGCTGGGCCAGGTCGGCCGCGACGGCATGCATGGCGATGCCCGGGAATTCGCAGCGCAGCGCCTCCAGCGCGTGATCGAGGAATTCAGCCGAAGTGTCGACGGCAACGTAACGCGTCGGCGCCAGCACCGGCATCAGGGCGCGCGCCTTGCGGCAGTTTCCGGCGCCAAGGTCAACCAGCGCGGCGCCGGGCCCGACGGCGTCGCGGATGTCCTCGGCGTGCCGCGCCATCAGCGCGGATTCGATCCGTGTCGGGTAGTACTCGGGCAGGCGCGTGATCAATTCGAACAACTGGGAGCCGAGTTCGTCGTAGAGATATTTCGGCGGCACGTGCGCCTGCGAGGCACAAAGTCCGGCGACGATTTCCTCGCGCGAATAGCCATTCTGCATATTCCGCATCTCCCGAACTCGGCTGGGCCTTGCGGCAGGAGCGGCGCAAGGTCATCGGCCTTTTGGACAGCCGTCGAAGGAACAGTTCCCGAAGGCCTCATACGGCCCGCCGTCAAGCCCGATTTTTGCGAATCTCCTATTCCAAGCCGCGCCAGGATTTGCTATCTTCCTGTGGATAACCATCTTTGCCACAGGGGAGTGTCATGGTTCAAAAGCAGTACGTTTATTCTTTCGAGGAAGGCGACGGCAAGAACAAGATGTTGCTGGGCGGTAAGGGCGCCAACCTCTGCGAAATGACGCAGATCGGCCTCAACGTTCCGCCGGGCTTCACCATCACCACCGAATGCTGCCTCGCGTATCTCGAAAAGAACCAGCTCCCCGAGGGCGTCTGGGAAACGACCAAGAAGTACATGGCCGACCTGGAGAAGAAGACCGGCAAGGGCTTCGGCTCCGCCGAGAATCCGCTGCTGGTCTCCGTGCGTTCCGGTTCCTCGATGTCGATGCCCGGCATGATGGACACCATCCTGAACCTCGGCCTCAACGAGACTTCGCTCAAGGGCCTGATCAAGCAGACCAAGAACGAGCGCTTCGCCTGGGACGCCTATCGCCGCTTCATCCAGCTGTTCGGCAAGATCGCCATGGGCGTCGCCGACGAGCACTTCGACGAGAAGATGAATGAGGTCAAGGCCAAGTACAAGGCCAAGCAGGACGTCGAACTCAAGGCCGAGCAGCTCAAGGAACTCACCACCGAATTCCTCGGCGTCTACCAGCGCCACACCGGCAAGCCCTTCCCGCAAGATCCTTACGAGCAGCTCGAGATCGCCATCAAGGCGGTGTTCCGCTCCTGGAACGGCAAGCGCGCCATCGACTACCGCAAGCAGTTCAAGATCACGCCGGCCATGGCCAACGGCACCGCCGTCAACATCTGCACCATGGTGTTCGGCAACATGGGCAACGATTCCGGCACGGGCGTCGGCTTCACGCGCAACCCGGGCACGGGCGAGAACCTGATCTACGGCGAATACCTGGTCAACGCCCAGGGCGAAGACGTCGTCGCCGGCATCCGCACGCCGAAGCCCATCGCCGAAATGGCGACCGAGATGCCCGACATCTACAGCCAGCTGATGGAGCTGCACAACCGCCTCGAGTCGCACTACAAGGAAGTACAGGACTTCGAGTTCACCATCGAGAAGGGCAAGCTGTACTGCCTGCAGACGCGCAACGGCAAGATGAACGCCCTGGCGATGGTGCGCACCTCCGTCGAGATGGCGAATGACGGCATCATCAGCAAGGAACGCGCGGTGCTGCGTGTCGAGCCGGCCATCCTCGAACAACTGCTGGTGCCGCAACTGGCGCCGAACTTCAAGGCCAAGTCGCTGGCGCAAGGCCTGCCGGCCTCGCCGGGTGCCGCGTCCGGCAAGATCGTGTTCGATGCCGACACCGCGGAAGCGCGCGGCAAGACCGGCGAGAAGATCATTCTCGTCCGCGAAGAAACGAAACCTGAGGACATCCACGGCTTCTTCCAGGCGCAGGGCATCCTGACCAGCCGCGGCGGCAAGACCTCGCACGCGGCGGTCGTCGCGCGCGGCATGGGCAAGCCCTGCGTGTCCGGCTGCGAAGCGATCCACATCGACGACGTGCAGCGCAAGGCGCACATCGGCGACACGGTGCTCCAGGAAGGCGACGTCGTCACCATCGACGGCGGCACGGGTCACGTCTATGCCGGCGAACTGCCGACGGTGGAACCCGAGTTCTCGGCCGAGCTTGTCACGCTGCTGGAGTGGGCCGACAGCTTCGCCAAGATCGAAGTCCGCGCCAACGCCGACACCCCGAACGACGCCACCCGCGCCCGCGAATTCGGCGCCAAGGGCATCGGCCTGTGCCGTACCGAGCGCATGTTCAACAGCACCGATCGCCTGCCGATCGTGCAGGAGATGATCCTGGCCGACACGCTCGAAGAGCGCCAGGCCGCGCTCGACCGCCTGCTGCCGATCCAGCGCAACGACTTCAAGGGCATGTTCAAGGCCATGAAGGGCCTGCCGGTCACGGTGCGCCTGCTCGACCCGCCGATGCACGAGTTCCTGCCGACGGCCGCGCAGCTCGAGCTCGAGATCACGCACCTGCGCCACCTGCGCGACACCATCAAGGGCCTCGAGGAACTGCCGGAAACCCTGCGCATCCTCAACCCCTCGCTGCATGCCAAGTATGCCGACGGCCTGCAACCGCTGACCGAAGCGCTCGACAACTTCAAGGAAAGCCACCTCGACGAGGACGTCATCCTCCAGAAGGAAAAGACGCTGCGCAAGGTGCGCGCGCTGCAGGAAGTGAACCCGATGCTCGGCCACCGCGGCGTGCGCCTGGGCATCACCTTCCCCGAGATCTACTCGATGCAGATCCAGGCGGTGCTGGAAGCCGCCGCCCTGTGCGCCAAGGAAGGCATCGAGGTGCATCCGGAAATTATGGTGCCGCAGGTCGCGACCGTCGAGGAACTCAAGCGGATCCACAGCTACGTGCTGCGCATCCACAAGATCGTCCAGCTCTCGCACGGCATCGAAGTGCAGTACAAGTTCGGCTCGATGCTCGAAGTGGTGCGCGCCTGCATGCGCGCGGGACGCATGGCCGAGGACGCCGAGTTCTTCTCGTTCGGCACCAACGACCTCACCCAGGCGACGTTCTCGTTCTCGCGTGAAGACGCCGAGAACAAGTTCCTGCCGTCGTACAACGAAGCGGGCATCCTCGAGGACAACCCCTTCGAAGTGCTCGACCAGAAGGGCGTCGGCGACGTCATGAAGATCGCCGTCGAGCGCGGCCGCGCCACCCGCCCCGATCTCAAGATCGGCATCTGCGGCGAGCACGGCGGCCATCCGGCGTCGATCGAGTTCTGCCACAGCATCGGCCTGACCTACGTGTCGTGCTCGGGTCCGCGCGTTCCGATCGCGCGCCTGGCCGCGGCGCAGGCCAACCTGAAGGACAAGGGCAGCAAGGCCACCACCACGGCCTGAGCCTTTTCCGTCTGAGCGAGAAGGGCCTGGGACTCCCAGGCCCTTCTTGTTTCTGCTTACCCTAAACTGATCCCATGCCTCTGCTCAAACTTGCCGGCGCCCATCTCGCCTACGGGCACTTCGCGCTGCTCGATGCCGCCGACTTCCTGCTCGAGCCCGGCGAGCGCGTCGCCCTGATCGGCCGTAACGGCACCGGCAAGTCCTCGCTGCTGGCGATCCTCGCCGGGCAGGGCAAACTCGACGACGGCGAGGTCTGGCGCCAGCCGGGCATCCGCGTCGGCTACGTGCCGCAGGAACCGCCCTTCGATCCTGACCAGACGGTCTTCGCCGCCGTGGTCGCCGGCATGGGGGAGGCATCGGCGCTGCTGGCCGAATATCACGAGGTGTCGCATCGCATGGCCGAGCCGGGCGCCGATCACGACGCGCTGCTGGCGCGCATGCAGGCGATCCAGCAGCAGTTGGAAGCGGTGGGCGCCTGGTCGAGCGAAGCGCGGGCCGAGCAGGCGATCAGCCGCTTCGCACTGGATGCGGAAGCCAAGGTGGGAACGCTCTCCGGCGGGCAGAAGAAGCGCCTCGCGCTGGCCCAGGCGGTCGCCATGGCGCCGGAGGTGCTGCTGCTCGACGAGCCGACCAACCACCTCGACATCGGCGCCATCGAATGGCTCGAGGAACTGCTGCTGGCCGCCAGGACGACGCTGGTCTTCATCACCCACGACCGCCGTTTCCTCGACCGGCTGGCGACGCGCATCGTCGAGCTCGACCGCGGGCGGCTCGCATCGTTTCCCGGCAACTTCGCCGCCTACCAGCAGCGCAAGGAATACATGCTCAACGAAGAGGCGCAGGGGAACGCGCGCGCCGACAAGCTGCTCAAGGAAGAGGAGGTCTGGATTCGCAAGGGCGTCGAGGCGCGGCGCACGCGCGCGGTGTTCCGCGTCCAGCGCCTCGACCGACTGCGCGCCGAGCGGGCGGCCCGTCGCGACCGGCTGGGGCAGGTGCGCATGCAGATCGATGCCGGCGACAAGAGCGGACAGCTGGTCGCGGAACTCGAGCGCGTCAGCAAGCGCTTCGGCGACAAGACCGTGGTGCGCGACTTCTCCTGCCGCATCCAGCGCGGCGACAAGATCGGCGTGATCGGCCCCAACGGCAGCGGCAAGACCACGCTGCTGCGGCTGATCCTCGGCGAATTGGCGCCCGACGAAGGCCGCGTGCGCCGCGGCACGAAGCTCGAGATCGCCTACTTCGACCAGTTTCGCACCCAGCTCGATCCCGAGGCGACGCTGGCGGACATCATCTCGCCCGGCTCGGACTACGTTGAAGTGGGCGGCGCGCGCAAGCACGTGATCGGCTACCTCGAGGACTTCCTGTTCGCGCCGGAGCGCGCGCGTTCGCCGGTCAAGTCGCTCTCCGGCGGCGAGCGCAATCGCCTGCTGCTGGCGCGCCTCTTCGCCAAGCCGGCCAACGTGCTGGTGCTCGACGAGCCGACCAACGACCTCGACATCGACACGCTCGAACTGCTGGAGCAGCTGCTGCAGGACTACGCGGGCACGGTCTTCCTCGTCAGCCACGACCGCGTCTTTCTCGACAACGTGGTGACGCAGACGATCGCGTCCGAGGGCGGCGGCGCCTGGCGCGAATACGCAGGCGGCTACAGCGACTGGGCGGCGTGGCGTGCCCAGCAGGCGCAGGAGAAGCCGGCCGCGGCGGGGGCGGCGTCGCCTGCAGCGAGGCCGCGCACCGACAAACCGGGCGCGGCCAAGCTCAGCTGGAAGGAGCAGCGCGAGCTCGAAGCCCTGCCGGATCGCATCGCCGCGCTCGAGGACGAGCAGAAGACGCTGACCGCCAGGCTCGAGGACCCGGCGCTCTACCAGTCGCAACCGGACGAGGCGAGGCAGTGCGCCGCCCGCCTCGAGGAAATCGACGTCGAACTCCTGACCCTGCTCGAACGCTGGGAGTCGCTGGAAGCGAAAGCTGGTGGCTGAAGCCCTAGCGCAGGCGGAAGCGCACGGTGAGGCTGACTTCAGCCGGCGCGCCGGGCGGCATGCGCACGCCCGAGGCTGCCTTGATGGCGGCCTGGTCGAGCAACTCATGCCCGCTCGTGCCTTCGAGCCGGGCGGCGATCACGGCGCCCGATTCGTCGAAGAAAAGCCGCACCGGGGTATCGCCCTCGAGTCCGCGGGCGACGGCTTCCTCGGGATAGAGCAGTTGGCGGGCGATCTGCTGTTGGGCCATCTTCGCCGCGTCGAGCGCCGTGAAGCCGCGCCGCGCCGGCGTTGCGGCGCGCGGCTTGGGTTCGGGCCGCGGTGCCGGCGGCCTGGCCTCGGCCGGTGTCGGGGGGGCTTCGGGGGCGATCAGTTCCCGCGGTGGCGGCAAGGGGGCTTCGACCAGTGTCGCCTGCAAGGCGGCGGGCGTCGGCTTGGCCGCCCGCCAGCGCATCAGGTTGCCGCCGGCGAGCAGCGCCGCATGGAACAATAGGGAAACCAGACCTGCAACCGCAAGGCGGCGGGCGTCCGCATCGCGGAAGACGTTAGGATTACGCAGTTCGAACATGGAAGCGCGCTAATGTATCACTTGCCTCGCGCAGCACGGCTCGTCGCCGCGCTGTTGATTCTTCTCGCATCGCCCGCCGGGGCGCAGACGCCGCTCGACTGGCTGGGCGGGGGGGCTTCATCTTCCGCCTTGCCCGACCCGGTGCTGTTTCGCGTCCAACTCGAAGCGGGCAACCTCGGGCGGGCGCGGGCCTGGCTCGATGCCGGGCTCGACCCGAATTTCCTCGGCGACAAGGTGGGCAGCGGCCTCATGATCGCCGCGCGCGAAGGCAACCTTCCGCTGATGGAATTGTTCGCCGCGCGCGGCGCGGACATCGACCTGGCGAACGCGCTCGGCGAAACGGCGATCATGCACGCGGCCTGGAAAGGCCGCATCGAGGCGGTCCGCTGGCTGCTGGCCCACGGCGCGCGCACCAACGGCGGTCCGCTGCGATGGAGCGCGCTCCACTACGCCGTCTTCGCCGGCCACATGGACGTCGCCACGCTGCTGCTGGAGAAGGGTGCCGACATCAACGCGCGCAGCCCGAACGGCTCCAGCGTGCTGATGATGGCCGTCTACGAAGGCCGGGAGGACATGGCGCGCTGGCTGCTGTCGCGCGGTGCCGACACGGCGATCAAGAACGAGAACGGCGACGGCGCGCTGGAGTGGGCGATGAAGTTCGACCACACCAAGATCGCGCGCATGGTATCGAGCGCCGACGAGTTCCGCGCCGCGGCGAGCCGGCCGAAATCCGACTGGGGCAAGGTCGCGCGCTCCGAGGCCGCGACGCCCGAGATCGCCGAGCTGCTGCGCATCCGCGAGATCCTGGTCTCGCGCAACATGGCGGTCGACAAGGTCGACCGGCGCATTGCCGCGCTGCGCGCCCAGACCGCGCGGGCCAGCCTTCGCAACGAGGCGCCGCCGGTGCTCGAGATCACGGCCGAACGCGCGGCGCCGACCCGTCAGGAAGTGCGCGTCATCCTCCGCGGCGCGCAGAAGCAGTAGTCCGCGCGCCATCCTCTAGAATCCGGGCCATGCCAAACCAAGACACGATCGCGGCCGACGAGCGCCACATGCGCGCGGCGCTCGAGTTGGCGCGCCAGGCGGCCACGCTCGATGAGGTTCCGGTGGGCGCCGTCGTCGTCATCGACGGCGAGATCGTCGGGCGCGGCTTCAACCAGCCGATCGGGCGCAGCGACCCCACCTCGCACGCCGAGGTGATGGCCCTGCGCGATGCCGCCGCGAAGCTCGGCAACTACCGCCTTCCGGGCGCCACCCTCTACGTGACGCTCGAGCCCTGCGTGATGTGCGCGGGCGCCATCATGCACGCGCGCATCGCGCGGGTGGTGTTCGGCGCCCGCGATCCCAAGACCGGCGCGGCCGGCAGCGTGGTCGACCTGTTTGCCGAAGGGCGGCTCAATCACCACGCCGAGGTGACCTCCGGCGTGCTGGCGGAAGAATGCGGTGCGCTGCTCTCGGGCTTCTTCGCCGCCCGCCGCGGCAGGACGGCGGTGGCGTGACGCACATCCGCATCAGCATTCCGGCGCAGACGCTCGAGCTGCGCGACGAGCGCGGCGTGCTGTTGCGCCGTTACCCGGTATCGACCGCCAAGAACGGCGCGGGCGAGCAGCGCGGCAGCTACCGCACGCCGCGCGGCCGGCATCTGGTGCGCGCCAAGATCGGCGCCGGCCAGCCCGAGAACGCGGTGTTCGTGCGGCGCCGGCCGACCGGAGAAACCTGGTCGCCCGAATTCGGCGCCGCCAATCCCGGCCGCGACTGGATACTCACGCGCATCCTGTGGCTGTCGGGCCGCGAGCCGGGTTTCAACCGCGGCGGCGAAGTCGACACCATGCGCCGCTATATCTACCTGCATGGCAGTCCGGACGCCGTCCCCATGGGAACGCCGGGCTCCATCGGCTGCGTGCGCATGCGCAACCGCGACATCGTCGAACTGTTCGATCTCGTGCCGCCGTATACGCCCGTGGACATCGTCGAGTTCGCCGTCGAAACCGGCACCTGGGACGCGCTCGCCGCGGCCGCGAAACCCGTGCGCGAGACGGTCTTCGTGCGCGAGCAGAAGGTGCCGGAAGACATGGAACTCGACGAATTCGATGCCGCCAGCCGCCATGCCGTCGCACGCGGCCCGGCCGGCGAGGCCATCGGCACCGGGCGGCTGCTGCCCGACGGCCATATCGGTCGCCTGGCGGTCCTTGCGGACTGGCGCGGCAAGGGCGCCGGCCGCGCGCTGCTCGAGACGCTGATGGACGAAGCGCGCCAGCGGGGCATCGCCGCGCTGGCGCTCAATGCGCAGACGGCGGCGACGGGGTTCTACGAGCGCTTCGGCTTCGTCGCGGAAGGCGAAACCTTCCTCGACGCCGGCATCCCGCACGTCAGGATGACGCGCCGAGCCTGAAGCGGTAGCGCCGGCGCGGCCCGGGTGAGCCGCCCTCCAGCCAGGTCTTTTCGTCGAAGGTGGTCCAGCGGTCGCGGGCGACGGTGACGACCGTCGAACTGCGGGTGCCATAGCCGGGCGCGGCGACGAAGGCCGCGGACAGCAGGCGTTCCCATTCCAGGCTCACGCCGGTGCGCGGCAGGCTTTCGTCGGGGTGGACGCCGTCGTCGCGCAGCAGGCCGAACAGCGCGCCATCGTCCGGCAATTCGCCGAGCGCGGCGGCGAGCGCCGATTTGCCGGCACGGACCTTGGGCCAGGGCGTATCCAGCAGGTGGTTGCAGACGCCGTAGATGCC
>JBLNBJ010000049.1:0-31416 GCA_050259835.1 Ignavibacteria bacterium | reverse complement strand
TCTTGTCGGCCGGGGGACACGGAG
This sequence comes from Ignavibacteria bacterium, assembly GCA_050259835.1. Classification (GTDB taxonomy): domain Bacteria; phylum Pseudomonadota; class Gammaproteobacteria; order Burkholderiales; family Rhodocyclaceae; genus Nitricoxidireducens. Next base: position 31,392 of record JBLNBJ010000049.1, on the reverse strand, counting down.
CGCAGCAGGGCACCCTGTCGGCCCGAGCGCTCGAAGCGCCACGTTGCTGAAGGAGCCGGTTCATCCTAATTGCCCTCGAGCAATTCCGCCTTGTGCGCCGCGAAGAACTCCAGCCCCCCGCGAATCGCACCGACCACACCGCGCGGCGTGATGGTGGCGCCGGCAAACTGATCGAAATCGCCGCCGTCCTTCTTCACCTTCCAGCGCTCGGGTGGAGGATTGCCGATCGACAGGCCGGTGAAGCGCAGGATCCAGCCGGTCTTCTTCTCCTCGATCTTGTCGCCGAGTCCCGGCGTTTCCTTGTGCGCCAATGCGCGCACGCCGAGCACGCGTCCGTCCGCATCAATGCCCATCATCAGCTTGATCTCGCCGGCATAGCCGCTGCCGTAGATTTCGTAGGCGACGCCGGTGACCTTGCCGGCGCTGCGGGCTCGATAGACGGTGATCGGCTTGCCGAGCGCATCGGTCATGGCCAGCGTGTCGGTGACGGGGTTGTTGTCGTGGATGTCGTCCGGCATCACTTGGGCCAGCGATCTCTGGCGATCTTCGAGCGCGCGCGCGGCGATGTCATCGACGGTGTAGACGTCGGTGACCGCGAGCAGCAGCCCGAAGCCGAGGCAGAAGGCGCCGAGGATGGCGCCGTGGACCCAGGCGCGGGCGGGTGCGTCCGGCGTGGGCGAGGGCAAGGCAGCGGTGTCGGATGTGTTCATGTCATGACCTTCCGTCATCGGTTTCGCAGGTTTCGTGCCACCGCGTCGACGACTCTTGGGCGACGCCCCAAGTCCGCACCGACATGGGCGTTTGCGTGCCGGGGACGCACCCATACGGCGCACGACGGACCCTGTCGGATTTGCGACAACGCGAAACGAATCCGACACGAGCCGGGCGCAAGCGCTGTCGCACAGCGCTTCGCGCAGGGTAACTGCCGAATGGCATGGAACCTGCAGAGTGTCAGACATGAAATCCCGATCGCAGCGCCCGGAGATTCCCGCTTCTGTGTTCGAGCAGGTCGTCGAACAGGCAGACCTCGCGGTGTCCATCACGGACGCCGACGCCAACATCCTCTACGTCAACCCGGCGTTTACGCGCATCACCGGCTATGAGCCGGCGGCGGCGATCGGCAGCAACGAATCCATGCTGTCGCACAAGGTGACGCCGCCGGCCATCTACCACATGCTCTGGGGCAAGCTGACGGCACGCGAATCCTGGACCGGGCGGCTGGTCAATCGTCGCGCCGACGGCGGCAAGTACCTGGCCGAACTCGTCATCACGCCCGTGCTCGACGAGGCCGGCGCGGTCGTCCATTACCTCGGGCTCCACCGGGACGTCACGGAACTGCATCGCCTCGAGTGCGAGGTGAAGAACCAGAAGGCGCTGATCGAATCGGTGGTCGACGCGGCGCCGCTGGTCATGGCGCTGGTCGACGCCGCGGGCAAGGTCGTGCTCGACAACCACGAATACAAGAAGCTGATGGGTGACCTCGGCATGGCGGAGCCGGCGACGGTGATCCTCGACGCCGTCCGCGCCGACATGGCGCAGTCGCCCGACGTGCCAGAAGAGGGCGGCCAGGCGTTCCTGAACCGGGAAGTGCGTATCGACACGCGTGCCGGTCGCACCCGCTGGTTCTCGTGCTCCGCCATCCACGTGCGCCATGACGACGGCGATGCCGGCGCCTTTTTCGGGCGGCACAGCCAGCGCTTCCTGCTGCTGACCGCCATGGAGATCACCGAGCAGCGCGCTCAGCAGGAGAAGGCGCGCGTCGCGGCGCTGCGCGCCATGCTGGCCGAGGAGAGCCGCATCAATGCGTTGCGCGAGACGCTGGCGGCGGCCGTGTTCCAGCTCGAGGGTCCGGTCAACATGATGAGTTCGGTGCTGGGCACCATGGAGCGCCGCGGCAACGGCTTGCCCGCCGGCGCGGCGCTGGCCGAGGCGGTGCAGGCGGCGCGCGCCGCGCTCGACGGGCTGCGCGGCTCGATACCCACGCAGTCCGACGAGCTGCCGACGGCCGTGAACCTCAACGAGGCGCTGCACGACGTGCTCGATCTCGTCACGCCGCGCATGCTGGCGCTCGGCATCCACGTCGAATGGCGGCCGCAGGCGGTGCTGCCGGCGATCCTCGGTTATCCGAACCGCCTGCGCGCGATGCTGAAGGCCTTGGTCGACAACGCCGTGGAGGCGATGAACACCAAGGGCTGGCGCGAGCGCCAGCTGCGCATCGGCAGTCGTGCCACTGCCGACGCCGTCGAAGTCGAAATCCTCGACAGCGGACCGGGCCTGCCGGCCGGCGCGCGCCTGAAGGCGTTCGAACCCTTCTTCACCACCAAGAAGGAACGCGGCCACGTCGGCACCGGGTTGTCGTCGGCGCAGCAGGTGGCGCAGGACCACGGCGGCGGCATCGAGCTCGAGCCGATGGAAATCGGCTGCCGGGCGCGCGTCGTGTTGCCGCTGAGGCGATCATGAGCCTGGTCGCGCAACTGCACCGGGCAGAGCTCGAGTGCCTCTACCGCGTGAGCGAAATCCTGTCGCGCTCGCTCGACTTCGGCCAGACCGTGCGCCAGGTGCTCGAGGTGCTCGAACAGGAAGCGGGACTCTCGCGCGGGCTGGTCACCGTCGTCGATCCGGACAGCGGCGATCTCGTCGTCAATGCGATCCATGGCGCCGATGTCGATGCCGACGAGCCGGTGCGCTTCCAGCCGGGCGAGGGCATCCTCGGCGTGCTGCTCGAGGACAAGCGCTCGATCGCGCTGCCGGTGGTCGGGCGAGATCCGCGCTTCCTCAACCGGCTCGGGCTCTACGATCGCAACCTGCCGTTCATCGCAGCGCCGATCAACGCCGGCGGCGCCTTCCGCGGCGTGCTGGCCGTCCAGCCCGACGAGCCCGACGACGGCCTGCTTTCCGAGCGCGCGCGTTTCGTCGAAATGGTGGCGAGCCTGATCGGGCGCAGCTTGCGCCTGGCGCTCGACGTCGCCGCCGAGAAGAAGCACCTCGCCGAGGAGCGCGACAGCCTGCGGCGCACCGTGCGCCATCAATACGGCTTCGACAACATCGTCGGCCATTCGGGCGCTATGCGGCGCGTGTTCGATCAGATCCGCATGGTCGCCAAGTGGAACACCACGGTGCTGATCCGCGGCGAGACCGGCACCGGCAAGGAGCTCATCGCCAACGCCATCCACTACAACTCGCCGCGGGCGAGCGGCGCCTACGTGCGCATCAACTGCGCTTCGCTGCCCGAAACGCTGCTGGAATCGGAACTGTTCGGCCACGAGAAGGGCGCGTTCACGGGCGCCGTCGGCGCGCGCAAGGGCCGCTTCGAGATGGCCGACGGCGGCACGCTGTTCCTCGACGAGATCGGCGAAATCTCGCCGGCCTTCCAGGCCAAGCTGCTGCGCGTGCTGCAGGAAGGCGAATTCGAGCGCGTCGGCGGCAGCCGGACGGTCAAGGTCGACGTGCGCGTCATCGCTGCGACCCACCGCAACCTCGAGGACCTCGTCGACGCCGGCGACTTCCGCGAGGACCTCTACTACCGGCTCAACGTGATGCCGATCAACCTGCCGCCGCTGCGCGAGCGTCCCGAGGACATCCCCGAGCTCGCGCGCCATCTGGTCAAGCGCATCGCCGCCGTGCAGGGGCGGCCGCTCACCGTGGCCGAAGGCGCGCTGCGGCGCCTGATGCAGTACGCGTGGCCGGGCAATGTGCGCGAACTCGAGAACTGCCTCGAGCGCGCCGCCGTCATGTCGCCGACGGGCAGCATCGACGTCGATATGATCAAGCTCGACCGCGGCCGCAAGCGCGAGGATCCGCCGCCGATCCCACGGCCGGCAATGGAGTCGGGCACATCGGACGTGGCCGCGGCGCCCGTGCCGGCCGCGATCGATCTCCACGATCCTGCCGTCGACGAGCGCACCCGCGTCGTCGCCGCCCTCGAGCAGGCGGGCTGGGTGCAGGCCAAGGCGGCGCGACTGCTCGGCATGACGCCGCGCCAGATTGCCTACCGCATCCAGATACTGAACATCGAGGTGAAGCAGTTCTGACGCGCGCTTGTGGCGTTTGCGACAACGCCTGTGCGGGATGACGGGGAATCAAGGGCTTAACGGCTGGCACACGGGTTGCTGAGGGGAAGGCAACGCGTAGCGGAGAAACATCGTGAATCCTTCCGTCAAGAGCGGATGCGGCGCCGGCAGTTGCGGATCCCCGGCCGGGCGTGTGGCCGGGCTGCCCGAAGACGTTCGCCGCAGGGTGGCGGAACATCCGTGCTACTCCGAGCAGGCGCACCACCACTTCGCGCGCATGCACGCCGCCGTCGCGCCGGCGTGCAACATCCAGTGCCACTATTGCAACCGCAAGTACGACTGCGCCAACGAATCGCGGCCCGGCGTCGTTTCCGAACTCCTGACTCCCCTGCAGGCGGTGAAGAAGACGCTCGCCGTCGCCGCGGCCATTCCGCAGATGTCGGTGCTCGGCATCGCGGGGCCGGGCGATCCGCTCGCCAATCCCGCGCGCACCTTCGAGACCTTTCGCCTGCTGGCGGAGAAGGCGCCCGACATCAAGCTGTGCGTGTCGACCAACGGCCTCGCGCTGCCCGAATGCGTCGACGAACTCGCGCGCCACAACATCGAGCACGTCACCATCACCATTAACTGCGTGGACGCCGACGTCGGCGCGCAGATCTATCCGTGGATCTTCTGGCAGGCGCGGCGCATGCGCGGCCGCGAGGCCGCCGCCATCCTGATCGAGCAGCAGCAGAAGGGGCTGGAGATGCTCGTCGCGCGCGGCATCCTGGTCAAGGTCAATTCGGTGCTCATCCCGGGCGTCAACGACCGTCACCTGATCGAGGTGTCGAAGGCAGTCAAGGCGAAGGGCGCCTTCCTCCACAACGTCATGCCGCTGATTGCGGAAGCGGAGCACGGTACCTTCTACGGCGTCATGGGCCAGCGCAGCCCGACGGCCGCCGAGGTGAAGGCGCTGCAGGACGAGTGCGAGGGCGACATGGCGATGATGCGCCATTGCCGGCAGTGCCGTGCGGACGCCGTGGGCCTGCTGGGCGAGGACCGCGGCGCCGAATTCACGCTGGACAAGGTCGAGGCCATGGAGATCGACCACGAGGCGGCGCTGCAGCGGCGCCTGGCGTTCCGCGCACAGGTGGCGGCGGAGATGGAAGGGAAGCGCCGGCAAGCCTTGGTGGCGCTGCATCGGCGCGGCGCGCCGGCGGCCGAGCCCGGACGGCCGGTGCTCATGGCGGTGGCGGCGAAGCATGGCCTCGTCGCCGAGCACTTCGGCCATGCGCGCGAGTTCCTGATCTACGAGGCGTCGGCCGCGGGCGCGAAGCTGGTCGGCCATCGCCGCGCCGCGCAGTACTGCGGCGGCGACGCCGAATGCGGCGAGGCGGAAGACGTGCTCGCCCGCACCATCCAGGCGCTCGAGGGTTGCGAGGCGGTGCTCTGCGCGAAGATCGGCTACGAGCCGTGGGGCTCGCTCGAGGCGGCCGGCATCCGGCCGAACGGCGAGCACGCGATGGAACCGGTCGAGGATGCGGTGACCGCCGTATGGCGCGAGATGCTGGCGGCCGGCAAGCTGGCCGGGCCGGCGCCGATGCGGAGGTGCGCCTGATGGCTCTCGAGATCGTCGAATGCTGCGTCAACTGCTGGGCGTGCGAGCCGCTGTGCCCGAATCGCGCGATCGTCGAGGCGCAGCCGCATTTCCTGATCGAGGCCGACAAGTGCACCGAATGTCTCGGTGACCGCGTCGCGCCGCAATGCGTCGAGGTCTGCCCGATCGAGGGCGCCATCGTCAACGAACTCAATGAACCGATGAACCCGCCGGGTTCGCTGACCGGCATCCCGCCCGCCCGCTGGGCGGCGGCCCGGCGCGAAATCTCGGCGCGCTAGGAGGAGGCCGATGGCCGTCGTCAAATTCTTCGAGAAGCCCGGCTGTTCGGGCAACGCCAAGCAGAAAGCCGCGCTGGAGGCCGCCGGCCACGTGGTGGTGTCCAAGGACCTGCTGCGCTGGCCATGGACGCGCAGCGAGCTGCTGTCGTTCTTCGACGGCCTGCCGGTGGCGCAATGGTTCAACCGCAACTCGCCGGCCGTGAAGAGCGGCGAGATCGTGCCCGAGGACTTCGACGAGGCGACGGCGCTCGCGCTGCTGCAGCGCTATCCGCTGCTGATCCGGCGGCCGCTGATGGAAGCGGCGGGCGTGCGGCGCGCCGGCTTCGACGTGGCCGCCGTGCATGCCTGGATCGGCCTTGGGCCCGTGCCGCCCGACGAGGATCTGGAGGCCTGCCGGCATGGCCAGGATGGCCATGTCTGCCAGGGGCACGAGCACGAAGGACATCACGAGGAGGAAGCGCCCCATGCCTAAAGCCAAAGTCACCTTCGAGGACATCGGTGTCACCGTCACCGTGCCGGCCGGCACGCGGCTGATAGAAGTGTCGGAGAAGGTCGGCGCCGGCATCACTTACGGCTGCCGCGAGGGCGACTGCTGCACCTGTCTGACGAAGATCGTGTCCGGGCAGGAAAACCTGGCGGCGCCCTCGGTGCTCGAGGACCAGGTCCTCAAGGACAACCTCGCCCCCAGCCACCATCGCCTCGCCTGCCAAGCGCAAGTTCTCGGCGGAGAGATCGTCGTAAAGCCGGCTTGACTACAACAACCAAGGACTCGCGCCATGCCATTGATCACCTTCTCCAGCCCGCTCCACAAGGACAAGACCGTCTATGCCGTCGCCGGCAGCCACAAGCAGACCATCCTGCAGATCGCCAAGGACAACCACATCCCGATCGACTTCTCGTGCGGCGACGGCGAGTGCGGCACCTGCCTCGTCAAGGTCAAGGTCATCGACAAGAACAAGCCGCGCATGGGCAACCCGCTCAACGAGCGCGAGCAGAAGGTGCTCAAGGAGATGGGCAAGATCAGCCAGGCGCAGATCGACCAGATGATGATCGACGACTTTCCGCCCAACGAGTGGCGGCTCGCGTGCCAAATGGTGATCCGCGATGAGGACATCGTCGTCGAATATCCGAGCCGCTGACGCTTCCGGCATCGTCGCCCGCGCGGAGGCGGCCTACCTCGGCCTGGCGCTCGGCGACGCGCTCGGCGCCACCGTGGAGTTCATGACGCCGCGCGAGATCCGCAGCCGCTACGGGCTGCACCGCGAGATCCGCGGCGGCGGCTGGCTGCGGCTGCGCGCCGGCGCCGTGACCGACGACACCAGCATGAGCCTCGCGCTGGGGCGGGCGATCCTCGAGCATGGCCGCGTGGATGCGCTTGCCTGCGCACGCGCCTTCGACGCCTGGATGCGCGCCAAGCCGATCGACATCGGCAACACCGTGCGCCGCAATCTCGTCACGTTCCGCAACACCGGGAATCCCGTGGCGCTGCCGTCCGACAACGATGCCGGCAATGGCGCCGCGATGCGCGTGCTGCCGGTTGCGCTGGCCACACTCCGTCTCGACGACGAGGCGGTGCGGGCGGCGGTGTGCGCGCAGGCGCATGTCACGCACAACAACCCCCAATCCGATGCGGCCGCTGCCTTTCTGGCGCTCGCCGTCGGCGACGCCGTGTGCGGCGAGACGCTGCGCGGCATCTACCGCAACCGCATCCGCCCGTTCGTGGAAGCCCATCGCGTCTTCGCCTTCCGTCCGCGGCGACGCGAGAACCCGAGCGGCTGGATCGTCGAGACGGTGCAGGCCGTGCTGCAGGGCTTGCTCGATTCGGGCAGCTTCGAGGAATGCCTGGTCGACGTCGTCAATCGCGGCGGGGACGCCGATACCACGGGCGCCATTGCCGGCATGCTGGCCGGAGCGCTCTACGGGCGGGAGGGACTGCCCGCGCGCTGGCTGCGGGCGCTCGATCCCGGCATACGCGACGCTTGCATCGCCCAGGCGCGCAGTCTCGTGAGGTGCTGAAGCGCGCCGCTCAGCGGGCGAGTTCGCGCAGGATTTCGGCGGTATTCACCGGCTTGAACAGCAGCGGCCAAGGCAGCTGGCGTGCCGACCCGACGAACTCGGGCGACGTGTTGCCGGAGATCATGACGCCCTTGACCGCCTCGCCGCGCGAGGCGCTGACGGCGCGCAGGAAGTCGAGCCCGTTCATGCGGCCCGCCAGCTGGTGGTCCACGATGAAATGGTCGGCCGTGCCGATGTCGCGGTCGGCGAGCGCCGTTTCGGCATCGCGGAAGCGGCGGATGCTGACGCCGTAGGGGGCCAGCGCCTCGAGCAGAGCGCTGGCGACCAGCGCGTCGTCTTCCACCAGGACGAGACGCTTGCCCAGGAACGTCGAAGCATCGATCGGCGCGGAGAAGTCTCGTGCCGGGCGTGCGGCGACGCCGCTGCGCATCGAGGCGGGCAGGCGGACTTCGAACACCGTGCCGCGGCCGACCCGCGATCGGCAGCGCAAGGGCAGTTCGAGCAGATGGCAGATCCGGTGCGTGATGGCGAGGCCGAGGCCGAGGCCCTTGTTGCGGTCGCGTTCAGGATTGCCGACCTGGTAGTACTCGTCGAAGATGCGGTCGAGATGTTCCGGCGCGATGCCGCAGCCGGTATCCCATATCTCGAACGCGTAACCGCCATCGCGCGGCCGCAAGGCGATCAGGACGCCGCCGCGCTGGGTGTTCTTGAGGGCGTTGCTGACGAGGTTGTTGAGCACGCAGAGCAGCAGCCGCCGGTCGACATGCAGCGACAACGGGCGGCCCGGGAAATGCATGGCGAGACGCAGGCCCTTCGACAGCGCCACCGGCGAGAAGGTGGCGTCGACCTCGGCGAACAGTTCGTCGACCGGCACGGCGGCCGGGCTGGGCCTGATCGTGCCGGAGTCCAGCTTGGCGAGGTCGAGGAGGGCGTCGAGCAGTTCCCGCAAGGCATTCAGCGCGATGCGGATCGATCCGGCGTGCCGTTCGCGCTCCTGCGCGCTGTCGGCGGTGCCCAGTGCATCGAGAAACAGGCCCATGGCCTGGATCGGCTGGCGCAGGTCGTGGCTCGCGGCGGCGAAGAGGCGCTCCTTCGAGAGCTTCGCCTCTTCGAGTTCTTTGGTCGCCTTTTCCAGCAGCAGCGCGCTTTGCTGGTGAAAGCGTCTTTCGATGTGCAGCTGCTCTTCCGCGCTCTTCAGGCGCCATGCCATGGCCCGCAGGAGCGACGCGTCTGCATCGATCGCGCGGCCGGGCTCGACGCTGCCGATGAACCGGTCGAGCTGCGCCGAGAGGGCCTGGTTCGCCTGCGAGAAGCGGACGGTCAGCGTTTTTCGGCTCAAATGGCGGTTGTACGGTTCTTCGGCCGCCTCGATGCGAACGTATTCGACGTCGCCGGCCAGCCGTGCGCCGCCGTAGAGGATGCCGCGCTCGAACTCCACCGGATAGGGCGTCACGCTTTCGAGGCGCGCGTAACCGGCCGCCTCGTCGAGTTCGAGGAGATCCATCCAGCCGATCTCGTCGGGACGGCCGCGGTGGACCGCATAGTAGCCGCCGCTGTCGGCCTGCATGTTGAGGAATTCGAGCCAGGTGGGACGCGTTCCCTGCCCTGGACCGTTCGAAAACCAGTCTTCGACGACGGCGCGGCCGGCCTGGAACAGGATCGGGCCATAGTCGATGTCGTGGCGGCACAGGTCGCCGATCAGGCGGAAGCACTCGGCCATCGGATACCAGGCGCTCGATTCGATGCCGCGGGTCAGGTTCACCGCGCGGTCGCCGGAGATGAGCTGGATGTGCCTGAAAGCGCGGATGAGGCCGATCAGCATCGAACCGCTGACTTCTCCGCTCGGCACGAGCGCGACGCCCTTCGAAAGGCGTTCGATCGAATCCATCCTGGCAGGGCTCCCCACGTTTGGTGTCGGGCAAACGCATCATGCAAACGCGATGGCGCGGCGTTTTCGGGGGAGGAGCCTAGCATCCGTCATGCGAAATGACAATGCAATCGGCAGGGTAAGGGAAGCCCTATGCTGGTAGGCGCGCGCGAGGCCCAGTTGGCCGCGGGCGACGCTGCGGCCGATGAGCGCCACTTCGCCGAGCACGCGCCGGTGCTCGGCCTCGTGGATCGCGAGCGGCGGAAACCGGCACTCGCGCATCAGGCGGCTTTCATTGTCGAAATGAATGCGCAAGTGCCGATGCAGTTCGTTGAACAACTGCGGGAATTCTGCATCGTCGGCGCGCTGGACGGCGGCGAGCTCGCGCACGAAGTCTTCGTGCGTGCCGTCCATCTCGGCGACGCCGAGTGCGTGCAGCGGCGGTTGCCAACTCAGCATGGGAGGATTTCCTTTTCGTCGATCAGTTCGCTGGCGGCGGCTTCGACGATCTCGATGCCCGCCTTGGCGAGGAAGCGCCGTTCCTTGTCGGTCGGCTGCTCGATCAGCGCCCAGCCGGCGGGCGATGCCGCGCCATAAGCGAGGTCGGACATTACCATGCGCTCGCTGTCGCGCGTGAAGCGCATGCCGAGGAACAGATAGCGCTTGTCGAGCCTCAACTGCTTGACGAACGCCGGCACCGCGAAGCCCCCCATCAGCTCGGTGATGTAGTCCACATAGTCGGCGTCGGAGGCGATGTAGGACGACTGCGGCCTCGGCGCGCCCATCGGCTTGAAGAGCACCGGCAATCCTGCCGGAGCCTGTTCGGGAGCGATGGCGGTGTACTGTGCGCCGTCGTGGACGAACAGGCGGAAGCGGAATTCCGTGCCGCCGATGCGGGCGCAGCCGAGCACCAGCGTATGCGGGATGCCGGCATAGGAATCCAGCAATTGCGTGTCGCGATTGATGTCGATGACGTAGGCCGGCTGGAGGGCCTTGACCCACTCGTGCACCGCGCTGCGCGTCCAGGGCGCCGAGTAGGTGGCATCGAGGAAGCGCGTCACGGCGGCGCGGCCGCGCTTGAGTTCGACATTCATCGCCGCGCGCGGAAATTCGTACATCAGCTTCGGCGCCATGGGCCGGCCGCCGTTCATGGCGAGGATAAGCTCGTCGCTGGTGGCGGGCATGGGCACGCCGGTTTCGGCGTGACGGACGCCGGCGAGCACGCCGGGCCCGAGGTAGGGAACGACCGCGCCTGACTTGAGGCCGATCAGCAGGTCTTGGCGGAAATTGTCGGAAATCACACGCGGTCTCCTTCGGATGACGGACAGGTTGCAAGAAGCGCGCCGCGCCCACCGCCTTGCGCGCAGCGGGGGAATCACCGTCGTTCGGCGCGGCGCGCTCCGATCGGCGCAGCACTGCCGCGTGGCGCTTTCCTAAAGTCCCATATGAATCATGCGGAGGAAGGCACCATGCGAGAGACGCTGGCGATATTCGACTTTGACGGTACGCTGACGCGCGGCGATACCCTGTTCCCGTTCCTGCGTTTCGTCGCCGGCGTGCCCCGGTTCCTGGTTCGCCTGGTGAAGCTGCTGCCGACGCTCGCACGCTTCGCGCTGCGCCGGGTGCCGAACGACTGGACCAAGGAAGAGGTGCTGCGCGCCTTCGTGCGCGGCATGCCCGAGGCGGAACTGGCGCGGCATGCCTCCGCCTTCGCGGCGGAGCGGCTGCCGCGCATGATGCGGCCGGCTGCCCTGCGGCGCCTGGCCTGGCATCGCGAGCGCGGGCATCGCTGCGTGCTGCTGAGCGCTTCCCCGGCTGTCTACATCGAGCCGTGGGCGCGCGCCCAGGGCTTCGACGACGTCCTGGCGACGCGGCTGGGCGTCGACCCGCAGGGCAGGGTGACCGGGCTGCTCGACGGCGGCAATTGCCATGGCGCCGCCAAGTTGCAGCGGCTCGAAGAGCGCTTCGGCGACCTCGGCCGCTTCGAGATGTACGGCTACGGCGACAGCGCGTCCGACCGGCATTTCCTGGCGCGTTGCGCGCGCGCCGAGTTCCGGCCTTTCCGCGAACGGTCGCCCGCCGGACCCAGGAACCGGCTGCGCGACCTGATCCGGCTGCTGCGTCCGCACCAGTGGCTGAAGAGCGGCTTCGTGCTGATCGGGCCGATCTTCGGCCACGCGTGGAACGACACGCGGCTGGTGGTCGGCGCCCTGCTGGCGGCAGCGGCTTTTTCCCTCGCGGCGAGCGCGGTCTACGTGTTCAACGACTTCATCGACATGGAGAACGACCGCCACCATCCGCGCAAGCGCAACCGGCCGTTGGCTTCGGGCCGGGTCACGCCGCTCGCTGCTGCGCTGGTGTGCGCGGCGCTGCTGATCGGCGCCGGGCTGCTTTCGGTGGCGGCGAGTCCGGCCGTCCTGCTCATCATTGCCGGCTACATCGTGCTGAACATTGCCTACACGGTGCGGCTCAAGCAGATCGTGATCCTCGACGTGTTCGTCATCGCGGGCGGGTTCATGCTGAGAATCCTCGCCGGCACCGCGGGGCTCGGCATCGCGCCGTCGGACTGGCTCGTCTTCTGCGGCTTCCTGCTGACGCTGTTCCTCGGCTTCACCAAGCGGCGCGCAGAATCGCTCGGGCTCGGCGAAGCGGCCGCCGCGCACCGGCAGTCGATGGCCGAGTACCGCGGCGAGCTGCTCGACAAGCTGATCGCCGTCTGCGCCGGCTGCGTGATCATGAGCTACACCCTGTACACGCTGAATCCGGAGACGATCCGCCTGCATGGCACGTCCGGCCTGATCTACACCGTCCCGTTCGTCATCTACGGCCTGTTCCGCTACCTGTACCTGCTTCACAACGACCACCGCGGCACCGACACTTCCGACGACCTGGTACGCGATCCGCACCTGCTCGGATCGGTGCTGGGCTGGGCGCTCGTCACCGTGCTGCTGATCGCCCGGCCGGGGATGCCGTGGAGTCCGCTCTAGGCGGCCGGGCGGCCTTCGCGGCCGCGACCTGGCGCAGCGCCGTCAATTCGCGCGCCGCGGCCGCGGTGATGCTGGCCGCCTTCTACTGGCTGGTGGCCGCGGCCGCGTATTCGGGCTTCATCGGGAAGTGGGGACTGCGCGACGACAGCCCGCGCTTCTCCATCGATCGGGTGCTCGACGGAACGGCTCAGCGGCCCTTCGTCTACCGCCAGCTCGTGCCGATGCTCGCCAACGCCGCCGATGCGGTCACGCCCGAGCCGCTCAAGCGGAAGCTGTCGGACAGGCTGAGCCCGGAACCGCTGTTCACCAAGGCCTTCGAGGTGGCGGATCCCGCGCTGCGCTACCGCTACATCGTCGTCTGCTACCTCGCCTTCGTCGGCTTCTTCGCCGCGCTGTTCGTGCTGCGCCGGATCGTGCTGGACGCGGGGATGGGAGAGGCGGGCGCCGCGCTGGCGCCGGCTGCCTTCACCCTGGCCTTTCCCTACCTGCAGACCGTCGGCGGCTTCTATTACGACAGCGTCGAACTGCTGTTCTTCAGTATCGCCTTCCTGCTTGCCTGGCGCGGGCAAGCCGGGTGGCTGATCGTCCTGGCGCTGCCGGCGACGCTCAACAAGGAGAGCTTCCTATTCTTCATCCCCGCGCTGCTGCCGTTGCTGAAGTGCCGTCTGGCAACCGGTACGGCGCTGCGCACGGCGATTGCGGCGATGGCGGTATCGGCCGCCGTGAACCTGGCGGCGCGACTGGCGTTTGCCGATGCGCCGGGCGGGGCGATCGAGTTCCACCTGTTCGGGAGTCTCGCCAGCTATCTCGGCTTGTCGGCGTATCACGAAACGGAAGTCACCTACGGCCTCATCGGACCGCGCGGCGTGTCGATCGTGACGCTGCTCGTCGTCGCAACGGTCGCCTGTCGGGGATGGCCGGACACGCCGACCGCGATCAGGCGGCACCTTCTTGCGGCTGCCGCGATCAACCTGCCGCTGTTCCTGTTGTTCGGCTACCCGGGCGAACTGCGCAACCTCAGCCTGCTGTTCGTCGGTGCGGTCGTCGTCATCGCCGCGGCAGTGGCGCAGGTCTTCGGACCCGCCGGCCCCCGATCGGCTCAGGCGCGATGAAACGCGCTTGCATTCGTTCCGGCATCCTCACTGCGGTTCCTGTTGCCGACAACGAGGCCGGTCTTGATATTCCTTTCGCGCCTGACGCTGCTGCTCCTCGCTGCGTCCGTGCTGGCGGTGCTCGCGCATTCGCCGTTCTCCACCAATGACGGGCCCGTCCACCTTGCGTTCGCCAAGGTCATCGCTTCCCATGGTTCACCGGAATCCCCGCTGCAGGCGGCGTTCTATGCGCTCGACCTGCGTCCGAACCCCAACCTGATCAGCTACCTGGTGCTGGTGCCGGCGATGAAGCTGGTCTCCGCGCCGGCAGCCGAGTCGGTGTTGCAGGCGCTCTGCATCCTCGGTCCGGTGCTGGCCGGCTGGTTCGCCATCCGGACGATCGACCGCAGGAACGAGTTTCTGGCCGTCGCGCTGTTTCCCTTCGCCCTCAACCAGATGTTCTTCCTCGGGCTCTACAACTATTCGCTTTCGATCGCGGCGTTCTTCGTTGCGATCGGGCTTTACCTGAGGCTCGAGGCCGTCCCGACGCCCGGCCGCGCGGCGGCGCTCGCGGCCGGGCTGCTGCTGGCCTTCTTTGCGCATGCGGCCGGCTTCATGATGGCGGTGGTCGGGATCGCATCGATGGCGCTCGCCAAGGGCGCGGTGCGGATCGTGCGCGGGCAGGGCGTCGGTGCCGTGCTCTCGGGCCAGGCCCTTGTCGTCTTCAGCCTGCTGGTGCCGCTTCCGGTGTGCCTGCTGTTCGCATCCGCGACGAAGGGCGCCCCGGTGGAATTCGGCGCCGACGTCTACTCGCGCATCGACCAGTTCATCCACTTGACGGCGCTGGATCTGAGTTCCGACGTAACGCGCTATGCGGCGCGGGGCTTCCGCACGGCGCTGGCCGGCGGGTTGTCGTGGGCGATGATCGCGCTGGCGGTGAAGGCGCGCGCCGGAATGCCGGCGACGCGGCTCGAGCAGACTGCGGGCGTCGTCGCGGCGGGCCTGACGGCGACGCTGGTCATGCTGTTCATTCCCGATACGCTCGGCGGCGGCTGGACGCATTTCAAACGCATGGTCGTCTTTCCCTACTTCTGGGTGGTGCTGCTGCTCGCTTGCATGCCGATCCCCCGCGGCGCGGCGCTGGTCGCGCTGGGCGTGGGCGCGGCCGCGTCGGGTGCGCTGCTGTGGTCGGCCGTGGATGTCCAGCGCGCGGTTGAACGCCAGATGGCCCCGCTCATCGAGGTCGACCGGCGCATCGGGGCGCACTGCACGGTGGCGCCGGTGGTGCGCGAGTCGCATCCGCTGGATGCCGCGGGCGAACCGATGCCGACCAAGTTCGAGCCCTTCTTCCAGGCGGCGAGCCGCTTGGAGTTGAAGCACGATCGCGTCGTGCTGTTCAACTACCTGGCCCGGCTCGACGTCTATCCCGTGCGCTTTCGGCCGGAGTTCGAACCGCAGCGGCTGCTGTTCGGCTGGACGCCCTATCAGCACGACGTCCAGGTCAGGGAACTCGACGTGGATGACTATGAGCGCGCCTCCGGGAGGCCGGTGGACTACCTGCTGGTGTGGGGAAAGCCGAGCGAACCCAATCCCCGGCTGCGCAACCAGATCGAGGCGGAAGCACGGCGCTCCGAACTGGTCTACCGGTCGCCGGACGGATCGGTGAGGCTGTACCGGCGGCCGACCGGCAGCCGCGGCGGCTGCCGCGCGCCCGAGTCCTAGAACGTGCGGACGGCGACTTCGTACACGCCGCCGATGACCAGGTGCTCGTCCTCGCCCTTCAGCACGCCGGGCATCAGGCCGCAATGGAAGAAGACCTTGGCCGCCGGCACGTCAACTTCGAGGATGTAGTCGCCGAACTCGCCGGCACGCTCGCGGCTCGCCGTGAATGACGTCAGGTTGTTGAACAGGACGACCTGGTGTTTGCCGTGCGTGGCAAGCACCTCATGCTCCCCGATGCTGTTGATGCCGCGGAAGAGCTTCAGTTGCGGCGCTGCGCCGCGGTGTTCGAAGTCGTACTGGCAATAGGCGTAGAGCAGGTCCAGTTGCGCTTCGAGCGCATTGGTGCCGTACAGGCCGGCGGCGCGCATTTCCTCATAGCGCCGCCACGCCGGACCGCTGAAGTCGCGCAGCGGTTCGCCATGGAAGCGCGGCACCAGGCCGAAGCGCGACTCCACCCAGCCCTTCAGCACGGCGGCTTCGCGGCCGTCGGAATCGAAGCTCCAGCCGCGCAGCGCGCGTATCCAGTTGGCCTTGGCGCGTTTGGTCGGATCGCCGTCGAGGCCCGCGTCCTCGAGGTTGTCGAGGCGGAAGTGGGCCGCGATGTAGTCGCGGAACAGCTGCGTCGCTTCGTCGGCGGTGTCCGTCCGGTCGAGCAGGTCGAACAGGCGGTCGTGCAGTTCGGCCACGCCGTCGAGCGCGAGCGCAGTCGGGTTGCGCTGGAAGGTCAGGCTGCCGAGGATCACGGCGGGAAGGTTGCAGCGGTTGATCGGCACACGCGCGTAGGCCGGCAGGCTCGGCACCGCATTGTCGCGATTGCGACAAATGGCGGGCGTCGCATCGCGCTCCGTCATCTCGTCTCCGCTCGCGATTAGCCCATTCATTTCAGCGCTTTATTCGTGTCTTGGTCAAATGGCACGCTCCTTGCCATGCATGGTGTGGGAACACGGGATTTGCCCAGCACCCGACAGACTTCAGACATTAGGAGATTGCACCATGGCTAAATTGCGTCAATGCGCCATCTACGGCAAGGGCGGCATCGGCAAGTCTACCACCACCCAAAATCTGGTCTCGGCGCTCGCCGAGTCCGGCAAGAAGGTCATGATCGTCGGCTGCGATCCGAAGGCCGACTCGACCCGCCTGATCCTGCACAGCAAGGCGCAGACCACGGTCATGCACCTGGCTGCCGAGGCGGGCTCGGTCGAGGACCTGGAACTCGAAGACGTGCTCTCGATCGGCTTCGGCGGCGTCAAGTGCGTCGAGTCCGGCGGCCCTGAGCCCGGCGTCGGCTGCGCCGGCCGCGGCGTCATCACCGCCATCAACTTCCTCGAGGAGGAGGGTGCGTACGACGAAGACCTCGACTTCGTCTTCTACGACGTGCTGGGCGACGTGGTCTGCGGCGGCTTCGCCATGCCGATCCGCGAAAACAAGGCGCAGGAAATCTACATCGTCTGCTCCGGCGAGATGATGGCCATGTACGCGGCCAACAACATCTCGAAGGGCATCGTGAAGTACGCCAACTCCGGCGGCGTGCGCCTGGCCGGCCTGATCTGCAACTCGCGCAACACCGACCGCGAGGACGAACTGATCATCGCGCTGGCCGAGAAGCTCGGCACCCAGATGATCCATTTCGTGCCGCGCGACAACGTCGTGCAGCACGCCGAGATCCGCCGCATGACGGTGATCGAGTACGACCCCAAGGCCAAGCAGGCCGACGAGTACCGCGCGCTGGCGAAGAAGATCGTCGACAACAAGAAGTTCGTCATCCCGACCCCGCTCGAAATGGAAGAGCTGGAAGACCTGCTGATGGAGTTCGGGATCATGGAAGTGGAAGACGAGTCGATCGTCGGCAAGACGGCCGCCGAACTGGCTGCCGAAGCCACCGCCTAAGGAGAGCACGATGTCCGCATTGACCCGCGAAGAGACCCAGGCCCTCATCGAGGAGGTGCTCGAGGTCTATCCCGAGAAGGCGAAGAAGGACCGCGCCAAGCACCTGATGGTGAACGACAAGGCGCTCGAGTCGTCCAAGAAGTGCATCACCTCCAACCGCAAGTCGCTGCCCGGCGTGATGACCATGCGCGGTTGCGCCTACGCCGGTTCGAAGGGCGTCGTGTGGGGGCCGATCAAGGACATGGTCAGCATCTCGCACGGTCCCATCGGCTGCGGCCAGTATGCGCGCGGCGGCCGCCGCAACTACTACGTCGGCACGACCGGCGTCGACACCTTCTCCGAAATCAACTTCACCTCCGACTTCCAGGAGAAGGACATCGTGTTCGGTGGCGACAAGAAGCTCGCCAAGCTGATCAGCGAAGTCGAGCAGCTGTTCCCGCTCAACAAGGGCATCTCGGTCCAGTCGGAATGCCCGGTCGGCCTGATCGGCGACGACATCGAGGCGGTGTCGAAGAAGATGTCGGCCGAGATCGGCAAGCCCATCGTGCCGGTGCGCTGCGAGGGCTTCCGCGGCGTCTCCCAGTCGCTCGGCCACCACATCGCCAACGACTCGGTGCGCGACTGGATCCTTTCCAACCGCGACAACCAGCCGTTCGAGAAGACGCCCTACGATGTGGCCATCCTCGGCGACTACAACATCGGCGGCGATGCCTGGGCCTCGCGCATCCTGCTCGAGGAGATGGGCCTGCGCGTGGTCGCGCAATGGTCGGGCGACGGCACGCTGGCGGAAATGGAGAACACGCCGAACGTCAAGCTCAACCTGCTGCACTGCTACCGCTCGATGAACTACATCAGCCGGCACATGGAAGAGAAGTACGGCATTCCGTGGCTGGAGTACAACTTCTTCGGCCCGACCAAGATCGCCGAGTCGCTGCGCGCCATCGCGGCGCACTTCGACGATCGCATCAAGGAAGGCGCCGAGCGCGTGATCGAGAAGTACACGCCGGCCATGAACGAGGTGATCGCCAAGTACAAGCCTCGTCTGCAGGGCAAGAAGGTGATGCTCTACGTCGGCGGCTTGCGTCCGCGCCACGTGGTCGGAGCGTATGAAGACCTCGGCATGGAAGTCGTCGGCACGGGTTACGAGTTCGCCCACAACGACGACTACGACCGCACCATGAAGGACATGGGCGACGCCACGCTGATCTACGACGACGCCACCGGCCACGAGCTCGACGAGTTCGTCAAGGCGATGAAGCCCGACCTGATCGGCTCGGGCATCAAGGAGAAGTACGTCTTCCACAAGATGGGTTTCCCCTTCCGCCAGATGCACTCCTGGGACTACTCGGGCCCGTACCACGGCTACGACGGCTTCGCGGTGTTCGCCAAGGACATGGACCTGACGCTGAACAACCCGTGCTGGAAGATGCTCAAGGCGCCGTGGAAGAAGGCCGCCTGAGCGACGCGCACTCCCAACCCCGTTCCGAAAACTTTGGCCCGCGTCTGCAAATTGGCGGCCGGGCAAAGGAGATAGCAAATGCAAGCCGCAGAAAAGATCAAGCCGTGTTTCCCGCTGTTCCGGGATGACGACTACAAGGGCATGATCGCGCGCAAGCGCGAGAAGTTCGAAGAGGCGCCGGACAAGAAGAAGGTCATCGAGATCTTTGACTGGACGACGACCAAGGAATACCAGGACCTCAACTTCAAGCGCGAGGCCCTCACCGTCAACCCGGCCAAGGCCTGCCAGCCGCTCGGCTCCGCCCTGTGCGGCCTCGGCTTCAAGAAGGCCATGGTCTACATCCACGGCTCGCAGGGCTGCGTCGCCTACTTCCGCACCTACTTCAACCGTCACTTCAAGGAGCCGATCGCCTTCATCGCCGACTCCATGACGGAAGACGCCGCGGTGTTCGGCGGCCAGAAGAACGTGCATGAAGGTCTGGCCAACGCCTCCAAGCTCTACGGCGCGGAAATGATCGTGGTCAGCACCACCTGCATCGCCGAAGTCATCGGCGACGACCTGAACGCGTTCATCAACAACGCCAAGAACGAAGGCTACATCGCCAAGGACTTCCCGGTTCCGTTCGCCCAGACGCCGAGCTTCGTCGGCAGCCACGTTACCGGCTGGGACAACATGGAAGAGGGCATCCTGCGCTACTTCACCTTGAACGAGATGGAAGGCAAGGCGCCGGGCAAGAACGGCAAGATCAACATCGTGCCGGGCTTCGAGACCTACCTGGGCAACTACCGCGTCATCAAGCGCTACATGAAGGAGATGGGCGTCGAGGCGACGATGCTGTCCGATCCCGAGGAAGTGCTCGATACGCCGGCCGACGGCGAGTTCCGCATGTACGCGGGCGGCACCACCATCGAGGAAGTGAAGGACGCGCCCAACGCGCACACCACGTTCCTGCTGCAGCCGCTGGGGCTCGACAAGACGCGCAAGTTCGTCGAGACCACCTGGAATCACGAAGTGCCGAAGCTCAACATCCCGATGGGCGTCGAATGGACCGACGAGTTCCTGATGAAGGTCTCGGAAGTCACCGGCAAGCCGATCCCAGAATCCATCGCGCTGGAGCGCGGCCGCCTGGTCGACATGATGACCGACTCGCACGCCTGGCTGCATGGCAAGAAGATGGCGCTCTACGGCGATCCCGACTTCACGCTGGGCATGGTGAAGGTGCTGATGGAGTTCGGCATCGAGCCCACGCACATCGTCTGCCACAACGGCAGCAAGCGCTGGGACAAGGCGATGAAGAAGCTGCTCGAATCGTCGCCCTACGGCGCCAACGCCAAGACCTACCCGGGCGCCGACCTCTGGCACCTGCGCAGCCTGTGCTTCACCGACAAGCCAGATTTCCTGATCGGCAACAGCTACGGCAAGTACATCCAGCGCGACACGCTGTTCAAGGGCGAGGAGTTCGAAGTGCCGCTGATTCGCATCGGCTTCCCGATCTTCGACCGCCATCACCTGCATCGCCAGACGACGCTGGGCTACGAAGGCGCGATGACCATCCTGACCACGCTCACCAACGCGGTGCTCGAACACCTCGACGTCAAGACGCGGCACATGGGCACGACGGACTACAACCACGATTTGGTGAGATGAGGGTGCGCTGATGGCCAACATCATGATCCGCCGCGGCAACGAAGGATACGTCTTCTACATGCCCAAGCGCGACATCGAGGACAGGATCGTCTCGATGGAGTTCGACAGCCCGGAGAAGTGGGGCGGCGAGATCAAGCTGAAGAACGGCGGCGCGTATTACATCGAACCGCAGGCTGCACCGGAGAGGCTTCCCTATTCGGTGCGGGCCAAGCGGCTCGACGGTGTCGAGTAACGAGATAGGAGAATCATCATGGCAATGAAGATCGTTCAAGCGGAATGCACGTCCTGCGGCGACTGCGTCCCGGTCTGTCCGACCAAGTCGATCACCGACAAGGGCGGCATCTTCAAGATCAACAAGGAAACCTGCACCGAGTGCGACAACGAGGCGGATTCGCCCAAGTGCGTCGACGCCTGTCCCGCCGGGGATGCCTGCATCGTTTATCTCTGATAAACGATCTGGCATGAATGCCCGCCCCCTCCCGGCCGTTCCACGGCCGGCTTTGCACAGCCGGCCGGCTACGGCGGCGCGGAGCGGTGCTCCGCGAATTCCCGCCTCCGCCCCCTCGCGGGGGAGGAGCCCGCAAGCTCGCTTCGCTCGAAAGGAGTAGCACCTTGTCCGCATCGATGACTCGCGAGGCGGCCCTGCGCATCGCACTGGCGGCACGCGAACTGCCGGGCGTCACGGCCGCGGGGCTGGTGACGGCGCTCGCCGAAAGACTCGGCTTGCCGCTTACCGAGACCAAACTCGGGCAAGTGACGGTCGACGACCTGCGCGAGGTGCTGGCCGGGGACCATGCCGACGAGAACTGCGTCGTGGCGGTGGAGGCCGAGACGCTGAAGGCCGCGGTCAGGCTGCTGTGGGGGCAGGACGTCCTGCACAGCGAACTGCCGGCCGTCCAGGCGTACGCCGAAGGCGACATGCCGCGCTCGATCCGCGTCGCCTGCGCGTCGAACGGCGGCGAGATGCTCGACGGGCATTTCGGCTCCTGCGAGCGCTTCCTGATCTACCAGGTGTCGACCGCGGAAGTGCGGCTGATCGGAACGCGCTCGACGCTGGAAGCGGACCATGCAGAGGATCGCAACGCCGCCCGCGCGGCGCTCATCGGGGATTGCCAGGTCGGCTACTTCCAGTCGATCGGCGGGCCGGCGGCCGCGAAGGCGGTGCGTGCCGGCGTGCATCCCGTGAAAGTGCCGCAGCCCGTATCGGCGCGCGAGGCGCTCGTGCAACTTCAGCGGGCGATCGCCAGTCCGCCGCCCTGGCTGGCAAAGGCCATGGGCGTCGAGGCGGCATCGCTGGCGCCGTTCCGCGAGCCGGCCGAAGCGGGAGAAGAGGCATGAGCGAGCTTTCCGCGCCTTCGCGCTGGCAGGAGTTTGCCGAGTCCCTGGCCGAACGCTGCGTGCGCCTGCCGGTTTCGGCCGGCCCGGCGGCGCTGGCGCGGGAGATCGCCGCTGCGGCGCCAGATCTTTCGTTCCGGCAGGTGCTGGAACGCGGCGGCTGGTATCGACTCGGCGGCGTAGTGGATGCGGGCGGCGAGCGCATCACCGGCGACATCGAGCGCTGGGCCGAAGCCGAATTGGCCGGCCATGGCGCTGACATCCATGCACTGGCCGAGGCCTGCGCGGAGCGCGGGCTGCGAGCCACGCGCCTCACCGGCAAGACCCACTACTGGGCGGCGCAGACAGGCCACGGCGCCGCCGACTTCGTGCAGGTCGAGATCGAGGAACTCCAGGAGACGGTCGGTGTGCCGCTGTGCGAGGGCGACGACCTGCCGGCGACGCTCGAAGAACTCATCGACGGGCAGGGCAGCGAGCCGGGGCGGCCGCAGCCGCTCGGCGTGCCGTTCTACGCCGTGCGTCGCGTTACCGACATGGCCGAGTTCGTCGGCCGCATGCGGGCGCAGAAGATGGACCCGCAGCCCGTGCATCGCTTCCTGGCGGCCTGGGAGGCCAGCGGCGCAGGGCGGGGCGCCAACTTCTCCAACCATTGGGTGCTGGCGGTGCGCGAGCATCTTGATCGCTACCGGCAGCCGATGCTCGCCGCCAACCCGGTGGCCGCCATCGTCGGCTCACCGCCGCGCTTTGAAAGCGCCTTCGGGGCGCGCGGGCTGGCGCTGTCCGAGGCGCTGCAGCGCTTCGATCGCCAGGCGGGCTATCCAATGGCCTGGTTCTTCCACATGCTGACGACCAGGAGCGTTCCCCACGCCGTCGCCGGCCTGGTGGTCGAGGACATGCAATCCGGTTTCGCCTATCTCCCTGAACGCGACTTGAAGGTCGTCAAGGACTGGCTGCATCGCCCCTTCGGGTTTTGATCTTCCGCTATTGGGCGGTCTTGCGCTGGCTGGCGCGGCGGTCCTCGTCGGCTTCGACCAGCAGCCGGTAGCGCGTGTCGGAAACGCGCGCCAGAAGCGCCGCGCGGTACTGCTCGCGGCGCGCCCATTCGAGCAGGATCGCCGCTGAAATCACGATCGTGACGTAGACGATCAGGGTGAAGACGTCGGATTCGCCGACGCCATCGAACGCGGTGTAAGGCTTCACGAAGAAGAAGAAGGCCGTCGGCAGGCTCGCCAGCAGGACGACGAAGGAGGGCCAGAAGCCGTACAGGAAAGCGATCACGATGCAGTTGATGGCGTAGAACAGCATCGGCAGGTGGTCGTCCACCACCGGGTGCAGGGCAAAGCGGACCGCCGTGGCCGCCAGGAGGCCGAGGGCGCCGATGAAATAGGGCTCGAGGCCCGCCGCGGCCCAGCGCTTGGCATTCTTGATCTTCATGTCTCGTGTCCGAAAGGTATCCGAAAGCGACGGGCGCTATAGTATGTGCCCATTCCGGATCATCCCATGAACTTCCCACTCGAAGCTGACGAACTACCCCGGCACGCGGTCGTGGTGCTCCACGGCCTTTGCGGCACCCCTGCCGAGATGGGCGCGATTCCCAAGGCGCTCGAGCGCCTCGGCTACACGGTCGTGGCGCTCGAGATTCCCGGCTATACGGCCCAGCTCGTCGAACCCGGCGTGACGCCCAGATGGGAGGAGTGGTGCGACCAGGTGGATGCCGAGGTGTCGCGCCTGCAGGAGACGCACGAAAGCGTGTCGCTGTGCGGCCTCAGCATGGGCGCCACGCTCGCGCTTGCCACGGCGATACGGCGCGACGATATCCTCGCCGTCGTCGCCCTGTCGCCGATACTGCGCTACGACGGCTGGGCGATAAGCTGGTATTCGCCGCTGTTCGAGATTCCCTACCGCCTGGGCTTCAAGAACTGGGCATACAAGGAATCCGAGCCCTACGGGCTGCGCAACATCGAGATGCGACGCCGCGTTGCGCGCTCGCTGGCGAAGGACGGCGTCGCCGAAGTCGGGGCGGCTGCCATCCCGGCGCGCCAGCTCGACGCCGCCAAGCGCATGATGAGCTTCGTGCGCCGCTCGCTGGAGGAGGTGGATGCGAGGCTGGCGGTGATCCACGCGGTTGACGACGAGACGGCGGCGCCGCGCAATGCCGAACTGATCCTCAGGAAAGTCAGCAGCGAGGTGCGCAAGGCCGTCTGGCTGGGTGACTGCTACCACATCATCACCTTCGACAACGAGCGCGAGATCGTCACCAACGAAGCTGTGCGCTTCATCAGCCGCTCGACGCGCGCCCATGACGAGGATGCGGCGCATCGCCGCACGGTGCAGCGGGCGCCACTGCGCGACCGCCGCTGAGGGCGTTCCCTAGAGCGCGCGGCGCCGCGCCACCATCGCGGAGGGTTCGAAGCCGAGGCGCTCGTAGAAGGCGAGCGCCGGCGCATTGTCCCGGTCAGCCAGCAGGGTGACGCGGGTCAGCCCGTCCGACTTGGCCCAGGCGCAGACGTGCTCGACCAGCTTGCGGCCGAGGCCCTGGCCACGCCGATCCTGGCGCAGGACCACGTCCTCGAGCAACGCCACGCGCGTGCCTTGTGCGGTACTCACCGTGATCAGCGCATTCGCCATGCCGACCACCTCGTTGCCCTGGCGCACCACGAAGAGACGCCCGATCGACGGCGTGTCGAGGATCAGGCGCAGGCCGCGCAGCTGCCTGTCCCGATCCGGACGGAAGTCGGCTTCCAGTGTGAAAAGAGTCGCGAGAAGTTCCGCCATCGCCGGAAGATCTGCGGAGGTGGCGAAGTCGACGATCGCTTCCATCAGATCAGCGCGACGGCCTTGATCTGGACGAACACCTGCCGTCCCGGCGCCAGTTCGAGGCCGCAGACCGAGCGGCGCGTGAGCCGGGCGACGATCGCGGCGCCGCCGACCTGCAACTTCACCAGCGCAATGGCGGGGTGGCTCTCGTCGGCGATCTCGGCCACCGTGGCGGGCAGCGTGTTCAGGATGCTCGAGTCGTGGTCGGGCTCGAGCGCGATGCTGACGTCGCGTGCGAGGATGCGCACCCGCACGCGCTGGCCTACGCCTTGGCCGCCGTCGCGCACCCACAGCGAGCCGCCGTCGAACTCGACGCGGGCGAGATGCCAGTTGTCGTCGCGTTCGCCGATGCGGCCGGCGAGCACCACTCCCGCGTCCTCGCCGAAGCGCACCGGCAAGTCCAGGCGTGCGAGGGTTTCGGACAGCGGCCCCTGGGCGACCGCGCGGCCCGCCTCCATGACGACGATGTGATCCGCGAGCCGGGCCACTTCGTCGGGCGAATGGCTTACGTACAGGACCGGAATCTCCAGCTCGTCGTGCAGGCGCTCCAGGTAGGGCAGTATCTCGCGCTTGCGGCCGACGTCGAGGGCGGCCATCGGCTCGTCCATCAGCAGCAGGCGCGGGCTCGTGAGCAGCGCGCGCGCGATGGCGACGCGCTGCCGCTCGCCGCCGGAGAGGGTATCTGGCAGGCGGTCGAGCAGATGCCCGATGCCGAGCAGTTCGACGGCGTGGTCTTGGGCGACGCGCTGGTCGGGCGCGGCGACTCGCCGGCGGCCGAAATCGAGATTGCGGCGCACCGCAAGATGCGGGAACAATCGCGCATCCTGGAACACGTAGCCGATCGGACGCTGGTGCGTGGGCAGGAAGACGCCGTCCCCTTGCCAGGTTTGCCGGTCTACCGTGAGCTGGCCCAGCGCGCTGCGTTCGAGGCCGGCGATGCAGCGGAGCAGCGTCGTCTTGCCTGAGCCCGACGGACCATAGAGGCCCGTGACGCCTCGGGACGGCAGTTCGAGATCCACGTCGAGCCCGAAGCCCGCGAAGGACAGCCGGAAGCGCGCGCGGATGCTCATGCGCGGCGCCGCCGCTGCAAGAGGTTGACGGCCAGCAGGGCGGCGAACGAGAAGGCCAGCATGCCGCCGGCCAGCCAGTGGGCCTGGCCGTACTCGAGCGCCTCGACATGGTTGTAGATCGCCATGGAAAGGACCTGCGTCTTCCCCGGGATGTTGCCGCCGATCATGAGAACGACGCCGAACTCTCCGATGGTATGCGCGAATGCCAGCACTCCGCCGGTAATGAAGCCGGGCCGTGCGAGCGGCAGGGCCACGGTGGCGAAGCGGTCCCATGGGCCGGCGCGCAGGGTGGCGGCGGCCTCCAGCAGGGGCTCGCCGACGGCTTCGAAGGCCTGCTGCAGCGGCTGGACGACGAAGGGCAGCGAATAGATCACCGAGGCGACGACCAAGCCGGCGAAGGTGAAGGGCAGCAGGCCGATGCCCGCCGCTTGCGTCAGCCGGCCCAGTGGCCCCTCGGGACCGAGAAGCACGAGCAGGTAGAAGCCGAGCACCGTCGGCGGCAGGATCAAGGGCAGCGTCACCAGGGCTGCAACGGCATCGCGCAGCCGACCCCGGCTGCGCGCGAGCCACCAGCCCAACGGGGTTCCGAGGAGCAGCAGGATGAGCGTCGACGTCGCGGCGAGGCGCAGCGTCAGCCAGACCGCCTGAAGATCGCCGCTAGTCATCCTCGGCGCCGAAGCAGATCGCGTGGTCGGAGCAGTCGGCGCAGTGCGGCGACTTGCAGATGGGCACGCCGGCGCGCTGGCAAAGCTGGCGATAGAAGAACTTCTTCCATTTCATGTCGCCGGTGTTGCGCGCCGCCAGCGGGGCGAAGCGCTGGTGCAGGAAATCGGAGAGATGCTTCCGGTTCGGCAGCCCCATGTCTTGCCAGAGGTGGTTCTCGCCCATCGCGCCCGTCGCCACGGCGTAGGCCAGCCAGGCGGAGGTTTCGGTCGGCGTGCTGCGGGACTCGAGCAGCAGTTCGACCAGGTCGCCGAACTCGTCGTCGTCGCGGGGGACGTCGGCAGCGCGGCCGTTTTCCAGTACCACGCCGAGGAAGTACTCGTTGAGGAGCTTCTGGAAGCGCGCCTCGGAAAGCCCGCGGATCAGCGGCTTGCGCCCCGCCGCGAGGGACGTGCCGATGACGCCTGCCAGAACGAGTGTGTCGGGATCGCGCGGGCGCCGCGCGTGGAACAAGAGTTCGCGTACTGCCGTTTCCATATCCCCGAATCATGCAAGAAGTCTGCCGAAGAGGGAAGCCCCGGACGCCGGGAGAGGCGAGCAGCAGGAATGTCACGGCGTTGTCGCAAACGCGACAAGCCGGGATCTTGCCAAATCAATCGCTTAGCTTTGGCATGGCGCTTGCGATGGGACCGGCATGAAAGCCGCCGACCTCAAAGCCCTGCTCGACGAACCGGCCTGCGCGCACAACGCCAAGGAAAAGTCCGGCTGCGCGCGCCCCAAGCCGGGGGCGACGGCGGGCGGCTGCTCGTTCGACGGCGCGCAGATCGCGCTGCTGCCGGTGGCCGATGTCGCGCATATCGTGCATGGGCCGATCGCCTGCGCCGGAAGTTCCTGGGACAACCGCGGCACGCGCTCGACGGGCCCGACGCTCTACAAGATCGGCATGACGACCGACCTCACCGAGCAGGACGTCATCATGGGGCGGGGCGAGAAGCGATTGTTCCATGCGATCAAGCAGGCGATCGACGACCATCGCCCCGCGGCGGTGTTCGTCTACGCGACCTGCGTCACCGCGCTGATCGGCGACGACTTCGAAGCCGTTTGCAAGGCGGCGGCCGAGCGCTACGGCGTACCCGTCGTGCCCGTCGATGCGGCCGGCTTCTACGGCACCAAGAACATGGGCAACCGCTTGGCCGGCGAAGCGATGTTCAAGCACGTCATCGGCACGCGCGAACCCGACCCGGTGCCGGCCAGCGCGCAGCGTCCGGGCATCCGCGTGCACGACGTCAATCTCATCGGCGAGTACAACATCGCGGGCGAGTTCTTCCACGTTGCGCCGCTGTTCGACGAACTCGGGCTGCGCATCCTGTCGACGCTTTCCGGCGACTCCCGCTTCCGCGAGCTGCAGACCATGCATCGCGCCCAGGCCTCCATGGTGGTCTGTGCCAAGGCGCTGCTCAACGTTGCGCGCAAGCTGCAGGAGACCTGGGGCATTCCCTTCTTCGAAGGCAGCTTCTATGGCGTGCGCGACATGTCGGCGGCGCTGCGAGAGTTCGCGCGCGTGATCGGCGACGAAGATCTGTCGGCGCGCACCGAGGCGGTGATCGCGCGCGAAGAGGCGAAGGCCGATGCGGCGCTGGCGCCCTGGCGGCAACGCCTGGCCGGCAAGCGCGTGCTGCTCTACACGGGCGGCGTGAAATCCTGGTCGATCGTCTCGGCGCTGCAGGACCTCGGCATGGAGGTCGTCGCCACCGGGACGAAGAAGTCCACGCAGGAAGACAAGGAACGCATCCGTGAACTCATGGGGCCCGAGGCGCGCATGATCGACGACGGCAGCCCCAAGGCGCTGCTGTCCGCCTACGCCGATCTGCGCGCCGACATCCTGATCGCCGGCGGCCGCAACCTCTACATGGCGCTCAAGTCGCGCATTCCCTTCCTCGACATCAACCAGGAGCGCGAATTCGGCTATGCCGGCTACGCAGGCATGCCGGAACTCGCGCGGCAACTCGCGCTCACCATCGAAAACCCGGTGTGGCAGGCCGTCCGCAAACCCGCGCCCTGGGCGCGCCAGAAGGCGGCGGGAACGCCGGCGGTGGCCTGATCATGGCCGAAATCCTCAAGCGCGCCAAGCCGCTCGCCGTCAGTCCGCTCAAGGTGAGCCAGCCGGTCGGCGCCTCGCTCGCCTTCCTCGGCCTGCGCCACGCGATCCCGATGCTCCACGGTTCGCAGGGCTGTACGGCCTTCGGCAAGGTGTTCTTCGTGCGCCATTTCCGCGAGCCGATCCCGCTGCAGACGACGGCGATGGACCAGGTGTCGACCATCATGGGCGCGGACGAGAACGTCGTCGAAGGCCTGAAGACGATTTGCGAAAAGAACCGGCCCGCCGTCATTGGCCTGCCGACGACCGGACTTTCCGAGACGCAGGGCACTGACATCCGGCGCCTGGTGAAGCGCTTTCGCGCCGAGTGCCCGCAGTTCGACGACGTCGCCGTCGTCCCGGTCGATGCACCGGACTATGCCGGGTCGCTCGAGTCCGGCTTTGCGCAGGCCGTCGAGGCAATCGTCGACGTGCTGGTGCCCGAACGCACCTGGATGGTCGGCCGCCGCCGGCGCCAGGTGAACGTGCTGGCCTCGTCGGCCCTGACCCCCGGCGACGTTGAGGCGCTCAAGGAATGGATCGAAGCCTTCGGCCTGCGGCCCGTGGTGCTGCCGGACATCGGCGATTCGCTCGACGGGCACCTGATGGACGGCCAGTTCTCGGCGCTCACCGTCGGCGGCACGTCGCGCGGCGAGATCGAAACCATGGGTGAATCGATCGCGACCGTGGTGATCGGCCGCTCGCTGGCGCGCGCCGCGGACCTGCTCAAGCGGCGCACCGGCGTGCCCGACGTTCGCTTCGACCACCTGATGGGACTCGACGCCTGCGATGCCTTCACGCAGACGCTCGCCACGCTGTCCGGCCAGCCAGTGCCAGATCGCATCGAGCGCCAGCGCGCGCAACTTCAAGACGCGATGGTCGACACGCATTTCCAGACCGGCTTCGCACGTGTCGCGCTGGGTCTCGAGGCGGACCTGCTGGTCGGCTTCGCGGCTTTGCTCGCCGGCATGGGCGCCGAGGTCGTGGCCGCCGTGGCGCCCGCGCGCGCCGAGGTACTGGCCGAAGCGGCCTGCCCGACGGTGCAGATCGGCGACCTCGAGGATCTCGAGCGTGCAGCGCACACGGCGCAGGTCGTGATCTCCAACTCGCACGCGGCGGGCAGCGCCGAGCGCCTCGGCGTGCCCTTGCTGCGCGCCGGTTTCCCGCAGTACGACTGGGTCGGCGGCTATGCGCGCGCCTGGATCGGCTATCGCGGGGCGCGCCAGTTCCTGTTCGACTTCGCCAACCTCATCCTGGGGCAGCACCATGACATCCCCGCCTACCGCTCCATCTACCGCCAAGGCGCGGAAGCTGGCGCTGGCCGCCAGCACTGAACCGCTGCCCGCGATGCTCAAGATCGCCTTCGCGACGAACGACCGCGTGCGCGTGAACCAGCATTTCGGCGCGGCCGAGGGCTTCGCGCTCTATGCCCTCGACGGCGAGCGTGCCCGCCTCGTCGAGGTCGCCGAGTTTGCGCGCGAATCGATGGATGGCAACGAAAGCAAGCTGCCGGCGAAGATCGCCGCGCTGTCGGGCTGTGCGGCCGTCTATTGCCTGGCCGTCGGCGGTTCGGCCGTACGCCAGCTGATCGCCGGCGGCGTCCAGCCGATCCGCCTGGAAGAAGACACGCCGATCGAGAAGCTGCTGGCGGAAGTCCAGCGCGCCGTCCGCGAAGGCGGTGTGCCGTGGATCGAAAAGGCGCTGCGGCGCGACAAGGATGCATCCCGCTTCGACCGCATGGCGGAGGAGGGCTGGGCGGAATGATCGAATCAACCACTCAATGGAGACTGCCATGACCGGCGCCGTCGTCGAACGCGACCCGATATTCGAGACCGACTTCATCAAGGAGATGCTGCGCCAGCTGCGCGCGCTCGACAGCTACGGCAGTTGGGACGGCCAGCCGGCCGAAGCCGTGCTGTCGCCCTGCGTCCTCACCAAGGAGCGCAAGGCCGAAATCCCGCTCATCGGCGATCCCGACGAGGAAATCCTGGCGCGCGTGAAGGCCTTCTACAACGCCATCGCGACCTTGATCGAAAAGGAGTGCGGAATCATGGCTGTGCCGCTCGTGCAGCTGACGCACGAGGGCTTCGGCCGCGTGCTGATCACCGTGGGCAAGCTGGTGGCGCTCGATCGCACGCTACGCGACGTGCATCGCTTCGGCTTCGAGAGCCTATCGAAGATGAAGACCGAGGCCGACAAGATCCTGGCGGTGGCGCTGGAATTGGTGGGCCGCTATCCGGAAGTGGCCGGCCTCTAGGCCGGCGAATTCGTTTCAATGCAATCGGAAAGGATGGAGAAATGACAACCGCTGTTACGCGGGGCGGCACGCCCTGGACGCCGAGCTACGTCGAGGCGATCAACCCGAAAGTCTGCATCGGCTGCGGCCGCTGCTTCAAGGTCTGCCCGCGCGACGTGCTGACGCTCGTCGATCGTGGCGAGGACGACGACATGGACGAGGACGACTGGGACGACGAGGACGCCAAGGCCATGATGATGGTGAAGGACGCGATGGACTGCATCGGCTGCGGGGCTTGCGGGCGCACTTGTCCGAAGGGGTGTTTCAGCTTCGTGGCGGCCTGATGCATGCAAGGCGTTAGGTCTTTGCGCTTCGGACGCTTCTGGTGGTGCTCGTGGCGCTTCGGCGCTCGGGCCGACAGGGTGCCCTGCTGCGCTCCGTGTCCCCCGGCGGACAAGAACATAAATTCGTCCGCCTCCTCCTTTACCTACGCGCAGCAGGGCACCCCATCGGCCCGGCGAGCCCCCGTACGAGAGACGAAGCGCCAAAACACCTGGTGCATTGAGCCGAGGG
>JBLNBJ010000048.1:0-3712 GCA_050259835.1 Ignavibacteria bacterium | reverse complement strand
CGTAGCAGAGTTCGGTGTTGCGCAGCAGCGGGTCCTGGTCCACCAGCACCTCGTAGCCCTGCTGGCCGAGCAGCGCGACGATGGGGCCGAGGTTCGATTCGCGGTCCACCTCCACCACCAGTTGCCGGATCTTGGGCCAGTCGTTGGGGCCGATGCCGAGCAGCACGTCGAGTTCGCTCTTCTCGACGTTGACCTTGAGCAGGTCGATGCGCTCGATGCCTTCCTCGGCGATGACCGACGAGAGCGTGCGCAACTGCGCCGTCACGGTGCGCGTCTGCATGCGCTCGTCGATCAGCGCGCCGATCTCGGCGTCCATGCGCTCATCGTCGACGGCCTGCTGGTTGGCGACGTAGTTGCGCACCACGGCGCGCTCCGTCGCGGCGTCGGCGTAGAAGCCCGACAGCAGCGAGAGCCCTTCGAAGAAGACCAGCTCGGCGGTCTTCTCGTCGCGGGAGAGCCCGTGCGGCAGGCATTTCACCTGCGCGCCCCAGGCCTCGGCATTGGCCTTGAGGCACGCGTAGGCGGCGGGGTTCGGTTCGAAGGAGAACACGCGCAGGTCGCGCGCGACGCGGTTGGCGAACACGGTGAACAGGCCGATGTTGGCGCCGGCGTCCACGATGCAGTCGCCGTCCTCGATGCGGATGCCGTGGCGCAGGTAGGCCTGCAGCACGAAGATCTCGTTGTAGATGTACTCGGTCTCGTTGCGGTTGAGGTGGGCGACCGGCGCGCCGTCGGGCAGCAGGTGCAGGTCGGGCCGGTCCCACAGCGGCTGTTGCGGCCGCTGCGGCACCACGTAGGCGGCGAGTTGCATGCCGCCGGCGGCGTCTTCGCGCGCCGTCACCACCGCGTCGCGCACGCCGGGATGGCTGCGCAGCGCGGCTTCGATCTCGCCCAGCTCGATGCGGTAGCCGTGCCGCTTGATCTGGTCGTCGGCGCGGCCGCAGAACTCCAGGTTGCCGTCCGGCAGGCGGCGCGCCAGGTCGCCGCTGCGGTAGAGCCGCGCGGTCGGATCGTCGCCGAAGGGATCGGGGAAGAACTTCTCCGCCGTGAGCTCCGGCCGGTTGAGATAGCCGCGCGCGACGCCGGCGCCGCCGAGGTAGAGCTCGCCGATCTCGCCGTCGGGCACCGGCTGGCCGCTCTCGTCGAGCAGGTAGGCGCAGGCGCCGGGCAGCGGCACGCCGAGCGGCAGCTTGCCCGAGGGCGTGGCCGGCAGTTCCTCGCCGACGCGGTAGGTGAGGACGCCCACCGTCGTCTCGGTCGGGCCGTAATGGTTGAATATCTCGCACTGCGGCGCCAGCCGGCGCAGCCGCGCCACCCACTCGGTGCGCGAGGCCTCGCCGCCGAGGATCAGGCGCCGGGTCGGCATCACATGCTCCGGGTTGCGCGCGCCCTGCAGCGCGGCCAGGTGCGACGGCACGATCTTGAGGACGTCGATGCGCTCGCGCAGGAAGTACTCGGCCAGCATGCCCTGGTTCTCGGCGCGCGCCTTGGACACGACATGCACGCAGCCGCCGGTGGCGAGCGCCGGGAAGATCACCGTGTTGCCGAGGTCGGCCGCCACGGTGGACACCGTCGCGTGGTTCATGCCCGGCGCGAGTTCCAACCGCTCGCAGATGTCGCGCACGTAGGCCGAGATGTTGCGATGCTCGATGCACACGCCCTTGGGCTGGCCGGTGGAGCCGCTGGTGTAGATGACGTAGGCCAGGCTGTGGCCGGCGACATCCACGGGCGGCGGCTTGGCATCGCCGCTCCACTCGATCTCGTCGAGCACGATCGCCTGGGCCGGGCCCGGCGGCAGCGCGCCGGCCAGGGCCGCCTGCGTCAGCACCGCCGTGGCGCGCGAATCCTCCAGCATGAAGGCGACGCGCTCGGGCGGAAACGCCGGATCGATCGGCAGGTAGGCGGCGCCGGCCTTGAGGATGCCCAGCATGCCGACGATCACGTCGAGCGAGCGCTCGACGTAGAGGCCGACGCACATGTCGGGGCCGAGCCCCATGCGCCACAGCCGGTGCGCGAGCTGGTTGGCGCGACGGTCGAGCTCGGCGTAGCAAAGCTTGGCCTCTTCGAACGCGACCGCCGGCGCGTCCGGCGTGCGTGCGGCCTGCGCCTCGAAGATCCGATGCAGGCATTCTTCCTGGCGCGCGATTTTCACAGTGACCATCCGATCATCTCCTTCATCATTTCGTTGCTGCCGGCATAGATGCGCTGCACGCGGCTGTCGGTCCACATCTGCGCGATCGGGTATTCGTTCATGTAGCCGTAGCCGCCGTGGAGCTGCAGGCAGGCGTCGACGACCCGGCACTGGCATTCGCTGACCCAGTACTTCGCCATCGCGGTGGTGACGTCGTCGAGCGACCCGGCCATGAAGCGCCCGATGCAGTCGTCGATGAACAGCCGCGCGATGTGGGCTTCGGTCTTGCACTCTGCGAGCTGGAAGCGCGTGTTCTGGAACTCGATCAGCTGCTTGCCGAAGGCGCTGCGTTCCTTGACGTAGCGCGTGGTCACCGCCAGCGCGCGCTCGATGGTGGCTGCCGCCCCGACGGCCACGACCAGGCGCTCGTAGGGCAGCTGCTCCATCATCTGGGCGAAGCCGCGGCCCTCGGTGCCGCCGAGCAGGTTGGCCGCCGGCACGCGCACCTCGTCGAAGAACAGCTCGCAGGTGTCCTGGGCATGCATGCCCACTTTCTCCAGCGCGCGCCCCACGCTGTAGCCGGGCAGGTCGCGGGTCTCGACCACGATCAGCGAGATGCCCTTCATCCCCGGCACGCGCGTGTCGGTCTTCACCGCCACGCACACCAGTCCGGCCAGCAGCCCGTTGCTGATGAAGGTCTTGGTGCCGTTGATGACGTAATGGTCGCCGTCGCGGCGCGCGCTGGTCTTGATGCCCTGCAGGTCCGAGCCGGCGCCCGGCTCGGTCATGGCGATGGCTGCCACCAGTTCGCCGCGCCCCAGGCGCGGCAGCCAGCTGCGCTTCTGCTGATCGGTGCCGTAGGCGAGCAGGTAATGCGCGACGATGGCCTGGATGCCGCAGCCGAAATGGACGCCGGCCTGGGCAAGTTCCTCCGCCACGACGCACTGGTGGGCGAAGGTGCCGCCGCCGCCGCCGTATTCCTCCGGCACGTCGGGCAGCAGCATGCCGATGCGTCCGGCGGCCGTCCAGGCCTCGGCGTCCGGCTTGAACTGCTTCTGCCAGCGCGCCTGCTGCGGCAGGAATTCCTTCTGGACGAACTGCCGCACGGTGCGGCGAAAGGCCTCGACGTCTTCATCGAGCCAGGCGGCCTGGCGGTGGGCAGGGTTCATTCGGTCTTCTCCGTGGAATGGGACTGGCCGCGCTCGCAAACCAGCGCGGCCACGTAGCCGGGATGAGGGGTGAAGGCGTCGATGCGCCAGCCGGCGTCGCCCGCCACCTTGCCGACGCGCAGCAGGCGCACCGGTTCGTGCGGCGCCAGCGAGACGTCGAAGTCCTCCGACGGGAAGGACAAGCCGGCGCCCAGCGCCTTGACGAAGGCCTCCTTGCGCGTCCAGCAATTGAGGAAGGCGGCGCTGCGCTCTTCCGGCGGCAGCGCCCGGTACACGGCGCGCTCGGCCGGCGAGAAGAAGTGCGCGGCGATGATGTCGGCGCCGCGCACCTCGCGCACGGCCTCGACGTCCACGCCGACACGGCATCGCGGCGAGAGCGCGAACAGCGCCAGGTCGCCGCAGCGCGAGACGT
>JBLNBJ010000047.1:0-24034 GCA_050259835.1 Ignavibacteria bacterium | reverse complement strand
TAATCCCGCCGTGGGTGTGGGGCGACGCGGGGCGGGCGTCCCACCGGGGGGGCCGCGGGCGCGGCTCCCCCCGCCCGCGCCAGGTAGTCCACCAGCCAGAAATTGCACACCAGGAAGGGGTTCTCGCCGCCGCTGACGCCGTCGTAATGCTCCCCCGGCGGGTAGCGGTAGATCAGTCCCTCGCGCGACAAATGGTCGACGATGTGGCGGTAGGTGGCGCGCATGCGCTCATCGCCGGCCGCCGCATAGCCGTAGCGGACCATCAGCAGCAGGCTGCCGTCGGGCTCGCTGCCGCCGAAATAGCCGACGTAGCTGCCGAGCTGCGCATTGAAGCCGAGCGACTCGATGTCTGCGCGGATGCGCTCGCGCTCGGCCGTCAGCCGTGCCGCGTCGACTTCGAGTCCGGCGTCGCGGCCGAGGCCGAGCAAGCGATCGAGCGCCACCCAGCACATCAGTTTCGAATAGGTGTAATGGCGCGGCGCCTGCCGGCTTTCCCAGATGCTCTGGTCCGGCTGGCGCCAAAGCTGGCACACGGCATCGCCAAGCCCGACGAGCAGCGCCTTCTCGTCGGCGTTCAGCTTGCCGCCGCGTGCGACGAAGCGGCAGGCGGTCTGCACGAGTTCGCCGTAGATGTCGAGCTGCAGCTGGTTGTTGGCGGAATTGCCGACGCGCACCGGGCCCACGCCGCGGTAGCCTTCGAGATGCGGCAGCACGATCTCGTCCGGCACGGGCTTGCCGTGGAGGTCGTAGAACGGCTGCAGCCGCGGCTTGCGTCCGACGTGCAGCAGCCAGCCGAGGAAGGCCTCGCTTTCCCGCACGAAGCCGATGTCGACGAAGGACTGCAGCAGCAGCGAGGTGTCGCGCAGCCAGCAGTAGCGGTAGTCCCAATTGCGCGGCGCATCCAGCGATTCCGGCAGGGAAGTGGTGGCCGCCGCCATCACCGCGCCGGAAGCGTCGCTGGTCAGGAGCTTGAGGGTGAGGCAGCTGCGGATCACGGCATCCGGATGGAAGCCGCGATAGTCGCCCTGGCGGCACCAACTCTCCCACCACGCCACCGTCGCCTGCTCGCGCAGCCGGTCGCCCTGCAGGCGCTCGCCCGCCAGCCGGTCCGCCGCCGCCGCAGCGGCCAGCAGGAAGCAGTGCTGGCGGCCGGGCGTGATTTCGATGCTGCCGCCGACGATCGCCTCATCCTGCGCGACTTCCAGTGCGAGGTCCGTGAGCAGGAGCACCGCCACCGCGCCGCCCTCGGCCAGCCAGCCGTCGTTCGACGGCGAGATGGCCGGCACGCAGCGCGCGTAGTCGGGCCGCGGCTGGTACACGACATCGACGACCGCCCGGCCGCTCAGGCACTCGAGCCGGCGATGCAGCCGGCGCGGGGCGGCTTCGGCGCTGCCCGAAGGCGCCGGCATGTAATCCGTCAGTTGCACGACGCCGCCGGCGCAGCGGAAGGTGGTCTGCAGCACCGCGCTGCGTCCGACGTAGCGCCGCTGGACGTCGCCCACGTCCCGCGGGCAGATCATGAAACGACCGCCGCGCCGCCGGTCGAGCAGTGCCGCGAAGAGCGACGCCGAGGAGAAGTCCGGCAGGCACAGCCAGTCGATGGAGCCCAGCCGCGAGACCAGCGCCGCGCTGCGGCAGTCGCCGATGATGGCGTAGTCGGAAATGGGCTCGTAGCCGCAGCCGTTCAGGCGATCCAGGAAATCGGTGCACTGATCCATCTGCTATGGCGAATCGATCCAGGGCCGACGCGGCGCGGCGCCCGCGCTCGGCAAGTTGTTCCGACTGGTTCCCTCCGGATACGCAATTCCTACCGCACGAAAGCCCGTTCCCGAGGAACACGGCCGGTGGTTGCAGGAAGCGTTCCCGATGCGTCACTTCGTGAGAACCCAGCGCTGCACCCGAGGTCCACTGTGCTCTGAAAGACGCGCGATACCGGCAGTGCAACAACGGCCGCAATTACCCGGTTCCGGGTATTGCGGATATGGGGTAGCGGGTATTCCTGGGCCGCAACCTTACCCATAGCATTCATCGCACCCCCATCCCAGGGCTGCATCCCGGTATTCGGGTTACCCGACATCATGGAAAGACAAACCACCCAGGCGCGCCCGGCGCGCCGCAAATCCGCAGCCGGCCGGAGCGCCGCAACCGCAAGCATGCCCGATCGCAGCCTGTCGGAAGCGGAAGTGCTGCTGGTCGAACTGCAGATGCAGAACCAGGAATTGCGGTCAGCGCGCGACCAGGCCGAACAGGCGCTCAAGCGCTTCACCGACCTCTACGACTCCGCGCCCATCGGCTATCTCACGCTGCGCCGCGACGGCTCCATCCGCGAAGTCAACCTCGCCGGGGCGCGTTTGCTCGGCGCGCCGCGCACCAAGCTCCGGAACCTCGGCTTCGCGGGTTTCGTGAACGACGAAGACCGCCTGCGGCTGGTCGATTTCACCGCCAAGGTGTTTGCCGGCGACGCCCGGCAGCATTGCGAACTCACGCTGCTGCCCGCCGGCGGCCGCCCGCCCGTGTTCGCCCATATCGAGGCCACGCGCGACGACCTCGGACAGGAGTGCCGCCTCGCCGTCACCGACGTGACCGCGCGCAAGCTCGCCGAGGCGGAACGAAACCGCGCCGAGGAGGAACTGCGCAGCGCCAAGGTGGAGGCCGAACGGGCCAATGCCGCCAAGTCGCGCTTCCTCGCGGCGGCCAGCCATGACTTGCGCCAGCCGCTCTCCGCGCTTTCGCTCTATGTCGGCACGCTCGAGGAAACCCTGCCGCCCAGCGCCAGGGACCTGGCGCAAAACATGCGGCAATGCGTCAGCGGGCTGAGCGAATTGCTCTCGGACCTGCTCGACCTTTCCAAGCTCGAGGCCGGCGCGATCGTTCCCAAGGTTTGCGATTTCTCGCTCGATTCGGTGCTCGCCAAGGTGATGTCCTCGCTGGAACCGAAGGCGCGCAGCAAGCGGCTGGTGCTGCGCTACCGCTACGGCGGCAAGTTCGGCCACACCGATCCCGTGCTGTTCCGCCGCATCGTCACCAACCTTGTCTCGAACGCCGTGCGCTATACGGAGCGGGGCGGCGTCCTCATCGGCTGCCGCCGGCGCGACGGCCGCGACTGGCTGGAAGTCTGGGACACGGGCATCGGCATCCCGCCCGACAAGACCGGCGAAATCTTCGAGGAGTTCAAGCAGCTCGGCAATCCCGGCCGCAACCGCGAGCAAGGCACCGGCATCGGGCTCACCATCGTCGCCAAGGAAGCGGCCCTGCTCGGCCTGCGCGTGCGCATGGCCTCGAAGCTCGGCCGCGGCTCGATGTTCGCCGTAGAGTTGCCGCCCGGAAAGCCGGTCGCACCGGCGCCAGCGCGCACCGAATATCACCGTCCGCTGCGCATCGCGCTGGTCGAGGACAACGCCGAAGTGGCGCGCGCCCTCTGCTACTCGCTCGAGGCGCTCGGTCACGTGCCGGTCATCTCGCCGACGAGCGCCGAGACGCTGCGGCGCCTGGCCGGACAGGTGCCCGACGTGGTGGTGTCGGATTACCGCCTGGGCCGCGAGACCGGCTACGACGCCATTGCCGCCGTTCGGGCAGCCTTCGGCGAGGCCCTGCCGGCCATGCTGATCACCGCCGAAACCGACGCCGCCCTGATGCGCCAGATGGCGAAGAGCGGCATTGCCGTCCAGCACAAGCCGCTCGACATCGCGACGTTCTGCGCCACGCTGGCGGAACTCACCGACCGTCGCGGCGCGGCGCGCTGAAAGCGCCCTCCGCGCGCGTCAGTCGCTGTGCGTGTAGGAATACACGCGCTTGCGGGCCGGCAGGTTGGTCGGCGTCGCCTTCTGCGGCGAGATCGGCGAACTAGCCGTTCCCGAACGCTGCGCCGCGCCGATCACCACGGAAGTCGGCACGCCGTTGATCGGCACGGTGCCGACCACCGGCGACGGCGGCAGGCCGCCGCCGACGAAGGGCGTCGACTTGGTGCCGCCGCAGTTGCCCGTCACGCCGACCGCGCCCGACCCGTTGTAGAGGTTCAGCCAGTAGCCGGCCGCCTCGCCCAGCGCCGTCGAGCAGCTGCCGGCCGCGGCGGGAATCGGGCGGTTGGTGCTGAAGGTCACCATGCCGCCCACGATCACCGCCGAGGTGACGGTCTGCTCGCCGGTGCCGTTGTTGAGGTCGGTGAACCAGCCCTTGTTGGTCGAGCAGTTGCTGGTCGTCGTCTGGGTGCCGCCGCAGCTCGGGTTCGTCGTCGCGTTGGTCATCAGCGTCGTATCGTCTAGGCTGTTGCCGCCGGCGATCGACGATGAGTCGGGCGTCGCGGCGAGGCAGTCGCGGTACACGTAGAACCGGTTCGTCACCGGCGTGGTGTAGGGATACTGCGTCTGCAGCGGATGCTCGCGGTCACCGGAGCCCAGTGCGATGTAGACCGTGCCGGCGCCGCCGAACAGCGCCGGTGCAAACTGGAACTTGCGTCCGCCGCCGCTCGTGTAGGCAACGCGCGTGATCACCCACGACTGGCTCTCAAGCGCCGTGTAGGTTCCCGTGCTCGGGTCGTAGGTCGAGAAGCTGATGCGGTAGAGGTTGCCGCCGGTATCGCCGAAGTAGGCGTAGTCGGGATTGCCGTCGTAGTCCATGTCGACCAGCGCGACGTCGCTGGCCACCGCGCGCAGCGTGGTGAAGCTCTTGACGATGGCACCGGACGACGCGTTGATCACGTACACCACGTTGCCCTTGGTGCTGGCGCACTGCGTCGTGATGCTGCTGTTGGTGTCCTCGCAGCTGTCGTAGCCGCCGCCGACTACGGCCACGGGAGTCGAGGTGGAGTAGCCGCGGATGAAGGCGACGTTGGGGATCGACCAGGTCTGGCCGATGGCCGTGGCGCCGCTGCTGCAGCCGGTGTCGTCCGAAAGGTTGGGGCAACCGACCTTCCACTTGATGCTCGGCGCGTCGGCGTCGGTGACGTCGAGCGCATAGATGGTGCGGCCGCCGCGCCGCATGGTCGGGAAGATCCACACGTGATTGTTGGTCGCCGTCTGGTAGATGCCGATCGAGCCGTCGAAGAAGTAGTCGCGCGCCGTCGGCGTCGGCGTCGCCGTGACGCCCGGGTAATTCACCAGCGGGCTCTGCGTGCGCAGGCGCTCGAAGCGGCTGCTGCCGAATTCCGGTGCCACGAAGGCCCACTTCTCCTTGCCGGTGGCAGCGTCGACAGCCCGCAGCGTGCCGTCGTTCGAGCCGTAGTAGAGCACCACGTTGCTGCAATTCGAGGTCGTGCAGTAGTTGACCGGCAGCGGACGCGAATGGATGACGTCGCCGTGGATCGAGGCGCGCGTCCAGCTATGGTCGTTGTCGTTCTCGTAGTTGCCCGACTCGTCGCTGGCGTCCTTGCCCATGATCCAGTCGGCCGTATCCGAGGAGACGCCGGCGGCGGCTGCGGAGAACGAGGTCAGGCTGGCGCCGCTGGCCGAGTACATGGTGCGCATGCCGCTGGTCCATGTCCGGGTCCTGGAGTTCGGGTTGTTGCCCCAGCGGATGACTTCCGCGACGGCGCCCTTCTCCACGCGCGGTCCGTCGGGAGAATCGGAGTAGGCGCTGTACGAGGTCGTCGGGCAGGTACCGACCGGGGCGGGATTGACCGTCGAGTAATTGCTCCAGTAGGTGCTCGAATCGAAGGTCCACCAGCTGGTGGCACAGTCGGTGATGAAGCCCGTGTTGTTGTTGATGGCCACGTTGCCGCTGTAGTCGCCGAGCTGGATGTCGCCATTGGCGTCCTTGACCAGCTGGTAGCGCTTGACGTTGCCGAACCAGCGCGGCTTCGCGTCCGGGTCGGGGCGGAACATGCCGATGAAGACCTGGTTCTCGTTCTGCGCGCGGTTGGTGGCGTTGATCGGGAGACTGGCCGACGCGAAGGTCGAGTTCACCGACTGGATCTCGTTGAAGATCGACTTGAGCGCGTTGACCAGCGCCGTCTCGTTGGTGGCGTTGAAGTACTTGCCGCCGCCGGCGCGCGCCATGCTCATCATCAGCGAGGTGTTCTGCGCGTTGGGCTGCGCGTTGTAGACGTCGATCGTGTAGGTGCTGACCGTCTGCTTGGTGCTCGTGCCGGACACCGGCACGCCGGTCTGGAACAGGAAGCGCGCCCATTCGTCGGCGTTGAACGGATTGGTGTCCAGGGTGGAGGTGCCGGTGGGCGTGTTGACCAGCACGTTGGCGGTGCCGACCACGCTGTAGCTGAGGCCGCTCGGGCAGGATCCCGTCGTGGTGGCGCCCGCCGCGCTGCAGGCGCAGGTGGTGCCGGCGGCGCTGCAGGCGGCGGCATAGTCGGCCGTGCTGCAGCTGGCGAGGTCGGGGTAGCAGTTCTGAGTGTTGCCGAG
The DNA here is from genome assembly GCA_050259835.1 of Ignavibacteria bacterium. Lineage (GTDB taxonomy): Bacteria > Pseudomonadota > Gammaproteobacteria > Burkholderiales > Rhodocyclaceae > Nitricoxidireducens. Next base: position 17,681 of record JBLNBJ010000047.1, on the reverse strand, counting down.
CGTCGAGGTGCCGACGCCCGCGGTGCTGGTCGACACGTAGGGCGTCGCCGTCTGCGTGATGACGTAGCGCGAGTTCGGCGTGTTCGTGACCGTGCTGACGGTCGGCGTTGCGGACTGCGTAACCGTGACGTGCTGCTTGCCGCTCGAACAGCCGGTGGTGTTGCCCGACATGGCGCCCGAATAGGAGCAGACGTAGCTCGTGGTGGTCGTCGTGTAGCCGGAAGTGGTGGTGGTGGTCGAGGGACAGCTCAGCGTGCCATGGTCGCTCGAGGAATTCCATTTCGTGCTGCCCGTGCTGATGCCCGTGTAGCAGGAGGTCGACAGCGCCGTGCTGGTGACCGCCGAACCGGTGGTGGGGCCGGTGTTCGTCGTCGTCGAGCTGCAGGCGGTGCCAGCGCTGGTGGTCGCTCCCGCGCTATAGCCGCAGCTATAGGTCGTCGTGGTGGTCGTGCCGCCCACGGTGGAAGTCGTCGTGGCCGGACAGGTCAGGCCACCCTTGTCAGTGCCCGCTGCGGCCGCCGTATTGGCGGCCGTCTGGCTCGCATAGCAGCCGGTCGAGGTGCCGGTCGAGGTGGTCGATGCGCCGGCCGTGGGGCCGGTGGTGACCGTATTGGACGTCGCCACCACCGAGTAGCGCTGGCCGGTGGCGCACGACGGCATGGTGCTCGTGGCGGGATTCGAGGCGTCGTTGGAAGCCGCGCAGCTGCAACTGTCGTAGCTGCCGGTGGTGTTCGGCGGGCAGACGCTGGTGTAGGCGGAATTGCTCGCTTCGGCCGCCGAGCAGGCCGCCTGGCTCGAATAGCAGGCGCTGGTCTTGTAGAGCAGCGTCGCCTGGGCGACGGTGCTGGTCGAGAAGTTGGGCAGGCTGAGCTGCGCGGTGCTGCCGCCCAGGGCCGACAGCGCGGCGGTGTTGTACGACGTGTCGGCGGCCGGACCGCTGGAATTGGGGTTGCTGATGAAGATGATGAAGTTCTTCGCGCAGCTGCTGTCGGCCGAAAGCGGGGACCGGAACTGGCTGTAGTTCGTCGTGTAGCCGCCGGTGTCCGCGCTCGGGTTGGGGGGGCTCAGCGTCGCCGAGTGGTTGCTGCCGTCGTTCGACACGGCCGCGCCCGCATAGTAGTTGTACACGTCGTACATCAGGTCGCCGTACGCCGTGTTGGAATTGCGCTTCTCGTTGACGCTGGTGACCGCGTTGAAGATGTTGGTCAGCTGGGTGCTGAACGTCGTCTGGTTGGTGCTGTTCATCGGCCGGATGGCGTAGCGGATGAAGCCGCCTTGGTCGTTGGCGTTGCCGCCGGTGACGAACTCCATCATGCCGACGTTAATGTTAGAGGACAGCGTCGACAACACCGTCTTGATGGCGCGGACTTCGGACTGCCCCTGCTGCAGGCCGCCCGGCCATTTCTGGTTCTGCCGCGCCCAGTTGGACGTGTTGTCGAGCACGATCAGCACATTCGGGCTGGCGGAGGTCCCCGCCGACGAGCCGACGAAGATGTCGATGTCCTCGGCCAGGCCATGCACGGGATAGAAGCCGACCCAGACGCTCATGGCGAGCGCCAGCCACCTGAGATTGCGCAGAATGTTCATGTTGGAATCTCCCTGTCCGCTAGGGGCAGTAGTTGGTGGTGTTGACCGCTGCGCTGGCGTCCTGGCGGACGCGGATGCCCTGCCCGACGGTCGCCGTGGCGCCCGTCACGTTGTCGGTCGCCACCGCCGTCACTTCCCAGACGATGTCGGCGCACTGCGAGCCCCAGGTCGTGCTGCCGGCGACGCCGTAGTTCTGCTGCACGCTCGCCGCGCAGCCCTGCGACGTCGGGTCGCTCGGGTCGGCGGGCAGGATCTGGTAGCTCTTGATGCACGGTTGCGGCACCAGCGTCACCGTCACGTCGGCGTTGGTGTCGCCGTTGATGTCGTAGGACTTGATGTTGCCGGTGCCGAAGGCGGCGGCCGGGTTGTCCGAGAAGTCGGTCTTGCTGAGCACCTCCTCGATCGCCGACTTGGCCGTGGCCACCGCCTCGTTGTGCGTCTGCATGTTGCCGACCGCCTTGAGGTTGCTGCGCGAAAGGTTGAAGGCGGTGATGGCCAGCAGCGTGAGCAGCACCAGCATGATGAGCCCGACCAGCAGGGTCGCGCCGCGCTGTGAGCGCCGGTTCATTGCCGCCTCCCCGCCGGATTCGCCAGCCGCACCGTCGACGAGTATTCGTGGCGCTTGTACGAATCCGAATAGCTGAAGGTGTTGGGGTTGCCGCTGGCGTCCAGGCCGAGCGTGTAGGTCTTGCTGTCGGTGTAGCCGGGCGTGCTCTGGGTGTTGCGCGCCAGCAGGTTGATCTTGACCGCCATCACGTTCCACCAGTTCGTCACGCAGCCGCTGCCGCTGCAGCCGCCGTAGCTGCTCGGGTCGGCGGTGTAGACGTCCGGGGCGCCGTCGCTGTTGGTGTCGATGCCGTACTCGAACTGCATGTTCTCGATGCCGTCCACCAGCGGCACGATGCTCATGGTCGCGCCCAGTTCCGCCCGCTTGAGCGTCGGCACGCCGTCGCTGCCGATGTTGTTGTTGGCGATGAAGTAGATGTGGGTGCGGAAGCGCCGGATGTCGGCCGTCGCCGTGCAGCCCACCTTCTTCAGCGTCAGGTTGCCCTGGGTTCCGTCCATCAGGTAGGTGGAGGCGTCGGTCGAGCATCCCGATACCTGCAAGTGCGGCGCACCGTTGGCGAAGGCGTCGCAGTTCGTAGCGCCGACCGCGCAGGTGCTGGCGCGGCGCACCACCAGGATGTCTGTGCCGGTCTTGACGTCGGAAAGGCAGCTCGGCACGGTCGCGGCGCCGTCGTAGCCCTGCACGTGGATGACGCGCGCCCCATCGGCGGTGGCGGAGTCCGTCGCGCAGGGATCGGGCAGCGAGCTCAACCCCGGCGCCGTCGTCGGCGGCACGTAGGTGCCCAGGAAGCCGGCCATCTGGAGGTCTTCGCTCAGAAGCTGCATGGCGTAGCGGCCGTTCTCGATCTGCCGGCTGGTCTTCTCGAGTTCCTTGCGCGTCTTGTTGTTGCTGACGAAGATGGTCGTCACGCCGGCGAGGATCATCAGCCCGAGCGTGATGGAGATCATCAGCTCGACCAGCGACATGCCGCGTTGGCGGCGGAGGATGCGGGCGGCCATGATCAGGTGCATCCTGGCAGGCCCACGGTGACGCGGGTGGAAACGACGCGGCGCTGGGCCTCGTTGCCGTACTGGTTCTGGCCGCAGGTGATGGCGGGAGTCGCCGTCTTCACCAACCCCTGCCACGCGACTGCCACCTGGTAGATGCCCGGCAGGCAGACGCCGCTCGTGGCGTTCGCCGCCTGCACCTCCGTGATGCAGCCGCGCGCGCCGATCATGGCGCCGACGCTGGAAGACGCAGCGCTCGTTTCGGCGCTGCCCTTCAGCTCGTTGCTCCACTCGCACAGATCGCGCGCGACCGAGCCGGCCGCCAGCGACGAGCAGGAGGACGGCTGCGCGTCGCCCGTGCCCAGCGCGCTGTTCAACACGTAGGACGCCGCATTCACGTTGTTGGCGGCGATGCGCTCGCTCATGTCGGTCAGCAGCACCAGGGCCTGGGCGCGCTGGTAGGACTCCATCTCCGAGGTCTGCAGCTTGAGTTGCAGGCCGGCCAGCCCGAGCAGGCCGAAAGCGATGATGAGCAGCGTGACCAGGACCTCGATCATCGAGAAGCCGGCGCTGCGGGGAACGGGCCTCAGCATGACGACGAGCTCCCGATGGCCGGCCGGCCGGAAAGGTCGACGCAGACGTAATGCGTGGAGTCGGGAAACTGGCCGGTGATGGTGAACAGCATGTCGGCCGTGCTGGTGGTGCGGCCCGAGCTCTTGTAGATAATGCTGGCGGGGCCGGCTACGGTGAGGCTGCGGATCGCCTCGTGGCTCTCCAGCACGCCGCCGCCGCTGTCCGTGATTTGCCATCCCGCGCTCCAGTTGCTGGAAACCGGCGCAATGGTGACGTTCTGGTTCAGGCGCAGCGCCTCGCTGCGCGCGCGCGTCAGCGCGACGTAAATGTCCGTCGCCGCGTTCTTCGCCCGCTGGTTCTCAATGAGCTGCGTGAACGAAGGCGCCGCCAGGCTCGCCAGGATGCCGGCGATCACGACCACGACGATGAGCTCCACCAGGGTGAAGCCGCGTTCGCCGCGCCTTGGTGGGAAGCTGGTCCGTCGGAGCATCGCCCTTCCCTTCGTTACCAGCAGTTGCTGCCGGACGACGAGGTCTTGTTGCCGCTGCTGTCGATCGTCAGCGTGCCGCAACTGTCGCCCGCCTGGCCGCCCGTCGGTGCAATGGAAATGGAGAACGTCGGCGGCGTGCCGGCGGTGACGGTGAAGGTCGGCGTCGCGTAGTAGGCCGAAACGGAGGCCGGGGCGCTGGCGTTCAGCGTGGCGAGGTCCGGCGCATAGGAGCGCGCGTCGAGGAAATAGCGCTGCTCCTGCTGCGCCAGGTCCATCAGGAAGGCCTGCGCGTCGGCCCGATGGCCCTTGCGCACGGACTCCTGGTACGACGGCCAGGCCACCCCGACCAGAAGGCCGATGATGACGATCACCACCAGCAGTTCGATGAGCGTGAAGCCGCCCATGCGCGGCGCCGCTGCCCTGTTTCCCTTCATTGCAAACCTCCCCGGTTCGATCCAATGCTGTGATCGAATCATGGCCACGCCGGCCTCCGCCAACAATCGGGGAGGCCCGAGGTGACTCGGGGAAGCCCTAACCCCACAACTACCGTTGTGTCGGGGAAGGGAGACGCCGCCGGGAAAGCGGCCGGGAAAGGATCAGCGGATCAGGTCGGCCGGCGGGCGCGAAAGCACGTAGCGCATCAAGTCGGCGTTGGTGGAAACGCCGAGCTTGGCCATGATGTTCGCCTTGTGCGTCGTGACGGTCTTGGGACTGAGCTCGAGCTGCTCGGCGATCTGGACCAGCGAAAGGCCGTCGCCGACCAGCATGCGCAACACCTGGCGCTCGCGCTGGGAAAGGCTGGTCATGGGATCGGTGCCCGGCTCGGGCTCGAAGTCGAAGGCCAGCACGTTGGCGATGGCCGGCGCCAGATACCGTTCGCCGCGCGCGACGGCCGAGACCGCCGCCTGCAGCACGTCCGGCTCGGCGTTCTTGGTGATGTAGCCGCTGGCGCCGCTGCGCAGCACCTGCTTCACCAGCGTGGCCTCGTCGTGCATCGACAGCACGAGCACCGGCAGGCCGGGCATGGTGCGCCGCACGGCCTCCAGCAGCGAGGTGCCGTTGGCCCCCGGCATCGTCAGGTCCAGGATCAGCAGATCGGCTTCGACGTGATCGATGACCTTCAGGACCTCGGTGCCGTCCGAGGCTTCGGCGACGACCTTCACGCCGGGAAACGAATTCAGCATCCGGACCAGTCCGATCCGGAACAGCGTGTGATCATCCGCGATGATGACCCGGGTTTCTGCGCGCTTCATTAGTGTCAGTCTCTCCTCATCCGACGGCCGGCGCATCCTGGGCGACGAGCGGCACCGTCACCTGGACCGTAGTTCCGTTACCCGGCCGGCTCATGATTGTGACATGACCGCCGAGGGATTCGGCACGTTCTCGCATGCCGATGAGGCCGAAACCGGCGATTTTGTTGCCGGCGGACATGTCGAAGCCCTGCCCGTCGTCCGCGATCTCCAAGGTCACGGTAGTTTCGGTGCGGCGCAGGGCAATACGCACGTCGCCGGCATGGGAATGATGGACGACATTGACCAGCGCTTCCTGAACGATGCGGAACAGGCCCATCGCGTGTTCGGGATCGAGCGCCGGGAACGGCTCTTCCACCTCGATGCGCCAATGGATGCCGGCCACCTTGAGCAGGCGTCCGGCCAGCCATTCGACGGCCGGGCGGAAGCCGAACTTGAGCACCGCCGGGTAGAGCAAGGTGGCGATGTTCTTCATGCCGTAGTAGGACTCGTCGAGCTGGCCCAGCACTTCCTCGAACTGCCGCTTGGCGTCCTCATCCAGCGTCCCGAGGCTGCGCTCCAGCGAGCGGAGATTGAGCATGGCGGCCGTCAGCAATTGGCCGAGTTGGTCGTGGATCTCGACGGCGATGCGCTTGTGCTCCTCTTCCAGCAGGTGCTCGCGATGCACCATCATCTGGCGCAGCTGGTCGCGCGAGTCCGCCAGCTCGGTTTCGGCGCGGCGGCGCGCCACTTCCTTCTCGGCCAACCGTTCGCGCAGCCGGTGCGTCGCCAGCGAAGCAAAGGCGACGGCGAAGGCGCTGATGGCGGCCAGTCCGCCGGCGAAGCGCGCCAATTCCGCGTAAAGCACGTCGAGCGTCGCGCGCAGGGCCAGCGTGCCGACCGGCCGGTCGTTGAGCGTGACGGGCAGCGCGACCCGCACTTCGCGCAACGAGAACTCTTCGCCGAGCGCCGGCGCCACGTCAGCGAGCGGACGCCCTACCGCCCGGCGCGGCGGCCGGAACAGCGCCAGGCGGCTGCCGTCGTCGCGGTAGAAGGCCGCCTCGATCATGATGTCCGACGCGCGGAAAGCCGACAGCATTTCGGTGGCCGCAACCGGATCGTTGAACACGACGGCGGCGGCCGCATTGGCGCTGACGACGGAGCCGCTGGTGATGATGGTCTCCAGCAACTGCTTGCGTTCCAGGTAGGACTGCAGCGCCACCAGGGTCAGCACCATGACCGTGACGGCGCTGAGCCACACGGTGGTTAGCCGGCGGAAACCGGCGACGTATTCGACCGCTCGCATTATTTGACCACCGTCCTCGCAAGACGCAGAAGTTTGGAACTCACGACGAGCCCGGCCGCGTTGAGCGACGTGAGGTCGACGTCGATCACGACGTGGCTGCCGGCCACCGACACCGCGATGCCGGCGCCCTGCTCGAGCGCGCGGTCGCCCTCGGCGATGAGCAGGATCGGCTTGCCGTGCGTGGCAGCCGAAACGCGCAGCACCGCATAGGGATCGCCGGCCGCGACGAACAGCGCTTGGCATTCGTCCAGCCCGTCCAGATGGCGGTTGAGCACCTTGAAGGCCAGGTTCGTGTCGTTGACGCGGGCGCCGCCGAAGCGGGCCAGCAGCTTGGCCATGCTGCTCGATTCGGCCGCGCATAGCGCCAGCGGCTGGCCGGGCGGCAAGGCCGCGGCCGGCCATCGCACGAACTGCAACAGATTGAAGGCGACGGCCGCCTTGACGTCCTCTTCGTTCGGCGGCCCGGCGACGGCCGGCGCGGCCGCGGCCCACGCCACGGCGGCGCCGCAGAGCAAGGCAGTCAGCCGATGCCGCAGGAGGCTCATTTAATGCGCGAGTTCCCAGGTGACGCGGAACTGGCGGCCGTCCTGCGGGACCGTCCCCCCGGACACCGCTCCGGAGGCCGGGTCGAGATAGCGGTGCCCCGAAAGGTTGTAGATGCCGACCGCCCACTGGCCCGTCGCCGGCGTGCCCTTGTGCGTGAAGACGAGGTTGCCTACGGCGTTGCCCGGCACGTCGCCGGCCACCGACGTCCGGCGGTCGAGCGCCTGAAGGTTCAGGCCCACGGTCCAGCCGGTGCCGGGCACCGGCCCGTCGAGCAGCAGCTTGCCCAGCCACTTCGGCGAATTCACCGCGTCGCCGAACGGCTGGTGAACCGCTTGCCGGCTGATGCTGGCCCTCACGTGGAAGCCGTCGGAGAGCACCGCTTCGGTTTCCAGCTCGATGCCGTGCGCATCGAGCGCAGGCCGGTTGACGAACATCAGCAGGCCGCTGCCGTCGGTGACCTGGTCGATCAGGTCGTTGATCCGATAGTGGTAATAGTTGGCGGAGAACCGGACCAGCGAGTTGGCGGCGTAGTCGAGCACGATTTCGCGCGTGCTGATGCGCTCGGGCTTCAGGTCGGGATTCGCGCGCTGCGACCAGCCGCCGTCGTCGTAGTAGTGCTCGTAGGCGTTCGGCGCGCGGAAGGCGCGGCCGTAGATCAGCTTCAGCGTCGCGGCCGGCGTCATCCGGTGGATCAGCGCAGCGCGCGGCGAACTCATGCCGAAGCCGCCGACGCGATCGGTGCGCGCGCCGAAGTTGGCGATCCAGGCCGGCGCGAAGCGCCACTCGTCCTGGATGAAGACGCCGGCGCTCGAAGTCTTCCGATGGTCGTCGAGGCGCACCAGGCGCGGATCGATGTCCATGTTGGTCTGGTCGAGGCGGCGGTTGCGCTGGACCTCGCCGCCGATCAGCAGCCGATGCCCGTCGAAGCCGCTGTAGGTCAGCAGATAGTCGAGCCCGAGCCAGTTGGCGTCGCCCGTATCGCGGTTGAAATAGCCGGGGAAGACGTATTGGCCGACGAAATGGTAGCTGCCCGCGCGCAGCCGCAGGCTGGCGTTCCAATCGCGGCCCAGCGACCTGGCGTAGGCGGCGTCGGCATAGGTGTAGCTGTCCTCGACGTAGTTGCCGGGCGCGTTGAAGGCCGTGCCGTAATAGGCGGTAGGAACGTTCTTGCGACGGAAGGAGTGGCCGGCGTCGAACTGCCAATCGCCCACGGAGAGCTTGGCGATCGCCTTCAGGTAGCGCTCGCCGTCCAGTCCCTGGGCGATGCCGTTGTTGGTGGCCGGATCGTCGTACTGCGAGAAATAGACGTCTCCGCCACGGCGTCCGTAGGCCGAGACGCCGAAGAGCCAGTCGTTGCCCGCATCGGTGCGTTGCCCCGACAGCACGCCGACGCGCACCATGCGCCCGCTGCCGGCATCGGCGCGCACCCGCGTGCCGTTCAGGTCCGCGCCGGACCACAGCACGGCATTGGCGACGCCGAAGATGGCGTTCGCGCCGTAGAGCGCGGAGGCCGGTCCGGGCACGAATTCCAGCCGCTTGACCCATTCGATCTCAACCGGCGCCTCGTTGCCGACGAAGGCGTCGTCGTAGAGCGGGTCGTTGCGCCGGACGCCGTCGGTCATCAGCAGCATACGGGTGTTGTAGTCGCCCGGACGCGCAAAACCCCGGATGCCGAGGTAGGTGTAGTCGCGCTCGTTCGTCGTCTGGACGCCGCGCATAGCCGACAGCGCCTCGCCCAGCGTGCGGAAGCCGTACTGGCGAATTTCGTCCGAGGTCACCACGCTCACGGCGGCGGGCGCTTCCGAAAGCGGCTGCGCGAAACGCGAGGCGCCCTCCACCTCGGTGTCCAGGAGGTCCTCCATCGACGGCGGCGAAGCCGGCGCGGCGGAAGCCGAAACGAGGAGCAGGGCGAGGCCGAACGGGAGTCGTTGCAGGATCGTTGCCATCTGTCGGGGACAAAAAGCTTTCGGGGAGTACGGATTCTGCCGTCAAGCCGCGCCGGCGGCAAGGATGGCAGCCGCCACGAATACCCGCATGCCCGGCCTCGCCTACAGGGTCTTCATGGTCGCGCGCATGAAGCAGAGGTCTTCCCAGGCCTTGGCCTTGTCGGGAAGATTGCGCAGCAGGTAGGCCGGGTGATAGGTGACGATCAGCGGGATGCCGTTGTGCTCGAAGACGCGCCCGCGGGAAGCGCCGATCTTGACCTCCGCCTGCAGCAGGGTCTGCGCTGCCGGACGGCCCAGCGCGACGATCAGCTTGGGCCGGATCAGCGCAATCTGGCGCGCCAGGAAGGGCCAGCACGCAGCCGTTTCCTCGGGCTCCGGCGTGCGGTTGCCCGGCGGCCGGCATTTCACCGTGTTCGCGATATAGACGTTGTCGCCGCGCTTGAGGTCGATGGCCGCCAGCATGGCATCGAGCAGCTTGCCGGCCTGGCCGACGAAGGGCTCGCCGCGCTCGTCTTCCTCCGCGCCCGGGCCCTCGCCGACGAACAGCCAGTCGGCCTCGACGTCGCCGACGCCCAGCACTGCCTGCTTGCGCTCGCGGCACAGGCCGCAGGCTCGGCACTCGGCCACGGCCGCGCGCAGGTCCTCCCAACCCATGCCGGCCACGCTTGCCGCACGCTCGTCGCCGGGTGCCGCCATCATCGTGCCGACGTCTTCGCGCGGCGCGGCGACCGGCTGGCCTTGATCCAAACCTGCGGCTTTGCCTGCAACCGGCTCGTTCGCTTCGCCACCGTCCGCCTGCGGCGCGCGCAGCCGCCACACCGGCCCGAGGCCCAGTTCCCGCAGCAGGCGCGCGCGGCTCACAGCGCGCGCTCCATCACGATCGCGTCCTCGCGTCCGCCGTCGGCGGGATAGTAGCCGCGCCGCCGGCCGATCTCGACGAAGCCGTGCCGCCGGTAGAGCGCCAGCCCCGCTGCATTGGACGGCCGCACTTCGAGCAGCATGCGGCACGCGCCCGCCCTGGCGGCCAACTCGAACAGCCAGCCGAGCAGTTCGCTGCCCAGCCCGCCGCGCTGGCGCTGCGCCGCGATGCTGATGTTAAGCAGATGGACTTCGTCGACGGCTTCCATCATGACGGCGTATCCCACCATGACGCCGTTCTGGGTGCAGATCCAGGCCTCGTAGTCCGAGTCGAGCGAATCGATGAAATTGCCCCGGGTCCACGGAAATGGATAGACCGCCTGCTCGATCGCCATGACGGCTTCGAGATCGTCGCGGCGCATCGGCCGGTAGTCGAGCCGCGGCTTCGGCACGGCGTTCAACGCAGGCCTCCCCGCGCCAGGCGCTCGGCCGTCGTCAGTGCCACCTTGTCGCGCACGTAGAGCGGCGTCGCCAGCGCCGCAGCCACGCCCTCGCCGCGCGCCAGGCGCGGCGCGGCAAGTTGAGCCACGGCTGCCGCGGTCGGGAAGACATCGGCGCGTACCCTGGGCGCGGCCGGCAGGCGCCCGGCATAGGAAGCGTAGCCGTCGCCGCAGGCAATCCAGTCCGGCCCTTCCGGCACGACCACCAGTTCCGGCGGCGCCACGCGGGGCGCCTCCAGTTCGGTCACCTCGCCGCCGGCGACTTCGTAGGCCGCCGTATAGACCTCGTTCATGCGCGCGTCCATGCAGGCGAACACGCGCCGCTCGCCGCTCGCCAGCGCGAGTGCCGCGAGCGTGGTGACGCCGACCGTCGGCAGGTCGAGCCCGAAGGCGAAGCCCTGCGCCACGCCGCAGGCCAGGCGCAGCCCCGTGAAGCTGCCCGGCCCGGCGCCGAAGGCCACGCCGTCGAGCCGCCCCTTGTCGATGCCGGCTTCCGCCAGCAACTCCCCGATCCACGGCAGCACCAGCATCGAGCCGCCCGTCTGCGAATCGGCGCCGCGCTCGAGCAGCTTGCCGTCCTGCCAGAGGGCGACGGAAAGCCGCTGCGTCGAGGTCTCGATGGCGACCAGGATCACGCCGCCTCCGGACTGCAGGGGAAATGCTCGGTCATTGCCAGGCCGCGAGGAAGGCTTCCCAGTGCGGCTGCTTGAGCGCGGCGATCTGCTCGCGCACAAAGGCCACTTCCTTCGCGTGCTCCTCGGGCGTGAGGCAGCCGCGCATCTGCTGGAAGCGCAGGTAGACGAGATAGGTATTCACGACGTCGGTCTCGCAGTAGTCGCGGATGTCGTCGATCTGCCCGGCCAGGAAAGCGCCCCACACCGCGCTGCCGTCCATGCCGAGCTTGCCCGGCAAGCCCATCAGCTTCGCCAGTTCGTCGAGCGGCGCGTTGGCGCGCGGCTGGTACATCGCGAGCAGGTCCATCAGGTCGAGATGGCGCGTGTGGTAGCGGCCGATGTAGTTGTTCCACTTGAAGTCGCGGCTGTCGCGGAAGTCGCCCTCGCCCATGTCCCAGTAGCGCGGCGCGACGGCATTGTGGATCAGGCCGCGGTAATGCAGCACCGGCAGGTCGAAGCCGCCGCCGTTCCAGGAGACGAGCTGCGGCGTGTATTTCTCGATGCCATGGTAGAAGCGCTGGATGATCTCGCCTTCGGCAAGCTTGGGCTCGGCCAGCGACCAGACGCGGAAGCCGTCGTCGCTGCGCATCACGCAGGAGATGACGGCCACCCGCTGGAGGTAGTGCGGCAGGAAATCGGAGCCGTTCTTCGCGCGCTGGCGCTGGAAGGCGAGTTCCGCCACTTCCGCGTCCGGCAGGTCGGCCGGCAGCTCGTGCAGCGCGCGCAGGCCCGCCACGTCGGGGATGGTCTCGATGTCGAAGACGAGGACGGGAATCATGGCTTCTTCTGCGGTTCGGCCGGCGCCTGGGGCGTGTCCGCGGGAGCGGCCGGCGCGGCGGGAAAATGGACATGCACGTTGACGCAGCCGGCCAGCAGCAGCGCCACGAGCATCAGGGAACAGGGCTTCCTCATTGGACGAGCATGGCGGCCTTTCCCGCCAGGACCTCGCGGATGCGCGCAACCAGCGCGTCCCAGTCGAGGCGCGGATTGTAGCCGATGATGCTCACCGACGGAAAGCCGCTGCCCTCCACCAGGACGATCCCGTCGCCATCACGCGCCACGCCATCCAGGGTGCACACCCCGCCGTCGAGCTTCGCCGAGACCCCGATGCGCCGGTAGCCGAAGCCGAATGAGCGCTTCGCCAGATGTTTCGCGCCGGGCAGCAGGCCGCCCGCGCCCATCGCCGTGATGTCGCGCAGCGCGCCGATGCTCACCTCGCGCGGGTACTCCCCGGGCGTGCTGGCGAGCCGGGCGTCGAAATGCAGCGGCTTCCAGCCCGCCATTTCGAGGTCGTGGAGGTCGGCGTCGAAGCGGCCCGCGACGCTGCCGAAGGAGAAGGTCTCCGTCAGCATGCCGAGGTCGAGGCTGCGCGCCGTCACGTCGACGACGAAACGCCGCTGCTTGCTGAAGGCGTCCACCACGCGCAGGCGATTCACCGCGATGGCCCCGTCGAACACCGTCATTGCCAGCACGCCGTCCAGAGCCAGCGTTCCCTTGTCGTAGGTGACGCGGGGAATCCGCGCCGTGAAAGTGCCGGCCATAGTCGGCATGCCGAGCGCGTGCGAGAGCTTGGGCATGGAAACGCCTTCCGTGCCGCCCGAGAAGGAGCCATACCAGCCTTCGGTGCCGCGCCCCAGGACCAGCGCATCGACCGCCAGCCGGCCGTCGAGCAAGGGCGCGGAGAGATTCCGGATGCGCGCCTCGCTCCCCACGATTTCGATCGGGAACGAGAAGCGGCCGAGCGGCAGGTCGCCGAGCGCGCCTGCCGCGACGCCCACTTCCGCCTGGGTAGGCGCATCCGCCTCCCACGGGATGCGGGCATTGACGCCGCGCAACTCGATGTGGCCGGTGGCGTCGGCCAGGGCGGCGTCCTGCAACCCCGCATAGAAGCGCAGCAGCCGGCCGTTCCTGGCTTCGGCCGAGAAGATGGCGTGGCCCTCGGTGCTCCAGGCCGGAAAGCCGTACTCCTCGAGCCAGGGCTGCACCCATTCGCGCATCGCCGTGCCGAGGTCCAGCGGTTCGGTGACGAAGCCCCAGGACTTCGCCTCGTCGCGGGCGCGGTCCCAGCGCAGGCTGGCGTTCACCGCGCCGAATCCGGCCACTTCGAGGCGGGCCAGTTCAACGTCGATTTCCTCCGGCCGGAACGTTCCGCGCGCAACGGCCGCCACGCCGCCGCTGCGGCGCCACGGCGCATGGCGCAGCTCGCCGCCGCTCCAGTCGAGCCGCGCCTGCCACTCCCAGCGGCCGTGCCGGCGCGCCGCCTCGGCGTCGAGCGTCGCCATCAGCCCGTGCGCCGCCGTTTCTCCCTTCGAGAAGCCGAGTCCGCGCGTCGCCACGTGCACGCTCGCCTTGTCGCCGGCCACCGTCAACCGAAAATCCACCTTGCCCTCGGGCCTCCAGCCGCGCAGGCGCTTCACCAGCGGCGACAGGTCGACGGCTTCGACGTCATCGAGCACGAACTCGACGAAGCCGTCGCGAGCGCGATAAGCCAGCGAGAAAGGCAGCGGCGGCCGGTCGCGGCCGCGCTCGTCGTCCCGCCACAGCATGCCGCGCGGGCAGTCGAGGCGATGGCCGTCGAAATAGAAGTCCGAGCAATGCAGCCGCAGTCCGCGGTATTCGTGCGGCCCGACGCGCAGGCGGCGCAGGCGGATGTCCGCCTCGCCCTCGCTGGCGGCATCGAAACTCAGCGTCATGCCGTCGGCTTCGAACACCTCATGGCGAATCGAATCGAAGGAGAGCGAGACCTCGGCCGCCGAGGTCAACCGTGGCGCCAGCAGAACGAATGCCCAAACAACAAGCGTCGCAATTCGCATCCGGGCATTGTAATTTGCGCGCCGCTACAATCGGGCCATGCCAATCGATGCCACGACGACGGACCGCATCCACGCCTTATGGGATGAGCTGGCGGATTTCGACGCCGCGCGCGCCGACGACACGCTACGGCACCTGCTGTCCGCCTTATGCGAACTGGTGGACGCCCAGAACGCGAGTTGGCTCGGCGCCCTCCGCCTGAATGACCTGATGCCCGGCGATCCGGTACACGGTTGGCGCCCCCACTGCATCCGTTTCCTCCATCCGTCGGCGCAGCTCGACGAGGCTGCGCGCGAGCAGGCCCGGAACCTGGAGCGGGGCAGCGTCGACGAAACGACGATTCGCAATGCGGCCCTGGCCGGCAGCTTCCGTGCCAACCGCGCCGTCGATCTCGTTCCCGGCTGGCTTGAGTCCGAGTACTGTCGCCGCTATTTCAAAGCGCTCGGACGCGCCGACGCGATTTGGGCGGGCTGCCCGGTCAACCAAGACACCGAGTGCTATTTCGGCATCTTTCGAGACGACGGACACCCGCCTTTCGGCCCCCACGAGCGGGACGTCATCGCCTACGCCCTGCGCAGCCTCAAATGGTTCCATCGCCAGCAAATGCTGGCTCACGGCCTGCTGGTCGCCAGCTCACCGCTGACGCCGGTGGAGCGCAGCATCCTGCAAGGGCTCTTGACGGGGCAGTCAGAGAAGCAGATCGCCGCCGCCCTCGACAAGAGCTACCACACCACGCACGGCTACGTCACGGGCATCTTCCGGAAGTTCGGCGTCAACAACCGGGCCGCCTTGATGGCGCTCTGGTTGGGCAAAGCCGTCTGAGCCCCCCCTAATTAGGGGGTACAAGGAAACCTACGCCAAAGGCATAGTGCGAGCCCACGAGCCTTTCAAGGATTTGTCGCTCATGACGCGTCGCCTCCAGCCTGTCCTCACGGCACTCTGCCGCCTTGCCCCCGTCATTCCCTTGCTTGCCGGCACTCCGGCCCACGCCGAGGCGGACAGCCCCAAGTGGGGACCGCACATCGATTTCGAAGCGAAGCCCGGCAGCAAGCGCACGCTGGGAGAGGCAGACCTCTTCCTGCCCGTCGTTCAGAACGCCGATACACTGGTGTTCGCCAACCTGCGCGCTCGCGTTGACAACGAGTCGAGCCGGGAAGGCAACCTGGGTGCCGGCGTGCGCCGCATGCTGGAAAGCGGTTGGAACCTGGGCGCCTACGGCTACCTCGACCGGCGTCGCTCGCCGGACACCGGCTATCACTATGGCCAGACCACCCTCGGCGCCGAAGCCCTGGGACGCGACTGGGACTTCCGCGCCAATGCCTACCAGCCGAGCGGAACCCGTGTGCGCGACCTGGGGACCACACCGGGCGTCAGCAGCGCCGCGGTTTCGGGCGCTTCTGTCCTGATCACCACCACCGCAGCCATCTCGAGGGAAGAACGGGCCCTGAAGGGCGTCGACGGGGAAGTCGGCTGGCGTGCGCCGATCTTCGATACCGAAGCAGGCCGACAGTTGCGCCTTTATGCGGGCGCCTACCGTTTCAGCGACGACGTCGTCACCGTCAAGGGCCCGCGTCTCCGCGCCGAACTGACGCTCGACGATCTGGACTGGTTCGGCAAGGGCACTCGGCTGTTCCTCGGGCTGGAAGCGCAACACGACAACGCGCGCGGCCAACAAAACTTCCTTTCCGTGCGCCTGCGCATTCCGCTCGGCAAGGAAACCGGACGCGCCGGCACGCTCAACTGGCAGGAGCGCCGCATGACGGCCCCAGTGATGCGCGACGTGGATATCGTGACGCAGGGCCGCAGCTTCGTTACGACTCCTGCATCGGTGGAGACCGCCACGGCAGGCGGCAATTCGATCGCGGTCGTAAACAGCACGACGACAGACGGCGCGGCCGCCGTTCAAGCCGCCCTGGACGCCGCCGGCGCCAACAGCACGGTCATTCTCTCCGGCACCTTCAATCTCGCCGGCACGGTGACGCTCAACGCCGGCCAGACCCTGATGGGGTCGGGCAGCGTGGCCGTCAATACGGCATCGGGCCGCGTCGCGACGCTCACCGTCAGCCAGGGCGCCAGCATTTCGTCCCTCATCGGCCTGGCCAGTACGCCGACGATCAGCATGGCAAACAACAGCGCGCTTAAGGGCGTGACCATTGTCCGGAGTGCAGATGCGTGGGGAGGCGGACGCAGCGTCGACGTCATCGGCGTCAGCGGCGTGACGTTGGCCAACAATACGCTGAGCACGACGATGACCAATGCCAACGCCTTCGGCGTGTTTGTCGATGCATCGAGCAATATCACCATCACCGGCAATACCATCTCGGCGTCGCGTCCGGGGGCAACCGGCATCGGGCTGTATCTGCGCGATTCGAGCGTACTGGTCGCCAACAATACCTTGAGCGGGAGCGGCACCACGCCTTACGCGGCATTTCTCGCCTACACGGGGGGACATACGCTGACGCTGCAGCCGGGCTCCTCGGGCAACGTCATCGCGGCCGGCACCTGCCAGAATGCCGGCGGCGGCGGCACCCTCAGCGGCTCCATGGGCTACACGGCCAGCGGCATTCCGGGTACCTGCCCGTAACGGCGGCGCAGCGCTCTAGGCGGGGAAGACGCCGGTCGTCAGGTAGCGGTCGCCGCGGTCGCAGACGATGCTGACGATGACGGCATTGCGAAGCTGCTCGGAGATGCGCAGCGCCACGGCCAGCGCGCCGCCCGACGAGACGCCGGCGAAGACGCCCTCCTCGCGCGCCAGGCGCCGCGCCATGTCCTCGGCCACGGCCTGGCTCACGTATTCGATGCGGTCGACGGCCGACTTGTCGTAGATCTTCGGCAGGTAGGCTTCCGGCCACTTGCGAATGCCGGCGATCTGCGAGCCCTCCTCCGGCTGGCAGCCGACGATCTCGATCTTCGGGTTCTGCTCCTTGAGGAAGCGCGAGCACCCCATGATCGTGCCCGTCGTGCCCATGCTGGAGACGAAATGTGTGATGCGCCCTTCGGTATCGCGCCAGATCTCGGGCCCAGTGCCTTCGTAGTGCGACAGCGGATTGTCCGGATTGGCGAACTGGTCGAGCACGATGCCCTTGCCCTCGCGCATCATCTTGTCGGCGAGATCGCGCGCCGCCTCCATGCCGCCGGCCTTGGGCACGAGCACCAGTTCGGCGCCGAACGCGCGCATGGTCTGGCGCCGCTCGACGCTCTGGTTCTCCGGCATGATCAGGATCATGCGGTAGCCGCGCATCGCGGCCGCCATCGCGAGCGCGATGCCGGTGTTGCCCGAGGTCGCCTCGATCAGCGTGTCGCCGGGCTTGATGGCGCCGCGCCGCTCGGCATGCGTGATCATCGAGAGCGCCGGGCGGTCCTTCACCGACCCGGCCGGGTTGTTGCCTTCGAGCTTGACGAGGATGACGTTGTTGCGCCGGGCGTTCTCGGCGCCGGGAATGCGCTTGAGCATCACCAGCGGCGTGTTGCCGACGTAGTCTTCGAGGGTGCGGTAGGCCATGCGGTAATGATAGCGCGGCGGGGTTTGAAACTCCGGGTTGCGACCGCCGAGTCGGTAGCTTCGGCCCGCCGAGGGCGACGGGTGGTCGTCGCCGCTTCGTGTCCC
>JBLNBJ010000046.1:0-29781 GCA_050259835.1 Ignavibacteria bacterium | reverse complement strand
TCAAGCGCTATCCGCCGCAGGCGCAGGCCGATGAGGTCGGCGGGACGGTGGAAGTGCGCATTTCGGTCGCGGAAGGCGGCCGCGCCAGGGAGGTGGCGCTGGCGCGCTCCAGCGGCCACGGCGAACTGGACGAAGCGGCGATGGAGATGATGCGCAAGGCAGCGCCACGCACGGCAGTGCCGGAACTGCTCCGGCAGCATGCCTTCGTCATCAGCCTGCCCGTGGTGTTCGACCCCGCTAGCGAATAGCCTCGCTGGCGGACAGCGGGCCGAGTTCGTCCGTGTGGAAGGCGAAGCGGCCGGTGCGTCGGTCGGCGAAGTAGTGCCGCAGCGTCAGCGCGATGGTCCGGAAGGCGATGTCGCCCCAGGGCACTTCTTCCTCCCGGAACAGCACGACTTCCTGCGTCTCGTCGCCGGGCGCGAAGTCGAGGTCGAGCAGCCGGGCGCGGTAGATGACGTGGACCTGGCTGATGTGGGGCACGGAAATCAGGGTGTAGAGCTCCCCGATTTCTATATGGGCGCCGGCTTCCTCCACGGTTTCGCGCGCGGCTGCCGCCGCCACGCTCTCGTGGTTCTCCATGAACCCGGCCGGCAGCGTCCACTTGCCGTGGCGCGGTTCGATGGCGCGCTTGCAGAGCAGCACGCGATCCTCCCAGACAGGCAAGGTGCCGACGACGAGCTTGGGGTTGCTGTAGTGGATGGCGCTGCAGGTTTCGCAGACGTGCCGCGGCATGGAGTCTCCGGCGGGAATCCGCAGGACCACCGGGGCTCCGCACGCGCTGCAGAAATTCATCGCCGGTTCCATGTCCACGCGATTCTAGCAAGGCCCGACCGCATTGCTCCTGCGCCGCGGCCGCCAATACCCTTGTCCCTCCAGATGGGATAAGCTTCGCACTCGCCGATTCGCCCTTTGCCGGAATGGATACGATCGATCTCGAGCAGTTCGAGCAGCTGAAAGCGACCGGGGACTTGCCGTCCCCCAAGGGCGCTGCGCTGGCGATCATCCGGCTCACGCAGCGCGACGACACTTCGTTGGCGGATCTGGCGCACGCCGTGAAGTCCGATCCGGCCTTCGTCGGGCGCCTGCTCAAGGCCGCCAACAGCGTCCATTCCGGTGGCCGGCGGCCGATCGCGTCGATCCAGGACGCGCTCATCGTGCTCGGCATTCCGGCCGTTCGCTCGATGGCGCTGGGCTTCTCGCTGCTGTCGAACTTCACGAGCGGCGGCTGCCGCAATTTCGATTACTCGCATTTCTGGTCGCGCTCGCTGGCCTTTGCCGTCGCCCTGCAGGGGCTGGCAAAGCACACGCCGGCGGCTCCGCCCGACGAGGCCTTCAGCGTGGGCCTGCTGGCGCATATCGGCGAACTGGCCCTGGCCACGGTTTTCCCGGACGACTACGGTCGCGTGCTGGCCCAGGCGAAGGGCAGCACGCAGAGCCTGCTGGAGCTCGAAAGCGAAGCCTTCGTCATGTCGCACGACGCGGTGTCCGCCGCCATGATGCTGAGCTGGGGCCTGCCGAAGGTGTTCGTCGACCCGGTGCTCCATCACGAGCATCCCGAGACTGCGAGCTTCGCCGAGGGATCGCGGCCGCATGCGATGCTGTGGTCGCTCGTTCTAGCGGGGCACATCGCCGACATCTGCCTGGCCGCGGACGAGCATCGCCGCGCCATGATGCCGCAGCTGCTGCTGCTCGGCAGCCGGTTGTCGCTGACCGACGATACGCTGACGCGCGTCTGCGACGACGCGGCGCGCGAGTGGCGCGAATGGGGCGACCTGCTCGACGTGCGCACCGTCGAGGTGCCGCCGTTCGGCGACCTGTCGGCGCCGGCGCCCGTGCCGCTCGCCGGCGAAGCGGGGCCTCCTTCGGAAGCGGCGCGCATGCGGGTGCTGGTGGTGGACGACGACGCCAGCATGCGGGCGATCCTGCGCGCGATGCTGTCGGGCGCCGGACACGAGGTGTTCGAGGCCGTCGACGGTCGTCAGGCCTTCGAGATGGCGCTCGACATCCAGCCGCAGATCATGATCGTCGACTGGATGATGCCGACCATGGACGGCATCGAGCTTACCCGTTCGATGCGCCAGACGAAGGTGGGCCGCGGCATCTACATCCTCATCCTGACCGGGTTGGAGGAAGACGACAAGCTGGTCGAGGCCTTCGAAGCCGGCGTCGATGACTTCATGTCGAAGCCGCTCAAGCCGCGGCTGCTGGCGGCGCGCCTGCGCGCCGGGCAGCGCGTCATCCTCATGCAGCAGGAAATCGAGCGCGATCGCGAGGAGATCCGCCACTTCGCCGCCGAGCTGGCTGTTACCAACAGAAGGTTGCAGGAGGTGGCGCTGACCGACGCGCTCACCGGCTGCCCCAATCGCCGCTATGCGATCGAGCGCCTGGAGCAGGAATGGGCCGCCTGCAGCCGCAACAAGCGGCCGCTCTCCTGCATGGTCATCGATGTCGACTTCTTCAAGAAGATCAATGACGAGTTCGGCCACGACAGCGGCGACACCGCGCTCAAGCAGATCGCCGCGGCGCTGAAGAGCGGCTTGCGCGCCCAGGATGTCATCGCGCGCATGGGCGGCGACGAATTTCTCGTCGTGTGTCCGGATACCGATCTCGCGGCTGCTGCCGTGTGCGCGGAGCGCATGCGCAAGGCCGTCGAAGGACTGCCGCGTTCGGGCAAGGACGCTTCGGGGCGCAGCGTCAGCATCGGCCTGTCCATGCGCGAAGCGGGCATGGACAACGCCGACGCCCTCATCAAGGCTGCCGACCAGGGCCTCTACCTGGCGAAACAGCGCGGCCGCAACCGGGTCGCGACCGTACAACGCAATCGGGGAACGGCGCCGCAATGATGCGCGATCAACCCATCCGGATGCTGATCGTCGAGGATTCCGAGGACGAAGCCTTCCTGCTCTACTCGGAACTCAATGCCCGCGGCGCCCGCCTCGACTGGCAGCGCGTCGATACTGCGCGCGACCTCTCGGCCGCGCTGGTGGCGCGCGACTGGGACATCATCATCTGCGACCACAACATGCCCGGCTTCGATTCCTTCGCGGCCCTGCAGATCGTCAAGCAGAGCGGCAAGGACATCCCGTTCGTCATCTACTCGGGCCAGATCAGCGACCAGCAGGCGGTCTCCGCCATGCACGACGGCGTGCAGGACTACATCGAGAAGGGCAACTACGCGCGCCTGATGCCGGTGATCGAGCGCGAACTGAAGAACGCCGCGGCGCGCAGCGCCGTGCGCCAGGCCGACAGCCGCATCCAGGAGCTCGCCTACTACGACGGCCTCTCGAACCTGCCCAACCACAACCTGTTCTGCGCGCAGGTGACCGAGTGGATCCTCGAGAACGAGAAACGCGGCACGCCGGCGTCGGGCGCGATCGCCTACATCGACCTCGACCGCTTCCTGCGCATCAACACCTCGTTCGGCTACGACACCGGCAACGAGATCCTGCGCCAGGCCGCCAAGCGGCTGACGGCGGCCCTGCCGCCCGAAGCGACGCTCGCGCGCCTGTCGGGCGACGCCTTCGGCATCTTCCTGCCCGGCGCGAGCCTCGGCGACGGGCTCGAGGACGCCGTGCACTGGATCAAGCAGGTCTTCGACGCGCCCTTCGAGCGTGGCGGCATCGAGCTCTACATTACCGCGAGCGTCGGCATCGCGCGCATGCCGGAGGACGGCGGCGAGGTTTACGAGCTGCTGATGAACGCCGAGACGGCGATGACCTGGGCCAAGCGGGTCGGGGGCAACGCCATCCAGTTCTACCGGCGCGACATGAACGCCAACTCGGGCGAGCGCGTCGCGATGGAATCGGACTTGCGCCATGCGCTCGAGCGCGACGAGTTGTTCCTCCATTACCAGCCCTGCATCGACGCGGCCGACGGCCGCACGGTGGGCATGGAAGCGCTGGTGCGCTGGCAGCATCCGACGCGCGGCCTGATCCCGCCGGATCGCTTCATCCCGATCGCCGATGAATCCGGCCTGATCGTGGACATCGGCGAGTGGGTCTTGCGGCGCGCCTGCGAGCAGGGGCGCAAGTGGCAGGACAAGGGCTTCGCCGTCTACATCGCGGTCAACGTTTCGGCTGTGCAGTTCGGGCAGCCGCGCCTGCTCGAAGTCGTGCGCCGCGCGTTGTCGGAGACGGGCTTCGCGCCGCAGGCGCTCCAGCTCGAGATCACCGAGTCCGTCCTGATGCAGGACGCCGAGTCCGCCATCGGCATGCTGCGCGCCTTCAAGGCGATGGGCGTGCGCATCTCGGTGGACGACTTCGGCACCGGCTATTCCTCGCTGTCCTACCTGAAGCGCTTCCCCATCGACATCCTCAAGATCGACAAGTCCTTCGTGCGCGATCTGCCGGACGACGAGGAAGACGCGGCCATCGTGCGCGCCATCATCGCGCTGGCCCACTCGCTGCGCCTGACCACCGTGGCGGAGGGTGTCGAGGACGCGGCACAAGTCGAGTTCCTGCGCCGCGAGAGATGCGACCGTTTTCAGGGCTATCACTTCAGCCGGCCGGTCGACGTTCCGGCCATGGATCAGCGGTTGTCGTCGGAAAATTCTTAGTTAACAGGCGGGTAGGTCCAGTTTGTAAGGTTTTTTCTTACAACATCTTCCTATCCGTTTATTACAAAAAGAAGGGTTTTCCGTTGATTTTCTTCTTGCCTCCTGCGCCCCGATAATGCCAATGCCCGTCAATCTGGACTGATGCGTGGGATTTTCCCCGTGGGGTCGATGACGGAAACCAGGAGCGCATGATGAAATCGACTGACACCTACAACGATATAAAGGAAGTCAATCTTGCCTACCTGATGCTGGCGCAGAACATGGTCCGCTCCGATCGCGAAGCGGCCATTTTCCGTCTTGGCATCAGCGAGGAGATTGCCGAGATCCTCGACCGTCTGACCCCGGGGCAGATCCTAAAGATGGCCGGGTCCGACATGCTGCTGTGCAGCTTCCGCTTCGACGACACGCTGCTGCTCAACCTGCTGGCCAACCATGAACGCGACCGCGGTGTCGGTCACGTCCATGCGGCGATCCTCGCCGCCGGCCGTCCGGTTGAAGCCGTCGCCTAAGACGCAGTCGCCACTACCCGCGGAGGTTCTATGCGCAACAAGTCCGTCATCTCGGAAGCGAGAGATATTGGCCTGGCGATCGAGCTGATCAAGCTCGGCGCCCGCCTGCAACTGCTGGAAGCCGAGACCAAGCTCTCGCGCGAGCGCCTGCTCAAGCTCTACAAGGAAGTCCGCGGCGAATCGCCGCCCAAGGGCATGCTGCCCTTCTCGACCGACTGGTTCATGACCTGGCAGCCCAACGTGCATGCTTCGCTGTTCATGGCCTACTTCCGGTTCTTCGAAAAGCACACGCGGCTCACGGGGCTCGAACTCATCATCAAGTCCTACCGCATGTACCTCGACCAGATCCGCCGCAACGGCATGGAGGAAGTCCTGTCGCTGACGCGCGCCTGGACCATGGTGCGCTTCTTCGAGGCGCGCATGCTGCAGACGGCGACCTGCAAGGAATGCGGCGGCGAATTCGTCACCCACGCGCACGAGCCGACCAAGGGCTACGTCTGCGGGCTGTGCCACATGCCGGCGCGCGCCGGCAAGACCCGCCGCGCCGCGGCGATGGCGGCCGCCTGAAGGCGGCTTAGCGGAATCCGGCCGACCGCTCCTGGCGGCCGGATCCCTCCCCGTTTCTTTCGGTCCCCGACGACACTAGTGTCGCCGAGGATTTCCGCTATCATTGCGCCTCACGCCAAGGGGTCGCGGGAGGCGGTCAATGTTCGTAATTGTCGGTTACATCGTCGTCATCGGCGCGGTGCTGGGCGGCTTCATTCTTGCCGGGGGCCACGTCCATGCCCTTATCCAGCCCACCGAGCTGCTGACCATCGCGGGTTCCGCCGTGGGCGCACTGCTGGTTGGCAATCCGCCCAACGTCCTCAAGCAGATTCTCGCTGCCCTGCCCAGCGTCCTCAAGGGATCGCGCTTCAACAAGGCGCTCTACATGGACCTCCTGGCGATGCTCTACGAGATTCTCTCGAAGGTGCGCAAGGAAGGCCTGATGTCGATCGAAGGCGACGTCGAGAATCCCGAGTCCAGCCCGATCTTCTCGAAGTATCCCGCCATCGCCTCAGACCACCACGCGATGGAGTTCCTGTGCGACTACCTGCGCATGATGGTCGGCGGCAACCTCAACGCCTTCGAGATCGAGAACTTGATGGACAACGAGATCGAAACGCACCATCACGAGGGCGAAGTGCCGGTGCACGCGATCTCCAAGCTGGCGGACGCCATGCCGGCCTTCGGTATTGTCTCCTGCGTGATGGGCGTGGTGCATACCATGGAGTCGGTCGGCATCCCGCCCGCGGAACTCGGCAAGCTGATCGCCGCGGCGCTGGTCGGCACCTTCCTCGGTATTCTGCTTTCCTACGGCTTCATCGGTCCGGTGGCGACGGCGCTCGAGCACAAGCTCAACGAGACGTCCAAGATGTTCCAGACCATGAAGGTCGTCCTGCTCGCCAGCATGAACGGCTACGCGCCGCAGGTGGCCGTCGAGTTCGGCCGCAAGGTGCTGTTCTCGGCCGACCGGCCGACCTTCATCGAGCTCGAAGACGACCTCAAGGCGCGCAAAGGCAAATGACCACCTACCCCCCGTCCCCCTTCCGCGGGAAGGGGGTGACTTCGGTTCGCGAGCCGTGCTCGCTCCGGGCCGTTGACTCGCCGCCTCCTCGGGGCGGCCCGGCGGAGGCGGCATGAGCGACGACACCCAACAGCCAATCGTCGTCAAGAAGATCAAGAAGAGCGGCGGCGGCGCGCACGGCGGCGCCTGGAAGATCGCCTACGCCGACTTCGTGACGGCCATGATGGCCTTCTTCCTGCTGATGTGGCTGCTCGGCTCGACCACCAAGGGCGACCTCAAGGGCATCGCCGACTACTTCGCCACGCCGATGCGCGTCGCACTGCTGGGCGGCAGCGGCTCGGGCGATGCCACCTCGGTCATCAGCGGGGGCGGCGAGGACCTGACGCGCAGCTACGGCCAAGTCAAGAAGGGCGACAATACGCCCGAGCGGGCCGCGGCGAATCCGCAGCGCATAAGGGAAGAATTCGAGCAGAAGGAAAAGGAGCGCCTGCAGGAGCTCAAGCGCGAGATCGAGAAAATGATCGACAGCAATCCCACGCTGCGCCAGTTCCGCAGCCAGATGCTGCTCGACATCACCTCGGAAGGCCTGCGCATCCAGATCGTCGACGAGAAGAACCGCCCGATGTTCGATCTCTCGAGCTCGGAACTCAAGCCCTACACCAAGGAAATCCTGCACGAGATCGGTCGCACGCTCAACGAGGTGCCCAACCGCATTTCGCTGTCGGGCCATACCGACGCCACCCCGTACGCCGGGGGCAACAAGGGGTTCGGCAACTGGGAGCTGTCGACCAACCGCGCCAACGCCTCGCGCCGCGAGCTCCTGGTCGGCGGCATGGAGGACGGCAAGATCATGCGCGTCGTCGGCCTTGCCTCGACGGTGCTCTACGACAAGCAGGACCCCTACAACCCGATCAACCGGCGCATCAGCATCGTCGTGATGAACAAGCGCACGGAGGAGGCGATCCTGCGCGACGGCGGTGCCGCGCCGGACGAAGAGAAGGGGGATGCCGCCGCTGCGCCGCAGGTGACGGCGGACGCCGCGGCGACGGTAAGGTAGAATCCGCCGCCAACGCCGGGCCCCACGAAACCGTGTCCGGACGCACATAACGAGAACATGAACTTCTTCGGCAGGTCCTTCTGGATCGGTATCGCGTGGACGGCCCTCGTCGGCGGCCTCTTCGCCGCCTTCGCCCCCGTCAGCCCCGCCGTCGTCGCCGTGTTCCTCGTCGTCGGCTTCGGCTGGCACCTCGCCGCGGTCTACGCCGGCGCCTCGCGACCCCTTTCCGGCGCGCCGGAGCACCGCGAGGAGGTCGCCGTCCTGTCCGAGTTTCACGCCGTGCTGTGCCAATGCAGCGACGAGTTCAGGACCCAGTACGGCGCCATCACGGGCGAGATCGAGCGCGTCCAGGCCCTGCTGGGAGACGCCATCGGACAGCTCACCCACAGTTTCGAAGGCATGCACGAGCAGGCCGACCGGCAGCGCGAGCTGGCCATTTCAGTCACCGCCGGCGTCGAGGACGCCTCGCACGAGACGCACCGCTTCGACGAATTCGTCCATAACACCTCAGGCGTGATGCAGCGGGTGGTGGACAGCGTTGTCGACAACAGCCGGCTGGGCATGGAATTGGTCGAGCTCACCGAAGGCATCGCCGAACATGCCGGCAAGGTGAAGTCCATCCTTTCCGAAATCGGCGCGATCGCCAAGCAGACCAACCTGCTCGCGCTCAACGCTGCAATCGAGGCGGCGCGAGCAGGCGAGGCCGGGCGCGGCTTCGCGGTCGTCGCCGACGAGGTGCGCGACCTGTCGGCGCGCACCACCCAGTTCTCGCAGCAGATCAACGCCGTGATGGAGGCCATGCAGCAGTCGGTGCAGCAGACCGAAGCCGCGATCCAGCGCATGGCGAGCCAGGACATGACCTTCGCCCTCGAATCGAAGCAGCACGTCGAGGAGATCATCAAGGCGATGGAGCACCAGAACCGCATCCGCAGCGACGCCATCGCACGCCTGGGCAGCGCCGCCCAGGAGATGGACGGGCGCGTGAACGCCGCGATCACCGCCCTGCAGTTCCAGGACATGGTGTCGCAGCTGATCGGGCACATCAAGCTGCGCGTCGACGCGCTGGACGGCGTCATGCGGCACTTCGGCGCCGTCGGCGAGTCGCTCGACGGCCGCACCACGGCAGCCGAGGCGCGGGCAGCCGTCGAAGGGCTGAGATCGAAGACCACGACGGTCGCCGCCGAACTGCGCGCGCTGGCGACCGAAACCACCGGGAACCCTGTCGGCCAGCGGGCGATGACCCAGGGCGACATCGAACTTTTCTAGGAGCCGACCATGGCAAAGACCATCCTTGCGATCGACGATTCCGCCTCCATCCGGCAGATGGTGGCGTTCACGCTGAAGAGTTCCGGCTACGAGGTCGTCGACGCCGTCGACGGCATGGACGGCCTCGACAAGGCCAAGGCCAAGACCTACAACCTGATCCTCACCGACCAGAACATGCCGCGCATGGACGGCATCACCCTGATCAAGAGCCTGCGCACCATGCCGCAGTACAAGACGGTGCCCATCCTCATGCTGACGACGGAATCGTCCGACGCGATGAAGCAGCAGGGGCGTGCCGCCGGCGCCACGGGCTGGCTGGTCAAGCCGTTCGACCCGCAGAAGCTCATCGAAGTCGTCAAGAAGGTCATCGGCTGAGCGGCCGGCTGCCGCGTTTCGGGGAGGGGCCATGGCGATCGACATGAGCCAGTTCTTCCAGGTCTTCTACGAGGAGACCGAGGAACACTTGGCGACGATGGAGTCGCTGCTGCTGTCGCTGGACGTCGGCAGCCCCGACGCCGAGCAGCTCAACGCCATCTTCCGTGCCGCGCACTCGATCAAGGGATCGGCCGGCACCTTCGGATTCACCGACCTGGCGCAGGTCACCCACGTGCTCGAGAACCTGCTCGACCGCATCCGCAAGGGCGAACTCGCCCTGCGTGAGGACATGATCGACGCCTTCCTCGACGCCGGCGACCTGCTCAAGATCCTGCTCGCCGCGCACAAGGGCGAAGGCGAGGCGGATGCCGCCCAGGTCGAGGCGACCTGCGCGCGCCTCAACGACCTCACCGCGGGCAGCGCTGCAGCAACCGCGGGCGCCGTCCCGTCCCAAACCCCCGCCGTGCTCGACCCGCCCGCGGAGCCGGCGGCGGACGGACTGGACCTCCGCTTCGTTCTTGCCGGCGACGACGAATCGGGCGTCGACAACCTGATGGCGGAACTCGGTGCGCTCGGGGCTCCGCGGCTGGTGGAAAGGCCTGCGGCTCCAGGGCAAGCCTGGCACATCGAGCTCGCTGGCGCGAGCGACGCCGGCGCCGTGCGTGCGGTGCTCGATTTCGTCGCGCGCAGCGACAGCATCCGCATCGCACCGCTCGGCACCCTGGCCGGCACCCTCTCCGACGCGGCCGACGGCGCCTACGGATTCTTCACCGATGCGGCCCCGACGGAAGAGGACGCATACGGCTTCTTCGAGCCGCTGCCCGAGGCCGCGGGCCCGGCCGAGGCGGAAGAGGCCTACGGCTTCTTCGATCCGCTGCCGGCCGAAGCGCCAGCTGCCTCGCCCGCCGACGCCGACGATGGCAGCTATGGCTTCTTTGAGCCGCTTCCCGCGGTGCCGCCGTCCCCGGCGGCTGCCGACGGCGACGGCTACGGCTTCTTCGTCGACCTTCCCGCCGTGCCGCCGGCTGCGCCGGCCATCGTGCCGGCGCCCGCCGCCAAGCCCGTCGAGAAGACGGAGGGGAAGCGCGCCGCCCTGGCGGCCAAGCCCGCCGGCGACACCTCGATCCGCGTGGGCGTCGAGAAGGTCGACCAGCTGATCAATCTCGTCGGCGAACTCGTCATCACCCAGGCCATGCTGACCGAGTCGGCCTCGGCCATCGATCCCGTGCGCTTCGAGCGCCTGGTCAACGGCCTTGCCCAACTCGAGCGCAACACGCGCGACATTCAGGAAGCGGTGATGTCGATCCGCATGATGCCGATGTCGGTGGTCTTCAGCCGCTTCCCGCGCGTGGTGCGCGAACTGTCGCAGAAGCTCGGCAAGAAGGTCGAGCTCAAGCTGATCGGCGAGGACACCGAGCTCGACAAGGGGCTGGTCGAGCGCATCACCGATCCGCTCACCCACCTGGTGCGCAACAGCCTCGACCATGGCATCGAGATGCCCGAGGACCGCGCCGCCAAGGGCAAGCAGCCGACCGGCACCATCACGCTCAAGGCCTATCACCAGAGCGGCAACGTCGTCATCGAAGTGAGCGACGACGGCGCCGGCCTGAGCCGCCAGAAGATCCTCGCCAAGGCCAAGGAACGCGGCCTGGCGGCCTCCGACCAGATGACAGACGCGGAGGTCTGGCAGCTCATCTTCGAGCCAGGCTTCTCCACCGCCGACCAGATCACCGAAGTGTCGGGACGCGGCGTCGGCATGGACGTCGTCAAGAAGAACATCGGCGCGCTCGGCGGCCGCGTCGAGATCCAGTCGATGACGGGCATCGGCACGCGCATGACGGTCAAGCTGCCGCTGACGCTGGCCATCCTCGACGGTATGTCGGTGGCGGTGGGGCGCGAGATCTACATCGCGCCGCTCGGCTACGTGATCGAGTCGCTGCAGGCCGACCGCGGCATGATGAAGAGCATCTCCGGGGTCGAGCGCCTGATCCAGGTGCGCGACGAATACCTGCCGGTGATCGCGCTGCACGAGGTGTTCCGCGTGTCCGGCGCGGTGACCGACTTCACCCAGGGCATCATGGTCATCCTCGAGTCCGACGGGGTGAAGGCGGCGCTGTTCGTGGACGCCATGGTCGGACAGCAGCAGGTCGTGATCAAGAGCCTCGAGACCAATTACCGCAAGGTCGCCGGAATTTCGGGGGCCACCATCATGGGCGACGGCCACGTCGCGCTGATTCTGGACGTTTCGGCGCTGGTCGGGATGGCGCGCAGCGCCCTGCCGGCCGCCGCCTGATCAGCAGGAGCAGAGCAATGACCTACGACAACGCGAAAGCCGAGGACACCGGGGAGGGCAGCTTCGCGCAGGAGTACCTGACCTTCACGCTGGGGCCCGAGGAGTACGCGATCGACATCCTGAAGGTGCAGGAAATCCGCGGCTACGAGCACCCGACCACGATCGCCAACGCGCCGCCCTTCATCAAGGGCGTCATCAACCTGCGCGGCACCATCGTGCCGATCGTCGACCTGCGCATCAAGTTCGGCGTCGGCACGGCCGACTACACGCCGTTTACCGTGGTCATCATCCTCAACGTCGGCGCGCGCGTGGTCGGCATCGTCGTGGACGGCGTCTCCGACGTGACGACGCTGCGCGCCGAACAGATACGCCCGGCTCCCGACTTTGCGGCGACCGTCGGCACCCACTACATCGAGGGGCTCGGCACGCTGGACGAACGCATGCTGATCGTCGTCGACATCGAGCGGCTGATGCTCTCCGGCGAAATGGCGCTGGTGGACGAAGCCGCGGCGCAACCCTGACACAGAACTCCCAAGCGAGGACACCATGAGAACCAATCTCCCCGTGACCCAGAACGAAGTCGTCCTCGGCGACGACACGCTGATCGTGTCGAAGACCGATCTCAAGGGCCGCATCACCTATGTGAACAAGGGATTCCTCGACATCAGCGGCTACACCGAGGAGGAACTGATCGGCGAGCCGCACAACGTCGTGCGCCATCCCGACATGCCGGTGGAGGCCTTCGCCGACCTCTGGAAGGTGCTGCAGGACGGCCGCCCCTGGGTGGGCTACGTCAAAAACCGCTGCAAGAACGGAGACTTCTACTGGGTCGAGGCGCATGCCTCGCCGATCTGGGACGGCGAGCAGATTACCGGCTACATGTCGGTGCGCTACAAGCCGCCGCGCGACAAGGTGGAAGCCGCCGAGAACGCCTACCGCCTGTTCCGCGAGAAGCGCGCCGGCAGCCTGCGCATCAGCGAGGGCTGGGTGGCTGGCAGCGGGATGTTCGCCGGCGTCAAGCGGCGCCTGCGCGACGCCTCGGTCTCCGCCAAGATCATGCTGGGCTGCGTGCTGAGCGCCACCGTCATCATGGCATCGACCACGCTGTTCCTCGGCCACCACCTGGCCGCCGGGCTGGACGCCAAGTCGCTCGCCGACCTCAAGCAGAACCTCGGCATCATCCGCGGCATGGTCGAGGTGCGCGCCACCGCCATGAAGCGCGACGCGATGCGGCTCAACGACATGTTCGCCGCGCAGTTCCCGGATGGCTTCAGCGTCGATGCGAACGGCGAGACGCCGGTGCTGGCGAGCGGCAAGACGGTGCTCAACCAGCGCACCCAGGAGGTCGACCGCTTTACCGCCATGACCAACGTGGTCGCCACGCTGTTCGCGCGCAAGGGCGACGAACTGGTGCGCGTCGCCACCTCGCTCAAGAACGACAAGGGCGAGCGCGTCGTCGGCACCGCGCTGGCGCACGATCACCCCGGCCGCGCCAAGCTCCTGGCCGGTGAGCGTTTCGCGGGACTGGCCAAGCTGTTCGGCAAGGACTACTACACCTCGTACACCCCGATCAAGGACGCCGCGGGGCAGGTGATCGGCGCCACCTTCGTCGGCGTCGACGTCTCCGCCGAGATTCCGGCGCTGCGCCAGCAGATCAAGAACGTCAAGGTCGGCGAGACCGGCTACTTCTACGTGCTCGACGCGCGGCCCGGCAAGGACTACGGCACGCTGATCGTGCATCCGGCCAAGGAAGGCGCCAACCTGCTCGAGGCAAAGGATGCCGACGGCCGCGAATTCATCCGCGAGATCCTCGAGCGCAAGCAGGGCGAGATCCGCTATCCGTGGATGAACAAGGAACTGGGCGATACCTCGCCCCGCGAGAAGGTGGTGGTGTTCGACACCTTCCCCGATTGGCAATGGACCATCGGCGGCGGCACCTACGTCGACGAATTCGAGGCGCTGTCGCGCGGAATGCAATGGTATCTGTGGGCGACGGCGGTCGTCGTCATCTTCGCGCTGGTCGCCATGATCTTCTGGCTGGTGCGCAAGCTGGTGCGTGATCCGCTGCAGGAGCAGGTGCTGCCCACCTTCCGCGCGCTCTCCGGCGGCAAGTACGACAGCCATCTCGACTGCGCGCGCAAGGACGAGATCGGCAAGGTGCTGCAGGGGCTGGAGACCATGCAGAACCGGCTCGGCTTCGAAGTGGCCGAGACCAAGCGCACCGCCGACGAGATGACGCGCATCAAGATCGGGCTGGACAACGTCTCCGTGCCGATGATGATCTCGGGCGCCGACGATCGGCTGATCTACATGAATCACGCCGCGCGCGACCTGTGGAGCCTGATGGCGCCGGCCATCATCGAAAAGCACCCCGGCTTCGCGGTCGACAAGATGGTCGGCTCGGCCATCGCGCAGTACTTCGACGACGAAGAAATCCGCAGGGGTTGCGGCGCCGGCATCAAGGAAGCCGCGGTGTTCAACATCGTGCTCGGCGGCCGCCACCTGCGCGTGAACGCGAGCCCGGTGTACGACGCGGACGGCGGCTACCTCGGCCGGGTTTCGCAGTGGCTCGACCGCACCGCGGAAATCAAGGTGGAACAGGAAGTCGCCGAGATCGTCGACGCCGCGGCCATGGGCGTGCTCACCATGCGCCTCGATCCGGCCGGCAAGGAAGGATTCTTCGCCAGCCTGAGCGCCGGCATCAACAAGCTGATGGAAACGACGCAGCAGGCGCTGGAGTCGACCTCGGCGGTGCTCAACCGCGTCGCGCGCGGTGATCTGACGCAGACCGTGCACAACGACTACGTCGGCATCTTCGGCCAGTTGAAGGACGACACCAACACGACCGTCGAGAAGCTGCGCGAAGTGGTGGGACGCATCAAGGAGGCGTCGGACGCGATCAACACGGCGGCGAAGGAGATCGCCGCCGGCAACCAGGACCTCTCGAGCCGCACCGAGGAGCAGGCGTCCAGCCTCGAGGAGACCGCCAGCTCCATGGAAGAGCTCAACGCCACGGTCAAGCAGAACGCCGAGAACGCCCGCCAGGCCAACGACCTCGCGCACGGCTCGAACGACGTCGCCACGCGCGGCGGCGAGATGGTCAAGCGGGTGGTGTCGACCATGGGCGACATCCAGGACAGTTCGCGCAAGATCGCCGACATCATCGGCGTCATCGACAGCATCGCCTTCCAGACCAACATCCTGGCGCTCAACGCCGCTGTCGAGGCGGCGCGCGCCGGCGAGCAGGGCCGCGGCTTCGCCGTGGTCGCCACGGAGGTGCGCAGCCTGGCCCAGCGTTCCGCCACGGCGGCCAAGGAGATCAAGGCGCTCATCGCCGAGTCGGTGGACAAGGTCGAGGGCGGCGCCAAGCTGGTCCAGCAGGCCGGCAGCACCATGGACGACGTGGTGAACTCGTTCCAGCGCGTCGCCTCGCTGGTCGGCGACATCACCGCCGCCAGCCGCGAGCAGAGCTCCGGCATCGAGCAGGTGACGCAGGCGGTGACCCAGATGGACGAGGTCACGCAGCAGAACGCGGCCCTGGTCGAGCAGGCGGCCGCCGCCGCCGAGAGCCTCGAGGAGCAGGCGCGCGGCCTCGTGCATACCGTCAGCAGCTTCCGGCTGGCCGAGGGCGGCCCGGTGGGCGAGCCGCTGCGCACGGTGGCGGAACCGCCCAAGCTCGCCTCCGGCGAGAAGCCCCGCCTCGGGCCGGCGAAGGCGAAGCAGATCGCGCCGCCGCATCTCGCCGCGGACGAGGAAGAGTGGGAAGAGTTCTGATGCCGGCGGCAACCGGCGCTGCGGACGCGATGCGGTGGCGTTGAAGCCCGACGCGGGGCGCCCCCTGCCGGCGCCCGCCGCCACCCCGGCGCGCGAGTTCAACTTCACGGAGGAGGACTTCGAGCGCGTTCGCAAGCTCATCTATGCGCATGCCGGCATTTCGCTCTCGCCGATCAAGCGCGACATGGTGTATTCGCGCCTGGCGCGCCGGCTGCGGGCGCTCGGCATGGCGACCTTCGCCGAATACCTGTCCTACCTCGAACGGGCGGACGAAAAGGAGTGGGAAACCTTCGTCAACTCGCTGACGACCAACCTCACCTCGTTCTTCCGCGAGAACCACCATTTCCCGATCCTCGCCGAGTATCTGGCATCGCTCAAGCAGCGGCCGATCCGCATCTGGTGCTCGGCCGCATCAACCGGCGAGGAGCCGTACTCGATCGCCATCACCGCCTGCGAAACCTTCGGAACGGTGACGCCGCCCGTCACCATCCTCGCCACCGACATCGACACCAACGTGCTGGCGACGGCCGAGCGCGGCGTCTATCCCGAGGAGCGCGTCGAGAAGATGGATGCGGAGCGGCTGCGCCGCTTCTTCCTCAAGGGCAGCGGCAAGCAGGACGGCTACGTCAAGGTGCGGCCCGAACTGCAGAAGCTCATCACCTTCGGCCGCGTGAACCTGCTCGATGCGCGCTGGGCGCTCAACGGCCCTTTCGACGTCATGTTCTGCCGCAACGTGATGATCTACTTCGACAAGGAAACGCAGTACCAGATCCTCAAGCGCTTCGTTCCGCTCCTGCGCGAGGAAGGCCTGTTCTTCGCCGGCCATTCCGAGAGCTTCCTGCACGCGGCCGACCTGTTCCGCTCGCTCGGCAAGACCGTGTACGAGCGCGCCGACCGCAAGGGGCCGCCGCGCGACATGCGCCACCGGGCTGGGTGACATGGCCGAGGTCGGCTTCGTCGAGCATCTCGCCGGCAACCGCTACTTCGACCGCCAGTTCGAAGTCGAGGCGGTCAAGGTGCTGCCCGGCGAGTATTACGTCACGGACCGCGAGATCGTGCTCGTCACCGTGCTCGGTTCCTGCGTCTCGGCCTGCATCCGCGACCGCGAGATCGGCATCGGCGGCATGAACCACTTCATGCTGGCGGACGCGGGCGACAAGGACATCGTCTCGGCTTCGGCGCGCTACGGCGCCTATGCCATGGAAGTGCTGATCAACCACCTGATGAAGATGGGTGCCCGGAAGAGCGCGATGGAGGCCAAGGTGTTCGGGGGCGGCCGCGTGCTCTCCAGCCTGTCGTCATCCCTGGTGGGCGAGCGCAACTGCGAGTTCGTGCAGGATTTCCTCAAGACCGAAGGCATACCGGTGGCGGCGCAAGACTTGCTGGATGTGCATCCGCGCAAGGTATATTACTTCCCCACCAGCGGACGGGCCCTCGTGAGGAAGCTTGTCAGAATGCATAACGACACGGTGCTCAAGCGCGAGAAGGAATATGCCGACAGGCTCAGCGAAGCGCCCGTGACCGGAGACATCGAACTGTTCACCTGACCACCGTGCCGACCAAAGTCCTCATCGTCGACGATTCCGCGCTGATGCGCGCCATGCTGACCGAGATCATCGGCGGCGCACCCGACCTCCAGGTGGTCGGGACGGCGCCCGACGCGCTCACGGCGCGCGAAATGATCAAGGCCCTCAATCCCGACGTCCTGACGCTCGACGTCGAGATGCCGAAGATGGACGGGCTGGCTTTCCTCGACCGCCTCATGCGCCTGCGGCCGATGCCGGTGGTGATGATCTCGTCGCTGACCGAGCGCGGTTCGGAGACCACGCTGCAGGCGCTCGAAATGGGCGCCGTCGATTTCGTCGCCAAGCCGCGTGCCGAAAATGCGGCGCTGCTGCAGTCCTATGCCGAGGAGATCCGCGACAAGATTCGCGCTGCCCGCGGCGCGCAGCTGAAGAAGGTGTCCGCGGGGCTGGCGCCTGCCGCTGCGCCGCGCCCGGCCAGTGCGCCGGCCGCGGCGCCTGCCGAGACAGCGAGCGCCGGTCTGTCGGCGCGCCTGCTGGCGGACACGGTGATCGCCATCGGGGCCTCCACCGGCGGCACCGAGGCCATCAAGGACGTGCTGGTCGGGCTGCCCAAGGACGTCCCCGGCATCGTCATGACGCAGCACATGCCGGAGTCCTTCACCGGTTCGTTCGCGCGGCGGCTCGACAGCCTGTGCCGCGTGCGCGTGATCGAGTCGCAGGGCGGCGAGCGCATCGAGCCCGGCTGCGCCTACCTGGCGCCCGGGCACTCGCATCTGCTGGTGAAGCGCGTCGGCGGCCATTACGTGACCGAATTGTCGAAGGCCGACCCGGTCAACCGGCACCGGCCGTCGGTCGACGTGCTGTTCCGTTCCGTGGCCGAACAGGTCAGGAACCACGCGCTCGGCGTCATCCTGACCGGGATGGGCAAGGACGGGGCGCAAGGCATGCTCGAGATGCGCAAGGCGGGCGCCTGGAACATCGGGCAGGACGAGGCGAGCTGCGTCGTATACGGCATGCCGCGCGAGGCGGCCAACGTCGGCGCGGTGGAAGAGGTGGCGCCGCTGCCCGAGATCGCGGCGCGCATCCTGGCCAAGTTGCGCCAGTGGGACCGCCAGGCGCGCTAGGCTATATACTCTGCCGCAGCGTGAGAACACTACAAGGGGCTCTTTCATGGAAACCACGGTTTCATCGACGGACGGACGCAGTGTCATTCGCCTGAGCGGGCGTTTCGACTTCAACGCGCACCGCGAATTCCGCGACGCCGTCGACCAGGTGCTGAAGGGCGACGGGTCCCAGGAGATTCTGGTGGACTTCGCTGCGGTGGACTACCTGGACAGTTCGGCGCTCGGCATGCTGCTGATGCTGCGCGACAAGGCGCGCAGCGCCGGCAAGAACGTTTCCCTCGCCAACTGCCGCGGAGCGGTCAAGCAGGTCATCGAAATCGCCAATTTCGGCAAGCTGTTCCAGATCAGCTGATCCTTACCGCTCTTCGGCCATGAAGATACTCTTGGTCGAGGACAATCCCGACGACCTCCTATTCGCCCGGCGCGAGCTGACGCGCCTCGGGCATGTCGTCATCGGCGTCAGCAACGGTGCCGACGCGCTCTCGCTCTACGACAGCGAGCTTCCCGATCTCGTCGTCACCGACATCCATATGCCCGGGATGGACGGCTTCGCGCTGACGCAGGAAGTCCAGCGCCGCGCCGGCGGCAGCTGGCAGCCGGTGATGTTCCTGACCGGACATCGCGACGACCAGCTGCAGATCCGGGCGCTGGCCGCCGGCGCCGACGCCTATGTGATCAAGCCGGTCTCGGCCGAGATGCTGGATGCGCGCCTCAAGGTGATCGAGCGTCTGCTGGCGATGCAGCGCCACGAGCGCGAGCGCGCCAATGAACTGACCCGGCACTATCTCGCGGCGGAAGAGGAGCGGCGCATCGCCGAACACCTGCTGCGCTACCTGGTCAACGCCGACAAGCTCGAGGACGCCGCGGTGCGCCACTGGCTGTCGCCCGCCGCCGCCTTCGGCGGCGACGTCATTGCCGCGGCGCGCACACCGGGCCGCGCGCTGCACGTGCTGCTCGCCGACGGTCCCGGCCACGGCCTGGTGGCGGCCATCAACGTGCTGCCCATCATTGCGCCGTTCTACCGCATGACGGAGAAGGGCTTCGGCATCGACGCCATCGTGCGCGAGATGAACGCCAAGATCCGGCAGTTCCTGCCCGAGGGCCGCTTCGTGGCCGCCACCGTGGCGGCCATCGACTTCCGCGAGGCCTATGTCCGGATATGGAACGGCGGCAACCCGGCGCCGCTCCTGATGTCGGCCTTCGGGCCGGCCGAGCCGGCCTGCGTTCAGCGCCATCTGCCGCTCGGCCTGCTCACGGACGAGGAATTCGAGGCAACCACGGAAACCCGCGCCTTCGGTCCCACGCAGCAACTGCTGCTCTATTCCGACGGCCTGGTGGAGGCCGAGGGTCGCGAGGGCGAAGCCTTCGGCTTGGAACGCCTGAACGCCGCGATTGCGGCCGGTCCGGCGGGCACGCGCCTGGAGCGCATCGTCTCGGCGCTGATGAAGCACCGTGGCAGCGCGCCGATGGCTGACGACGTGGCACTCGTGCTGGTGCAGGGCCAGCCCCAGGCCGTCACGGTCGAGCCGGCCGCGGCGCCGTCCGGCGTGGCGGTGGGAGCGCATGACGGCGGCTGGTGCTTCCGGCTGCGCCTGGGCGCCCACGAATTGCGCGAAGTGGATGTGGTGCCGCTGCTGCACGGCCTCGTCGCCCAGATCGGCGGGGGGCGCGATCGCTCGGGGGAGCTCTTCGTCATCCTTTCCGAGCTGTTCAACAACTCGCTGGATCACGGCCTGCTGCGGCTGGATTCGCGCCAGAAGACCGACGCCGAGGGCATGGAGCGCTACGTGCGGGCGCGCGAGGAGCGCCTGGCGGCGCTCGAGGCCGGCGAGATCGAACTCGAGATCGAACAGTTCGAGCACGCCGGCGGCGCCTGGCTGCGCATCGTCTGCCGCGACACCGGGCCGGGGTTCGACCATCCCGCGGTGCTCGGCCAGGGGACGGCGGCCGAAGCGCCTTTCGGCCGCGGCCTGGCGCTCATCCGGGCGCTTTCCTCCAGCTTTGAATTCAACAAGCTGGGCAACACCGCCACCGTCGTATTCGCGCTCTCGCCTGCCCAGGAGCACGACGCAGGCGCCGTCTGAGGCCGCCCGCCGCCTGCCGGCCGGGGCTTGTCTTTGTCCCCCGAAAGTCATAAAGTCCGTGGCGAGATCCGGCAACCAATAGCCGGCCATGCCCCCGTTCCAGGGCGGCACGACAGTGGGGTGGAGGAAATATGTCTGCGTCCAGAGTGACGATTCACGCGCGGCTCGCCCATGGGTTCGCGGGACTGCTGGTGGCCGGCGCCGGCCTGTTTGGCGTCTATCTGGCCGGAGCGACGCCGACGGCCGGCATCGTGGCCTTCTACGTTCTCGTCGGATTGGTCGTCGCGGTGGTGCCGGCGATGGTCGCCGCCCGTTCGCTCGGAACGCCGCTCGAACGGCTGCGCGAGACGATCGACTCGACGCGTAGCGACGGCGATCTGGCGCGGCGCGCCCTCGTTTCGCCGGGCAGCGGCATCGCGCCCACCGCACGCGCCTACAACGAACTCATCGCCAGCTTCCAGGGCATCGTGACGCGCATCGTCTTCACGGCGCAGCAGGTCGGGGAAGCGGCCGACAAGCTGATCCTGGAGGCCAAGGACACGGTCGGCAGTTCGGAAAGCCAGAACGCGGCGGCCGAGAGCGCGGCCGAAGCCGTTGCCGAACTGTCAGGCGGCATCGCCGCGGTGGCCGAGAACGCAGACGGGACGGCGCGCATCGCCCAGGCCGCCCGCGAACACTCGACGCGCGGCGCAAAGATCGTCGGTGCCGCCTCGGCCGAGATCGAACGCGTCGCCCACTCCGTCGAGGAGTCGGCCAAGGTGATCGCCACCCTGGCGGAACGTTCCGAGGCCATCTCGGGCATCGCCAATACGATCCGCGAGATCGCCGACCAGACCAACCTGCTGGCGCTCAATGCGGCCATCGAGGCGGCGCGCGCCGGCGAGCAGGGACGCGGCTTCGCCGTGGTGGCCGACGAGGTGAGGAAGCTCGCCGAACGCACGACCGCGGCCACTGCCGAGATCGCCACCATGATCGCGGCGATCCAGAGCGAGACGCAGAGCGCCATCGCCGCCGTCCGCGAAGGTTCGGGACAGGCCCGCCACGGCGCCGAACTGGCGCGCGAGGCCGCGCAGGCGCTGGAACAGATCAACCAGGGCGCGCAGGAAACCATGGAGAAGGTCGACGCGATCGCCCGCTCGATGGCCGAGCAGAACGAAAAGGCGCGCGCCATCGCCGAGCACGTCACGAGCATCATCGGACTGGCGGAACGCAACACCGAAGGCGCCCGCGGCACGCTTGCGGAAGCCACGCACCTCGACTACCTGGCCACCAACCTCGAGGAGATTGGCACGGTCTTCAAGCTCGGCGAGGCGGGTGAGGCGGCGCGCAAGATCCATCAAGGCATGCCCGAGATCGTGCAGGACGCGGCGAGCAGGATCGGCCGCGCGCTCGAGGCCGCGGTCGACGGCAACGCGATCAAGCTCGAGGACCTGTTCGACCGCAATTACGAGCAGATCGGCAACACCAAGCCGCCCAAGTACCGCACGCGCTTCGACACGCTGTGCGACCGGCTGCTGCCGCCGATCCAGGAGCCGCTGCTCAACGCGCACAAGGAGATCGCCTACGCGATCGGCTGCGACACTGGCGGCTACGTGCCGACCCACAACACCCGCTTCAGCCAGCCCCTCACCGGCGACGAGAAGAAGGACTTCGTCGGCAACCGCACCAAGCGCATTTTCGGCGACAAGGTGGGCAAGCGCTGCGGCACTCACGAGATACCGTTCCTGCTGCAGACCTACCGGCGCGACACCGGCGAGATCATGCACGACATCTCGGCACCCATCTACGTCAAGGGGCGTCACTGGGGCGGTTTCCGCATCGGCTACCGGACCGAATAGCCGACCACCACGGTCGGCCAATCGGCCCGCGCCGGCGGCGCACGGCCCCGCGCCCGTTCGGCGGGGCAAAATGTCTTAACATCCCAAGCTCCTAAATCCGGGGAAGATCTGGCGAAAGGTTCGGATATGTCCGATTTGCTGAAGAACATTGACGCGCGCACCCGCCTGGCGGGTACGAACAAGCTGGAAATCCTCCTGTTCTCGCTCGGCGTCGACAACCGTACCGGCCGGCGCGAGACATTCGGCATCAACGTCTTCAAGGTGCGCGAAGTGATGCGCACGCCGCCGATCACGGCGGCGCCCGACATGCCGTCGTCGGTCAAGGGCATGGTGAGCCTGCGCGGCGTGCTGGTGCCGGTGGTGGACCTGGCGGAATACGTGGGCATGCAGCCCGAGTCGCCGCGCGACATCATGATCGTGACCGAATACAACGGCCATACCCAGGGCTTCCTGGTGGAAGCCGTCGATACCATCCTGCGGCTCGACTGGGCGCAGATGCGCGTGCCGCCGGAAATGCTGACCGCCAACCTCGGCGGCCTGGTGACCGCCGTCACCGAACTGGCCGACAACCGCTTGGTCATGATGCTCGACGTCGAGCGCGTGCTGGCCGAGACCGCCAAGCAGGACGACGAGTACAAGTTCACCGCGATCGAGCCGCTCAATCGCAGCGATCTGACGATCCTCTATGCCGACGACTCGTCGGTGGCGCGCAACCAGATCGAGCGCACCCTCAACGTGCTGGGCATCAAGTCGATCGCCGCGATCAACGGCCGCATGGCTTGGGAAGAGATGCAGAAGATCGCCAACTACGCCGATTCCACCGGCCGCAAGGTCCGCGACATGGTTCAGCTGATCCTCACCGACGTCGAGATGCCGGAAATGGACGGCTACATCCTGACCAAGAACATCAAGTCCGACCCGCGCTTCGCGGGCATCCCCGTGATCATGCATTCGTCGCTGTCGTCGATGTCGAACATGCAGCTCGGCAAGTCGGTCGGCGTCGACGAGTACGTGCCGAAGTTCGAGCCCCAGCGCCTGGCCGAGACGCTCACCCGTCTGCTGCTGCGCGCGGAAGGCGAAGCCGCCGCTGAACAAGGAGCCGCTCCATGAACGCCCCTCAACCGTCGCTTCAATCGATCCTGACCTCCGGTTCCGGACCGGCGCCGCTGCTCGAGTCCGTCGATGCGCGCACCAAGCTGGCCGGCTCCAACCGCATGGAGATCCTGCTGTTCTCGCTGGGCACCCACGAGACCTTCGGCATCAACGTGTTCAAGGTGCGCGAGGTCAGCAAGACGCCCGCGATCACCAAGGCGCCCAACATGCCGTCCGGCGTGGAAGGACTGATCAGCCTGCGCGGCAACGTCATCCCCTGCGTCTCCCTCTCCAAGGTGATGGCGCTGGCCGATGCGCCGCCCGAGCTGGGCAGTTCAATGATGGTCACCGAGTACAGCAAGCGCACGCTGGGCTTCCTGGTGCACGGCGTCGACCGCATCATCCGCGTCGAGTGGGACCGCGTGCGCGCGCCGGAATCGGTGACCAGCGGCTCCCACGCCTACATCACCGCGATCACCGAGCTGCCGGACGGCAAGCTGGTTTCGATCGTGGACGTCGAGCAGATCATGGCCAATACCTTCGGCGAAGCGGTGATCCCGCAGATCGAGCGCGCCGAGGCGGCCGATGACCACAACGTCTTCTTCGTCGACGACTCGGCCGTGGCGCGCAAGAAGATCGCCGAAGTGCTCGACAAGCTCGGCGTCAAGCACAAGCACGCCCTGAACGGCATGGAGGCTTGGACGCGCCTGTCCGGCATGGCGGCGCATTGCCAGCAGACCAACCGCGACCTGCGCGACGAAGTGAGCGTCATCATGGTCGACGCCGAGATGCCGGAAATGGACGGCTACGTGCTGACCAAGAACATCAAGTCGGACCAACGCTTCGACGGCATCCCGGTCGTGATGCATTCGTCGCTGTCGTCCGAGGCCAACCGCTCGATGGGCAAGAGCGTCGGCGTGGACGCGTATGTCGCCAAGTTCGACGCCGAGGCGCTGGCCGAGACGCTGCGCCCGCTGCTGGCGCGATCCCACAGAGATTGATTGAGGCGGAGTGATACATGGCAGTTGATCCCAGCAAGATCCGATTCCTCGTCGTCGACGACTTCTCGACGATGCGCCGCATCGTGCGCAACCTGCTCAAGGAGTTGGGCTTCACCAACGTCGAAGAGGCCGAGGACGGCGCGGTCGCGCTGCAGCGGCTCAAGTCGGCCGGCGGCATCGACTTCGTCATCACCGACTGGAACATGCCGAACATGGACGGCCTCACGCTGCTGCAGAGCATCCGCGCCGACGGTGCGCTGAAGAGCCTGCCGGTGCTGATGATCACCGCTGAGGCGAAGAAGGAGAACATCATCGCAGCGGCGCAGGCGGGTGCTTCCGGGTACATCGTCAAGCCTTTCACGGCGGCGACGCTGAACGAGAAGATGGTCAAGATTTTCGAGAAGATGGGCCTCTGAGCCC
Source organism: Ignavibacteria bacterium (assembly GCA_050259835.1). Classification (GTDB taxonomy): domain Bacteria; phylum Pseudomonadota; class Gammaproteobacteria; order Burkholderiales; family Rhodocyclaceae; genus Nitricoxidireducens. The sequence goes on along the minus strand of JBLNBJ010000046.1, from coordinate 5,300 downwards.
GTCGCACGGACGAGACAGCAGAATGGGCAAACCCGTAAATTTCGACGAATCCGGCGATTCCGAAGACCTCCAGGCGCTGTTCGACACCATCGCCGCAGGCAGTCCGCCCGAGCCGGCACCGGCGCCCGCGCCGGCCGCGGCCCGGTCGTCCGACGCTTCCGGCGACTCCGACGAACTGCAGGCGCTGTTCGATTCGGTGTCCTCCGAACAGGTCGCCGCGCCGGCAGCCGCCGGGGCCGAGGCGCCGGCGGCCGACGAAGGCTCGCCGCAGGAAGTCGCGTTCAACCGCATCGGCCACATGGCGCGCCTGCTGCACGATTCGCTGCGCGAACTCGGCTACGACAAGATGCTGAAGGACTCGGCCAACCGCATGCCGGACACGCGCGAACGCCTCACCTACATCGCGCAGATGACCGAGCAGGCCGCCAGCCGCGTGCTCAACGCCACGGACATCGCCAAGCCGCTGCAGGATCGCCTGCTGGCCGAATCGGAAGCGCTGGGCGCGCGCTGGGAGCGCATGTTCTCCAACCAGCTGTCGGTCGACGAGTTCAAGGCGCTGGCGGCCGATTCGCGCGCGTTCTTCACCGGTGCGCCGGACAAGATCAAGGCCACCAACGCGCAGCTCACCGAAATCATGATGGCGCAGGACTTCCAGGATCTCACCGGCCAGGTGATCAAGAAGGTCGTCGAGATGGTGCAGGGCCTCGAGGGCCAGTTGCTCAAGGTGCTGATCGAGGTGATGCCCGAGGAGCGCAAGGCGGCGGCACCGGAAGGTTTGATGAACGGACCCGTGATCAACGCGGATGGGCGCTCGGACGTGGTGACGAGCCAGGCGCAGGTAGACGATCTGCTGGAAAGCCTGGGTTTCTGACCCGGGGCAATAGGAAAGGGAAAAGGCATGAGCGACTTTAGTTCCGGCATAACACGCGCTTCGCGCGCATTAGCCTCCTCTGAAATCGCTCGTGAAAACATGGAAAGGAAAATGGCATGAGCGATTTTCAAGGCATGGAAGACCTGCTGCAGGATTTCCTGGTGGAAGCCACCGACCTGCTCTCGGGCGTCGACAACATGCTCATCGATCTCGAGCATGCGCCTGAAGATCGCAAGCTGCTGAACGACATCTTCCGCGGCTTCCACACGATCAAGGGGGGCGCGGGCTTCCTCAATGCGACGGAGCTGGTGACGCTCTGCCACCTGACCGAAAACCTGTTCGACAAGCTGCGCAACGGCGAACTCGTGCTGACCAAGGAAGTCATGGACAGCATCCTCGCCGCCACCGCCGTGGTGCGCGACATGTTCGGCTACCTCGAGCGCGGCGTGCAGCCGCCGCCGGCCGACGCCGGACTCATCGAGAACCTGAAGGCGGCGATCGCCGGCCAGAAGGTGGTCGCCAGCGCGCCTGCCGCCGCCGCGCCCGCGCCTGCCGCCGTCCCGGCCGCGGCCCCTGCCGCCGGCGCGCCCGCTGCCGGGCCGAACTGGGACAACCTCTTCAACGCCGTCACCGGTGCCGCGCCGGCTGCCGCCGCTGCGCCGGCGCCCGTGCATACCGACGTCGCCGGCAAGACGCCCGACGACATCATCAAGCAGGCCGTCGGCCGCCGCGTGTCCGACAAGCCCGGCTACCAGGGCCCGGCAGGCGGCCGCCGCCCGGACGAGAAGACCCGCGACAACTCGATCCGCGTCGACACTTCGCGTCTCGACCAAGTGCTCAACCTCTCCGGCGAAATCGGCCTGACCAAGAACCGCCTGACCTCGCTGCGCAGCGACATCCTGAACGGCCGTTCCGACACCGACACGCTGCACGCGCTCGACCAGGCCGTCAGCCAGCTCGACCTCTTGGTGTCCGACCTGCAGAACGCGGTGATGAAGACCCGCATGCAGCCGATCGGCCGGCTGTTCCAGAAGTACCCGCGCATCGCCCGCGATCTCGCCCGCAGCCTGGGCAAGGACGTCGAGCTGGTGCTGGTCGGCGAAGAGACCGAAATCGACAAGACGATGATCGAAGATCTTTCCGATCCGATCATCCACCTGATCCGCAATGCGGTGGACCACGGCGTCGAGACCGTCGAGGAGCGCCGCGCCGCCGGCAAGCCCGAAAAGGCGCCGGTGCGGCTCGAAGCGCGTCAGGAAGGCGACCACATCGTGCTGATCATCGCCGACGACGGTCGCGGCATGAACCCCGAGAAGCTGCGCGCCAAGGCGCTCCAGAAAGGCCTCATCACGGATGAAGAGGCCAACACCATGGACGAGCGGCAGAGCTTCAACCTGATCTTCCTGCCCGGCTTCTCGACCAAGGATGTGGCCTCCGACGTTTCGGGCCGCGGCGTCGGCATGGACGTCGTCAAGACCAACATCGCCAAGCTCAACGGCTCGATCGAGATCAAGTCCTCGGCCGGGAAGGGCTCCACCTTCGTCATCTCGCTGCCGCTGACGCTGGCCATCCTGCCGGTGCTGCTGGTGCAGCTCGGCAACCAGCCGTTCGCGGTGCCGCTGTCGATGGTGCGCGAGATCCTGCCGATCGACGTCGGCCAGGTGCAGGAAGTCGGCGGCCGCGCCACCATGGTGGTGCGCGGCGAAGTGATGCCGATCTACCCGCTGCACTACCTGCTCGGCTGGCAGCCGGTGGACGTGGCGCAGTACGGCGTGCTGATGCAGACGGCCGAACACACCTTCATCCTCGCCATCGACGGCTTCATGGGCCGCGAGGACGCGGTGATCAAGTCGCTCGAGGACTTCCGTCCGAAGGGCGTCGCGGGCGTCACCACGCTGTCGAACGGCCAGATCGTCCTGATCCTGGATATGAAGGAACTGATGCAGGGACTCGGCGACGGCCGCGGCGTGCCGCGCTCGGCCTTCATCGTTCCCGAGGCCATCGCCGCCTGAGTTCCAACGTCCCGAAAAAGGGCCCGCAGCGCGGGCCCTTTTTTTCGCCCGCGCCTGCGGTCGCGGCCGGCCTCAAATAAGGCCCGATTACCTGCCCTGTTTCCGAGCTTTGCCCTTGATGCGGGCGGCAATAATTGCCGGCATGGAGGGGAATGCCCTTGGCTGAAGACAGCGACCTCGAACGCACAGAATCACCGTCAAGTCGACGGCTCGAGAAGGCCCGCGAAGAAGGCAATGTTCCGCAATCGCGCGAACTGATGGCCTTTCTCGTCATGGCCTCGGCCGTCGGCGGGCTGTGGTCGCTGAGTTCGTGGATGTCTTCGCACGCCGGCGGCATCATGCGCCATGGCCTGAGCTTCGGCCGCGACGCCGGCTTCGACACCAAGGCCATGAGCAACCTGTTCGTCGAGCTGTCGTTCGAGGCGCTCACGCTGGTTTCCCCGATCTTCCTGCTCACCATCCTGGCCGCGCTCGCCAGCCCGCTGCTGCTGGGCGGCTGGGTGTTCTCGACGCAGGCGCTGACGCCGAACCTGTCGCGCCTCGACCCGATCGCCGGCTTCAAGCGCATGTTCTCGATGCATGCCTTCGGCGAACTGGTCAAGGCGGTGCTCAAGGCCCTGCTGATCGGCGCCATCATCTGGTGGGTGGTGCGCCACGAGGAAGACAAGCTGTTCGCGCTGATCGGGCAGCAGGTCGACGTCGCGATGGTTTCGACCGGGCATATGCTGCTGTTCGCTTCCGCGGCCCTGGTCGGCGGCCTGGCCATCATCGCCGCCATCGACGTGCCCTTCCAGCTCTGGCAATACTATTCGCGCCTCAAGATGACCAAGGAAGAGGTGCGCCAGGAATACAAGGAAATGGAAGGCGATCCGCAGCTCAAGGCGCGCATCCGCAGCCAGCAGCGCCAGATGGCGCGCAACCGCATGATGGCGGAAGTGCCGAAGGCGCAGGTGGTCGTGACCAACCCGACCCACTTCGCGGTTGCGCTGCGCTACGACGAGGACATGGCGGCGCCGCAGGTGGTGGCGAAGGGCATGAACCTGATCGCGCAGAAGATCCGCGAGCTGGCCGACGAAAACGACGTGCCGATCGTCGAGGCGCCGCCGCTGGCGCGTGCCCTCTTCAAGCATGCCGAAATCGGCGACCAGATCCCGGCGACGCTCTACACGGCCGTGGCCGAGGTGATGGCCTACGTCTACCAGCTCAACCAGTTCCTCGGCAGCGGCGGCAAGCTGCTGCCGCCCCAGGCGCCCGCGGCGATCGCCGTGCCGGCGGGCATGGACCCGGGGGCGATTGAATGAACGGCGCGCTCACCGTGCAGGGCCTGCTGACGCGCAACAACCTCAAGGCGCTCGCCGCGCCGGCGCTGATCATCCTCATCCTGTCGATGATGGTGCTGCCGCTGCCGCCGTTCGCGCTCGACGTCTTCTTCACCTTCAACATCGCGCTGTCGGTGATGGTGATGCTGGTGGCGATGTACACGCTGAAGCCGCTCGACTTCTCGGTGTTCCCGACGGTGCTGCTGGTGACCACGCTGCTGCGCCTGTCGCTGAATGTCGCCTCGGCGCGCGTCGTGCTGCTGCGCGGCCACACCGGACCGGACGCCGCGGGCCGGGTCATCGAGGCCTTCGGCCAGTTCCTGGTCGGCGGCAACTACGCAGTGGGCATCGTGGTGTTCGTGATCCTCACGATCATCAACTTCGTCGTCATCACCAAGGGCGCCGGGCGCGTGGCCGAAGTGTCGGCCCGTTTCACCCTGGACGCCATGCCGGGCAAGCAGATGGCCATCGACGCCGACCTCAACGCCGGCCTCATCGGCGAGGAGGATGCACGCAACCGCCGCAAGGAGATCGCCCGCGAGAGCCAGTTCTACGGCTCCATGGACGGTGCCTCGAAGTTCGTGCGCGGCGACGCCGTCGCCGGCATCGTCATCATGCTCATCAACGTGGTGGGTGGCCTGATCGTCGGCGTCTTCCAGCACAACATGGAAATCGCCCTGGCGGCAAAGAACTATACCCTGCTGACCATCGGTGACGGCTTGGTTGCCCAGGTGCCCGGCCTGATCATTTCCATCGCGGCCGGCATGGTGGTGACGCGCGTGTCGGACGAGCGCGACATCGGCCAGCAGTTCATGGGCCAGATGTTCCGCAACTGGCGGGTGCTCGCCATCACCGCCGCCATCGTCGGCTTCCTCGGCCTGGTGCCGGGCATGCCCAACTTCGTCTTCATGTTGCTCGCTTCCAGCCTGGGCTGGCTCTCCTGGAAGATGATGCGCTCGGAACAACGCGTTGCCGCCGCTCCGGTCACCGTGGCCCCGCCTCCGCTGCCGGAAGCGCAAGAAGCCACCTGGAACGACGTCGCCCCGCTCGATGTGCTCGGCCTGGAAGTCGGCTATCGCCTCATCCCGCTGGTCGACA